>JAFSEY010000006.1 GCA_017435485.1 Bacilli bacterium
ATAAAAAACAAATATAAGAAAACAAAAGAGAAATCATTAATTGTATATTTTATATTAAGATTTCTAGTTATTTTATGTATGTGTGCGTCAATTTTAAGAAAAGAATGGAATAGCGCATTTCTTTGTATTCTATCATTACTTTTATTTACAATTCCAACTATTATTGAAGATAAACTAAATATTGAATTACCAACAGTATTAGAATCAATAATCTATCTGTTTATTTTTTCGGCTGAAATACTAGGAGAAATAAACAATTTTTATATGATGATTCCTCATTGGGATACAATTTTACATACATTGAATGGTTTTTTAGCAGCAGGAATAGGATTTTCTTTAATCGACTTATTAAATAAAAATAGCAAAGGACTTAATTTGTCACCTTTCTTTGTTGCAGTTGTTGCTTTTTGTTTTTCGATGACTATCGGCGTTTTGTGGGAATTTTATGAATATACTGCCGATTATTATCTTAAGTTAGACATGCAAAAAGATAAAATAATTACCAATATCAGTACGGTAATGCTTGATCCAGAAAATAGTAATAAAGTTATTAGGATAAATGATATAATAAAGACTGAGATTTTTACAAATGATAATTCTATAATAATAGAAGATGGTTATCTTGATGTTGGATTAAATGATACTATGAAAGATTTACTTGTAAATTTTATAGGAGCAACTTGTTTTAGTCTATTTGGTTATTTGTATATATTAAATCGAGATAAATATAAATTTGTACGGCATTTTATACCATCCAAGCGAAAGTAAAAGGAAGTGATCAATTGAAAATATTATTATGCTATTTTTGGATATTTATTTTGGGAAATTTCTTGGGATTTATTATTGAAACAGTATGGTGTTTTATTAAAAATGGTAGATTAGAAAGTAGAAAGGGATTGATTTACGAACCTTTTATTCCTATATACGGAGTTACCGGTGTCTTAATTGTTTTAGTAATACATTTGTTAAAAATAAGTCAAATATATGAAATATTTATGGTTGGTGTTTTAATTAGTACAATTATTGAATATATATCAAGTTTCTTACAAGAAAAAATTTTTGCCACCAAATCGTGGGATTATACGAAATTTCCTATTAATTTAAATGGAAGAGTAAACTTGATTTATTCTATATTGTTTGGTTTAGTTACAACGATGGCATATAAATTATTTTTATTGCCTTTTATAACTTTCTTTGCCAAAATAAAAGTTAAATTATTTTTAATAGTCATAAGTGTAGGTGAATTAATATTTCTACTATATGACATTATAATTTCTTTTATAGCGGTTTACCGTATGAAGGAAAGAAGAAACAACATTACTCGTAATAATAAATTTTGGACTTATATTGACAATAAATATAATGATAATTATTTAAAAAAAGTTTATTCAAATATGGTTCCTATAAAATAAAACAAATTGATAAAAAAATCAATTTGTTTTTGTTTGTTAAAAATGTTCTTGGTCGAAAATATCTCCTTTTTGCACATATTCTAAATAATTATTGGCTTTTTCTAAACTAAATTCTTCATTAAATATTGGTTGTCCAGTTGCTTTTTTATAATCTGACCATATTTTATGTAGAGCGTATATACCTTTATAATACTCAGCATAAGGTATTAACTCTTTTTCTTGAACATACTTATTATTTACAATTAAGAAAAATTGATAGGAAAATAAATTATCGACAATTTTTAGATTCATAACGCCCTGTTGAATCAAAACGGACAACCCTTCACACCAAACAAGACAATTGACAATCCCCTCGTGATCCTCATCAGTTAAAGAATTCATATCATTATCAAGCTTAGCAAAAACCTTATCATTGCCATCTACTTCATGAAAATATTTTCCATAACTTAAAATAAATTCCGCTTCATTAATGTCTTTATCTCTTTTAAATTGGATAAATAAAGCTATTGCTCCTACAAGTGCTGTTACAGTAGTTATTACTGTTACTACTTTTTGGCTTAATCCGTCATCCATGAATAATGTAGTAAGTAATGCTAGTATTATTAATCCGATAGCTAAATACAAAATATTTTTTGATTTATTCATAATAATCACCTAAATTAATTATAAAATAATAAATAAAAAAGTAAAAACCTAATTTACTGTAGATGTTAAATATATGTAAACATATAAATATTGCTATTTTATAACAAAAACTATATAATAACATCGTGTTTGAGGTGTACTATGAAAAAAGAAAAAATTAGTTTGAAAAAAGAATTAAAAGAAACAAAAACTAATTTAAAAATGTCCTGGTTTTTTGTTAAAAATAGTAAAAAAAGTTTATTTGTCATGTTTTTTTTAACAACTATATTATCAGGAATTGGTTTATTAACACCAATTTTATCAGCAAGACTACTTTTAAATCTGTCTAATGGAGTTCTAGATCAATTATTGAAAACAGCTGTTTTTGTATTTATAGTAGAGATTACGAGAAATTTTATTTCATATTTTTTAAGTTATATTAATAATTTATATATTGTTAAAACTCTTACAGATGTTCAAATGAAGATGTTTGAAGAAACATTAAAAATTGAAACATCTGAAATAGATAAAAATACTAGTGGGACGTTTATAGATCGTATTAATAATGATACAAATGATATTATAGATATATTTTCGTCACTTGCATCTAGCTTTATAGATTTAGTTTCAAATATAGGCATAGTAATAGCAGTATTAATAATTAATAGATACATGTTTATTTATTTTTTATTAAGTTCCTTAATTATAAGTTATATTGATAAAAAAAATCGTGACAAATATTTTAAGCAATCAAAAGATTTTCGTCGTGTTCGGGAAAATAAAACTGGTTTAATATCGGAAATTATAAGGGGAATTAGGGATATAAAACTTTTAGATGCAGAAGAAGGAATTTTAAAAGTTACTCGTCGCCAACTTGAAAGAGTAAATAAAGAAAAAATGGCAATGTTAAAAACTGATCGCTTTTATAGTTTAATATATGGAAATATTAGAGATTTCCTAGATGTAGTATTCTTTATTGTTGGAACATTATTAGTATATTTAAAAAATTTGTCTCCAGCTAACTTTTTAGTATTATATATGTACAAAGGTCGAATAGAAAGTCTAATGTTTTTCTATAACCATTTTATTAGATCAATCAAAAGTTTTAACTTAAGTGCAACTAGAGTCTTTGAAGTTTTAGGTAATCATTTTAAAAAAGAAATAGATGAGGGAATTGAAATAAATACCTTAGAAGGAAATATTGAGATAAGAAATGTTACCTTTGCATATGATAAAGAAGAAGTGTTAAAAAATATAAATATTAAAATTGATAAAGGACAAAGAGTAGGTTTTGTTGGAGTAAGTGGAAGCGGAAAAAGTACATTATTTAATTTGATAACTAGATTATATCGATTAAAAAAAGGTGATATATTAATAGATGGAGTATCTATCAGAAAGATGTCATTAAAATCACTGCGTCATAATATTGCTTTAATTCCTCAACATCCTTATATATTTAATTTTTCAATTGAAGAAAATTTAAAAATTACTAACAAAAAAGCAACTAAAAAGGAATTAGTAGAAGCTTGTCAAAAAGCTCAAATTTATGATCGTATTTTAGAATTTAAAAAGAAATTTAAAACAGAAGTTGGTGAGGGTGGAATAACTTTATCTGGAGGAGAAAAACAACGCTTAGCAATCGCAAGAAGCTTGCTGAAAAAATCAAATATAATTTTATTTGATGAAGCTACAAGTGCTTTAGATAATGTAACTCAACATAAAGTTCAAAAAGCTATCTATGGATTAGATAAAGAAAAAACCATTTTAATAATTGCTCATCGTTTATCTACGGTTATTTCATGTGATAAAATAGTTGTTATTGATGAGGGAAAAATAGTCGATGTTGGTAAGCATGATGAACTACTTACTCGATGTAAAAAATATCAAGAATTATTTAAATATGAACAAACGCAAAGTTAAAGGACAAATCTTTTTTGGATTTGTTTTTTTTTATTAAATTATGTGTTATACTGCTTATAGTAGGAGAGGTAGTATGAAAGAAACATTTGCCAATTTAAAAAAAGTATATAAGTTTGGAATTAAATACAAGAAAAATTTAATAATGTTTTCTTTAATGTCCTTAACATTTATTATTATAAATATATTTTTACCAATCATTGGAGCCAATCAATTAATTTATTTAGCTGATAATTTATATATCCAGTTACTAGGTGCATCTATGATAATTTTCGTTGTTGAAATCATCGCTGCAATTAATCATTTGATCTTGAGAAAAAATACTCAAGTGTTTTTTCGAGGAACTACTAAAAACATTCAACTTGCTACAGCTAGAGAAATATTAAAAATTGAACTTACGGATATAGATTCTCAAACTAGCGGCACTTTTATCCAAAGAGTTGGCAGTGACACTTCAGAAATGCCTCTAATTTTTACAAGAGGTATGGGATTTTTAACTAGCATACTTACTGATATCGGTATATTTGTTGCAATTTATATTATTAATAAACCAGTTTGTTTGTTTTATTTAATTAGTTCAGCAATTTTAACAGCGATTCACTTATTTAAAGTACGTAACGTTAATGAAAAAGATAAAATCTATCGTAAGCAAAGAGAAAAGACAAGCGGACTTGTAGGAGAATTAGTAAGGGGTATAAGAGATATTAAGATGCTTCATGCTAAAGATTCATTTTTAACAGAAGTAGAAGGAAATATTGACGAACTTACCCAAAGTCAGTTTGATATGAGAAATGTTGAAATGGCATATAATTGTGTTGCTAGTATAGTTAGTGCAGCAGTTCAATTTCTTTTAATTGTTATTTTGGTTATCTTTTTATTAAAAAATAAAATCACATTAGCATCTGCCATTGTTTTATATAATTATCGAACTAGAGTATTAAGCAATTTAATTCATAATGTTGGCTATTTATTAACCGAGGTTAAAGGTTTTAATTTATCTTGCAATCGTGTCTTTTCCGTATTAGGTAATAATGAATTTAAAAAAGAAACTTTTGGAACAAAACATTTAGATAAAGTAGAAGGAAATTTTGAATTTAAAGATGTTTATTTTAGCTATGGAAGTAATGAAGTATTAAAAGGCCTTAATTTTAAAATTAAAGCTAATGAAACTGTAGCGTTTGTTGGCAAAAGTGGAGCTGGTAAAACAACGATATTTTCTCTTTTATGCAAGTTGTATGATATAAATAAAGGGCAAATTTTATTAGATGGTATTGATATAAAAGAATTAGATGAATATTCTATTCGTAATAACATCACCATTATTTCGCAAAATCCTTATATTTTTAATATGTCAATTAAAGATAATTTAAGATTAGTTAAAGAAAACTTAACTGATAAAGAAATGAAAGAAGCTTGTCGCTTAGCTTGTTTAAGTGAATTTATTGAAGCCTTACCTGATAAGTACGATACCATTGTAGGCGAAGGTGGTGTTACTTTATCAGGTGGACAACGTCAAAGACTTGCCATAGCTAGAGCATTTGTTCAAGATACTGAAATCATTTTATTTGATGAAGCAACAAGTGCTTTAGATAATGAAACGCAAACTTTAATTAAAGAAGCCATTAATAATTTAAAAACTAAATATACTATTTTAATAATAGCTCATCGTTTATCAACAATTGTTGATTCAGATCGAATTATGTTAATTGAAGATGGTAAAATAACGTCTAAGGGTAAACATAGTACATTATTAAAAAAGAGCAAAACTTATAAAAAACTTTATGAGAATGAACTTAAAGAGCAAGAATAAAATCTTGCTTATTTAATTTGTAATAGTTATAATATATTTTAATAAAATTTTGGATGGATTGGTATAACAATGGAATCAAATATTGCAAACAAAGATAAAAATGAGCTAACTAATAGAATAGGAATAAAGGATATATTTTTTATTGATGATTTTATAGGGATTTATTTTCAAAATGGTCAAAAAATATTAATAAACAAAACGAATCAAAAGCATTACGACATATCAGAGTATGATGCTATAGGTAAAATATTTTTTATGAACGGAAAACCTTATGCAGAAGCTTTAAAAAATTATGTTAATTGTTTTGTTGATTTAGATGAGATGAAAGTAATATATGAAGATAGTAATTGCTACCGGATTTTTAAGCATGATGAAAGAACAATCGAAATCTTAACTCATAAAGCAGCTCATATTTTATACAATATAGAAAGTAAAAAAAATATATTTTCTATAGATGGTTATGAGTTTGAAAAATCTTTAAATGATAATCTTTATGTTTTTCGAAATAAAGAATCAGCTGAATCTGTGTATGACGAAAAAAGAATTATTGTTGATTGTGAAGGAAACATAATTTTAAGTGATATTAGAGGCTTTGTTTATTACCAAGATGATCATCTCATAATAAATCGAAAAAATTCTGTCAGTATTATTGATAAAAATATGCAAATTAAAACTTTTGAAAAAGGCGGGGATATAATTGCAGATCCCGAGTATAATAATGGAAATATAATTATTATTGAAAAAAACAAAATAAAAATAATGACTGCAGATCTTACTATAAAAAAAGAAATAACAGTAGATGGTTTAATTAAAGTAATAGATAAAGAAATATTAGGGGATATAATAAAATTACTAGTTCCTTTTAAGCAAAATGGTAAAGACATTGGAACTCATATATATCTTAATATTAAAACTGGAAAGCAAATGTCTCACTTAAGAATTGAAGGTCATCCATACTGGATTCCAACTACTTTTATTGGTACAGATAGTTTAGAAGAAGGATTAAAAGAATATCATTTTTATAACAAAGATGGTAAAAAGACTATTTCTATATCTGCATTTAATTATGATTGTGTTGATAGTAAAAAAGAAAATATTTTTGTAATACAATCTCAAAAAGACAATCATCCCCAAACTTATTTATTAAACGTTGGTTCTGGCATAACAAAGGAAATTAATTATAACCATGTGAATTATCACCATACTTATAACTACGGTTATGGAGCAAATTTTATAACAGGGCAAATGGATTTTATTGATGAAAATTTTAATATAATTGCGCCTAGTATTAATTATAAAGATTTTGAATTGCGTCTTGGAGACGGAGGATTTGGTTATTTTATATCAAATAATTATCTATGTATCTTAAAACACTTTACTGATGGTTATGCAAGAAGCCAGACTAGAACTATTCTCATAAATCCTCAAGGAGAAGTTATTTTAAATTCAGTAAAACATCGATGCTATATGGTCAAAGAATTTATTCAAATTGTTCATAATAATGAAAGTGAATTTTTAAACACTTTAACTGGTGAAAGAGGCTCGTTAAGTATAGTGGCTCCAGTAAATAGTGAAGGTAAAATAGATTTTAATGCCTTAAAAAATGCAATATTTGCAGTTGATAAACAAGAAAATGTTTTAAAATCATCTTATGATGATGAATTAACTCGATTATTGACACCGCCAACAAATAAAAACGACTAAAATTATTGCATTCCTTAATAAATGTGATATACTATTATTAGTAATCATTACTAATAAGGAGAGATCATGAGAGTTACCAAGCAGCGAAATTTAATTCTTGATATCGTAAATAATAGCAAGGATCATCTAAGTGCTGAAGAAATTCACAAAGAGAGTTTAAAATCAATTAAAAATATTAGTTTAGGTACTGTTTATCGTAATTTAAATAACTTAGTTAATGAGAATTTAATTAAAAAAATAAAATTTGAAGAATTCGATAGATATGACCAAATAAATATTAAACATAATCATATGTTTTGTACAAAGTGTCATAAAATAATTGATATATTTGAAGATATTAAAATATCTCTTAAAAATAAATTTGGTAAAATAAATGATTATGAAATTAATTTTAAAGGAATTTGTAATGATTGTTTAGAAAAAGAAAAGGAGTAGAAATTATGGAATTAAAAGGAAGTAAAACAGAACAAAATTTAATTGCAGCTTTTGCTGGAGAAAGTCAAGCTAGAAATAAGTATACTTATTATGCTAGTAAAGCTAAAAAAGATGGTTATGAACAAATAGCAGCAATTTTTGAAGAAACTGCTAACAATGAAAAAGAACATGCCAAAATGTGGTTTAAAGAATTACATGGTGGTAAAGTTCCTGATACTTTAGAAAATCTTGCGGATGCTGCAGCAGGTGAAAATTATGAGTGGACAGACATGTATGATGAATTTGCTAAGACAGCAAGAGAAGAAGGATTCGAAAGAATAGCTAAATTATTTGAAGGTGTTGCTAAAATTGAAAAAGAACATGAAGAAAGATATCGTAAATTAATTAGCAATATTGAAGAAGGTTTGGTATTCTCAAACGATGGAGATACTATTTGGGTATGTCGTAACTGTGGACATGTTGTAATTGGCAAACAAGCTCCAGCAGTATGTCCAGTATGTGCTCATCCACAAAGCTATTTTGAAAGAAAAGCTAATAATTATTAACAATTAAAAATCCAGATTATTTCTTAAATCTGGATTTTTTTCTTTCTATTTCAGGTCCTTCAAAACTTTTTTGTTTTTCTTTTTCGATAGCCTGTCTTGCCATTACTATTAACGTTATAATATTTGTTTGATTAGTTTTTAAATTATCCTGTAAAATATTAACAATCATATCTTAAATTTCTTGTGGATAATCTAAAAGCTTAACTAAAGGAATTGGATGAGTTAGATAACCATTAATTATCAAGTTTGCTATATTATACCTATTTTCTTCCAAATTAAATTTACTATTGTCTCTAATAACTTCATTGCGAGTTAGATGTAATTCTTGTTCAAAATTACTGCGAATCTTATCAAATTGATTAATAGAGTTAACCATAATATTATGTACCATTTTTATAATTCGATCAAATTCTGTATCGTTGTCTACACCAACTCTAATTCTTCCGGCTAGCGATAACATTAAAGTTTGAAAAGAGTTAATTCCCTTAGTAACTTCTTTTTTTTAAACTGATTTAATAATTTTAAAAAAATTAAATTGAATTCCTTTTTATTTAATCGAAAAATATATGCCTAAGAATACAATTAAAATAGAAACTATTAGCCACAATTTATTACTATAAGAAATTAAAATATTAACTAAATTGTTTTTCATAATTAAATTTATGTAACAAATTAATTTTTGGTATTTAAAAAGACTGATTTTAAACAGTCTTTTGTTTTATTTCCTCAAAGAATGTATTTATTTCCTCTTCCTTATTTAAGATATCAGTCGAGTTTAAACAATTATTAAAGTCTCTTTTTAAAATAACGTCCATTCCTGCACTTTCTGCAAAACTAATTAAGGATGTAGTTGAAGCCTCTGTACTATAAAGCTCTTTGGGTTTTGCACCAACACTTACCGCAATCATTTTTTTTCCTTTCAATTCTTGACGAGAATACAAAGGATTTAAGCGATCCATAAATATTTTTAAATCTCCTGACAATAGATTCCATCTTGTCGGAGTTATAAACATAATTATTTCTTCATTTTTAATTTGAGCGATATTTTCTTTCATATCATCTTTAAAATCACAAACTCCATTTTTATCACAATCCATACAACCAGTACAAATATGGATCTTTTGATTACCAGGGGTTATGATTTCACAATTTATTCTTTCTGTATTAAATTTTTCTTTCAACTTTTTTGCTAAGTTATGACAATTTCCTTCACGCCTTGATCCAACAATTATTAACATTTAATTTGCTCCTTTTATTATTAATATGGTTAATATAATATTAAATATGCTATAATTAAATAAAGATTAGGTGACAAAGATGCAAGATTCAGAAAAATATTTATATGGTGATGAAATACTATGGGATGGTAAAATATTTGAGATAGTTCAGGTAGGAACTGGCCATTTAAAAAGCGGAGAAGTATGTCCTTTGTTATATACAGTACAAACAAAATATCCATATGAAATAAAAATATTTTATGAAAAAACATTTCCGTATGGAAGACAATATTTATTTGAATTAACCAAAACAGAAGTATATAATCAAATTGTATCTGGTTTTCAACAAGAAATATTAAAAAATTCGCAAATAGCTCCTAAGCATAAAATATTTGAACCTAATGAACGAGTAAAATATGAAAAAGAAGAGTTAAAAGGGCAGAAAAAATTATTAGCTCAAGAATTAAAAGAAGAGAAAATGGCTAAGAAAAATAAAGCTCAAGAATTAGTTGTCCAGCTAGATTATTTAAAAAAGAGTAAAGAAGATCCTATTAATTACCCTCCTTTAAAATTTAATTCGACTAAAGAAGCTAAAGACTATATGGATTATTTACTAGCTAATAAAGATAAACTTCCGCCTATAACTCCTGAAGAAGAAGCTGAAATGGCAGAGCTTTTTAAGAATGTATCTTATAGTTTTCCAAAATCAAAAAAATAGAAAGAGTGATAACATGAAAATATTAGATGGAAATAAAGCTTGTAGTAATGTTGCTTATTTATTAAGTGAAATATGTAGTATCTATCCAATTACACCTTCAAGCCCAATGGCTTCCCAAGTGGATTTGTTGTCAAATAAAGATACTAAAAATTTATATAATCAAAAAGTTAAAGTGGTTGAAATGCAAAGTGAAGCAGGAGCAGCTGGAACTTTACATGGTGCGTTAATTACAGGATCATTAGCTTCAACCTTTACTTCTAGTCAAGGAATTTTATTAATGATTCCTAATATGTATAAAATAGCCGGGGAAATGCTTCCCGGAGTTATTCATTGTGCATCAAGGACTATAGCTACTCATGCATTATCAATCTTTGGGGATCATACTGATGTCTATGCAGCCAGTAAAACTGGATTTTGTATGCTATCTAGTTTTAATGTGGAAGAAGCTAATCACTTAGCAGCCGTTGCTCATCTAAGTGCTATATCCTCATCATTACCATTTTTACATTTCTTTGATGGCTTTAGAACTAGTCATGAAATTAATACAATTGATGAATTAAAAGATACTGATATTCTAAAATTAGTTGACTATGAAAAAATTAGCGAATTTAAATCACGCAGTATCAATGATGGAAATCAAATTCAAAAAGGTATGGCTCAAAACGAAGATATTTACTTTCAATCCGTTGAAGCTCGTAATAAAGATTATGATAATGTTGCTGATATTGTAAGTGATTACATGCAAAAGATTAATGAGATAAAAAATACTAATTATGCACCTTTTGAATATTATGGGGCTAAAGATGCAACTAGAGTAATTGTGGCTATGGGAAGTGTTATAGATACCATAAAATTAGTAGTGGATAAGTTAAACGAAACTAATGAAAAAGTTGGTGTTATCGGAGTCCGTTTATTTAGACCATTTAGTCAAAAATATTTACTTGCTAGTTTACCTAAGACAGTTACTAATATTGCTGTCTTAGACCGTTCGAAAGATTTTTCGGGCAATGGAGAAGCTTTATATCAAGATGTTAAAACATCGGTTCCAAATAATATTAATGTGGTCGGAGGAAGATATGGTTTATCTAGTAAAAATACTACTCCAGCCCAAATTAATGCTGTTTTTCAAATGCTAAAAACCAATCCTTCAAATAACTTTACAATTGGTATTGAAGATGATGTAACTAATTTAAGTTTAAAACCAATCGATTTAAATGTTAATCTAGAGTGTGAAGAACTAAAAATATATGGTTTTGGATCTGATGGAATGGTTAGTGCTAGTAAAAATACTTTAGAGATATTACATGACTCTCTAAATAAATATGTTCAAGGATATTTTCAGTATGATTCTAAAAAAAGTGGGGGAATTACTATAAGTCATTTAAGAATATCTGATCATAAAATAAATGCTCCATATTATGTAACGAATCCTAAAATTGTTGTTGTAACTAAAGATGCTTACTTTGATAAAATATCATGTTTGGATGATATAGCCAAAGATGGATATCTACTTATCAACACTGTCAAAAATCCTGAAGAACTAAATGAATTATTAACAGATAAAGATAAAATGATTATCAAAGATAGAAATATAACAACAATAACTATTAATGCTGAAAAAATTGCTATGGAAAATAACATTAATGGTAAAATTAATAAAATTATGCAACTACTAATATTAAAATTATTAAATGTTAATAACTATGAAGAATTAATTAAGGAAAGTATTAAAAAAGTATTGAGTAATAAAGGAAATGACATTGTAAATAACAATATAAATGCATTAACTAATATCGAAGATAAAATAACGGTAGTTGATAACTTTACTATTAAAGGAAATATTTTTAATAGAGAAAAAAGTATTTACGATAAAATAAATGCTTTAGAAGGAAATAATTTAAAAGTAAGTGATTTAGTTCCATTTAAAACGGGTACTTTTCCTAACGAATTATCAAAATATGAAAAAAGAAAAATTAGTAATGTTGTACCTTCTTGGATTAAAGAAAATTGTACAACTTGTGGAATATGCGCTTTAGTTTGTCCTCATGCTGTTATAAGACCGATTGTTGATAAAGAAAATGAAAAAGGAATAACTTTATTAGGAAACAGCGAATATAAATATGAAATTATAATAAGCGAAGCAGATTGTACTGGGTGTGGACTATGTGTACAAGCTTGTCCGGGAAAAGCTGGTAATAAAGCATTAGAATTAACTACGCCAACTTATGAAGAACAAGATAGAGTAGATAAATTATTTGAAACTCATCAAAATGATCAAGTGATGGATAAATTTACGATAAAAGGAAGTCAGTTATGTAATCCGCGCTTTGAATTTAGTGGAGCTTGTGCTGGTTGTGGAGAAACTCCATATATTAAGTTACTAACACAGTTATACCAAGATAAAATAACAATTGCTAATGCGACAGGATGCTCATCAATCTATGCTGGCAGTATTCCTAGTACTCCTTATAGTATTAACTGGGCCAATTCCTTATTTGAAGATGCGGCCGAATTTGGTTTAGGAATGCATTTAACCTATCAAGAAAAACATAAACAAATTGAAGATATTATTGCTAAATCATATGAATCTGTTGATAATGAAGTAAAAAGATTATATGATTTATATCAAGAAAATAAATTAGATTATAATAAAATTAAAGAAATTGTTGATAACTTAAAAAATAAAGAAATACCTAATGATTTAAAAAATTTACTAAATTATATGACTCCAAAAACCGTGTGGGTAATTGGAGGAGATGGTTGGGCTTATGATATCGGTTTTGGCGGTTTAGACCATATCTTATCCACAAATGAAAATATTAAAATCTTAGTTTTAGATACCGAAGTATATTCTAATACTGGAGGTCAAGCAAGTAAATCAAGTAAGATGGGACAAGTTGCCGAATTTGCTAATGAAGGAAAGAAAACTTTCAAAAAAGATTTATTTAGAATTGCTATGGCTTATCCAAATTGTTATGTTGCTTCCGTAAGTTTAGGGGCTAATTATTTTCAAACATTAAAAGCCTTCAAAGAGGCTGATGCTCATAATGGTCCAAGTATCATAATTGCTTATAGTCCATGTGTTGAACAAGGTATTAAAGGTGGTATGACTAATGCTTTAGAAGAACAAAAACTATCAGTTGAAGCTGGTTATAATCTTCTAATGAGATATAATCCTGAAGAAGAAAAATTATATCTTGATTCTAAAGAACCAAACTTTGAACTTTATGAGCAGTTTATTAATAACGAAAGAAGATACAAAACTCTTTTAGAAAAAGATGAAAATTTAGCTAAAGAATTATTAGCAAAACAAATTGAATTTGCGAAGAAAAGATATGAATTTTATAAAAAGATAGCAAATTAAAATTATTGCAGAACTATTTTTACAAAAGATAGTTCTTTTTTATTTAATAAATTATTTTTTGCCAAAACATAAAAACAAAAACAGGTTTTTTGTTTTTTGACTTTCAAATATATTTTATGTAATATTCAAAACAAAAGGATATACACAATAATAGAAAGGCTTGATTATATGAATAAATTAGAAATAAATAGCGCCATTTTTGAAAATATTAAACATATTGATAAATATGGAAAGGAATATTGGAAAGCAAGAGAACTACAAGAAGTATTAGGATATGAAAAATGGGACAATTTTTTTTAAGTAATTAAGCAAGCCATGATAGCGTGTCAAATTAGTAATGTTGACACAAATGAACAATTTCCCGAGGTCGGGAAATTGTCAATAAATGTAAATGGCGGTAAAAGAAGAATAATTGATTATCATTTGACAAGATATGCTTGTTACTTAATAGCCCAAAATGGTGATTCAAGAAAAAAAACAATTGCACTAGCCAAAACATATTTTGCTATTCAAACTAGAAAACAAGAACTAAGTGAAAAAGAATATTCCAATTTAACAGAAATAGAAAAAAGATTTTATCAAAGAGATTTGACTAGAAAAGGGAATTATTCATTAAACATTGCTGCTAAAAATTCTGGAGTTAAAAATTTTGATAAGTTTCATAATGCTGGTTACAAAGGTTTATATAATGGTGAAACTGCTAATGACATAGCTAAGAGAAAAAATCTAAATTATAGAGAAGATATTTTAGATAATATGGGTAGTGAAGAGTTA
>JAFSEY010000002.1 GCA_017435485.1 Bacilli bacterium
ACAAAAAGCATTATCATAAAAAAAAGCATTTTCTTTAACATAAATTTTCACCTCTAGTAAAAATTATGTCATTAAATGCTTTTTAGACTTAAAAATTATTTTTCACTTTTATCTTTTTTTATTTTTTTGGCTTTCTTTTCTTCTTTTTTATTTTCTTTTGATTTTGGTAAAGCTTCTTTACGACTTAAATTAAGTCTTCCCCGATTATCGTACCCTAAAGCTTTAACAACCATTTCATCGCCAACTTTAAATAAATCAGATGGCTTTTCAACTCTTTCATGAGCTAAGTGAGAAACATGAACTAATCCTTCACATCCTGGCCATAATTCAACGAAGCATCCGAAGTCTTCAACTTTTGTTACTACACCATTATATAAATCTCCTGGTTCAACTTCTCTGATTATTTCTTCAATCATCTTACGAGCTTTAGCAATTATTTCTTTATCAGAATGATAAATAATTACTCTACCATCATCTTCTAAATCGATTTTGACAGCATCCTTATCGTTTACAGCAGCAACATTACTTGATTCTAGAATGATTCTTGTAATTGTTTCTCCACCACGGCCAATAACTTCTTTGATTTTATCTGGATTAATTGTAAATGTTTCAATTTTTGGAGCATATTCGCTTAATTCTTCACGTGGAGACTCAATTACATCAGCCATTACATCTAAAATTTCCATACGTGCTTTTTTAGCTTGTTCTAAAGCTTCTTTTAAGATTGCTTTTGTAACTCCTTTTATTTTAATATCCATTTGTAGAGCACAAACACCTTTACGAGTTCCTGCTACTTTAAAGTCCATATCTCCCATATGATCTTCTAAGCCTTGAATATCTGTTAGAATTGTATATTTTTTACCATTAGAGATTAATCCCATGGCAATTCCTGCTACTGGTGCTTTGATTGGAACTCCGGCTGCCATTAAACTTAAACATCCTGCGCAAATAGTTGCTTGTGAACTTGAACCGTTACTTTCTAATACTTCGCTTACTACTCTAACTGTATAAGGGAATTCTTCTTCACTTGGCATTACTTGAAGTAAAGCTCTTTCTCCTAAGGCCCCGTGACCAATTTCTCTTCTTCCTGGAGCACCATAACGTCCTGTTTCTCCTACCGAGAAAGCTGGGAAGTTATAATGTAACATAAATCTTTTAGTATCTTCTAATCCAAGACCATCTAAAACTTGATGTTCTCCTAAAGCTCCCAAAGTTGTAACTGCTAGGGCTTGAGTTTCTCCTCTTGTAAATACAGCTGAACCATGAGTACGTGGAAGTAAATCGATCATAGCACTTAACGGTCTTATTTCATCCATCTTACGTCCATCTGGTCTAATTTTTTTGTCAGTGATTAGGCGTCTAACTTCATCACCTTCAATTTTATCAACAACTTTTTTTACTTGTTTTAATAAGTCATCAATATTTTCTTCATCTTTATAAACTTCTGTAAAGTTTTCAATTGTTTCTTCTTTTACTTCGTCAATTCTAGCATATTTTTCTAATTTATCTTTAATTTGAATAGCTTCTAACATTTTGTCTTTAGCAAATTCAGTAACAGCTTTTTCTAAATCTTCATCTATTTTTGCTAAAGTAAGTTCTACTTTTTCTTTACCAATTTCATCGATGATTTCTTGTTGGAATTCACATAACACTTTAATTTGTTCATGTCCAAACATAATTGCTTCCAGCATTTCTTTTTCGGTTAGTTCGTTTGCTCCAGCTTCAACCATACAAATAGCATCCTTTGTTCCTGCTACTGTTAAGTTTAAAGTACTTTCTTCTAATTCATCAGCAGTTGGATTGATAATATATTTTTTACCAATTTTTCCAACTACAACTCCTGCTACTGGACCATCAAAAGGAATATTACTAATTCCTAAAGCTAAACTTGAACCAAATAACGCTGTCATTACTGGCGAATTATCTTGATCAACAGATAATACAGTATTTACTACTTGAATTTCATTACGTAAGTTTTCATCAAACATTGGTCTGATTGGACGATCAATTAGTCTTGCAGCTAATGTTGCTTCATCACTTGGACGCCCTTCTCTTTTAATAAATCCACCTGGGATTTTTCCTACTGAATATAATTTTTCTTGATATAAAACTTGTAGTGGAAAGAAATCTTGTGTTACAGCATTTTTTCCCATTACGGCAGCAGTTAAAACAACTGTATCTCCATATCTAACTAATACTGATCCATTAGATTGTTTTGCTAACATACCATTTTCTACAACGATTTTACGTCCTAAAAAATCCAATTCAAATTTTTTCATTTTCTCACTCCTTTATAAAACAAAAAACACTAATATTATTAGTGCCTATTTTCTTAAATTTAATTTTTTAATTACTTCACGGTAGCTTACTACATCTTTATCTTTTAAGTAACTTAAAAGTTTCTTTCTTCTACCAACTTTCATAAACAATCCTCTTTTTGAATGGAAGTCATGTTTATGTTCTTTTAAGTGTTCAGTTAAATCGTTAATTTCTTTTGTTAAGATAGCGATTTGAACTTCTGAACTTCCTACATCATTTTTTGATTTTGCAAATTCTTTAATGATGCTTGCTTTTTCTTCTTTACTTAAAGCCATTTTAGTTTCCTCCTTTATTTTATTATTCGGTTTTATCGTAGACTAGAATTGGAGAATCTCTAATCCAAGAAAAAACTACATGTTAATTATATTATAAGTTTGTTTAAAAATCAATGTTTTATTTTTTAAACATTTCTTGATGATAAAGCTTCATTTAAGCCAGTAACAATCTGATTTAAATGGCTATTTTCTTTGGCATAATAACAAATAAGTGTGTTAAGCGTTCCATCTGATTGAATAAGTTTGGCAACATCTTTATAACTTATCTCGCTATCTTCATCTCCACCAAATCGTTCTTTATCAAAGTAAGCAAAATCTCCATTAATATCAATTTCTGTATATTCTTTATTAGGAGATGAAATAATCGTTGTATATTCGTCCGTAACATTATTACTTTTTTCCAACGACAAAACACCATTAATAACTTCCGCTTTATAAAAAGTCGTTATCTCTGGGGTTATTAAAGCATATTCTATCGAACTAACATAAGGCATTTTATTTTGATTTTGATTTTTATGAGAAATTGCTAGCGAAACTCCAACTGCCTTCATAGATGAGTGGGCATTTAAAATATTACTATCATTAATATAATCTTTAAATGGTTCCATATAAGGTACCCCTATAAGCGAAATTTCTCGGTTACTTGGAATCCATTTAGCATATAATTTTACATCCATTTCTTCATTATTATCCGTATCAAATAATCTTATTTGTTTTTTACTATCATTATCTACAACTAAATTAATTCCTAAACCATTTAATAAATTATTGACATTACTTAAATCCATACTTTTTTCTTCCTCTCTACACGGGATATATTATAATTTTATTGTGCAGATTTGTCAACTTTGTAAAACTTAACTATTGACACGTTTTAAGCGTTTTTGCTATATCCAGCTTCATCTAAGAAAGTTCTTAATTCTGCTCTACTTAATCCTCCGATATAACCATCAATCAATTTGCCATCTTTAAAGATAACAAATGTTGGAGTATAACCTTCATCTTTTAGAAATGCACCGATTGTTTTAGTAACCGCATCTTTACCTTTTATTTCAATTTCTTGTTTCTTAGTCAACTTTTTAGTAAATGTTGACCACTCTTTTGACTTCTTATCTAGTTCTTTAAAATTTAAATAATTAACTTCAATACCATATTCTTTTGATACATCTACTATTTTAGGAACAAATAATTCACATGGTTCACAACCTTCATAACCAATATAAATAAATGTTAATTCTTCTGATTTTATAAGTTCTAATACTTCTGATAAAGTAGATTTATTAAATGCTTCAGTTGTTTTTATTTCTTCTTTTAATTCAGTTGACTTATTATCTTTTAATTCTTTATTATCTTTAATTAAACTTATTATTAATAATATAACTAGTAAAATTCCAACAACGATTAAAAATTTATCTGTTTTTTTATTTTTAACAGTTTTCTTATTCTTTTTCTTTGTCATAATCCACCTCTTTGTTTTATATTATACTAATTTATATTTTGTTTGCAAGTTTATTTATTAAAGTTCAACTAGAAAATTATAATAATTATGATATAATATAAAGCATTAAATTTCTATATGAGTGAGGTGATTTTTATTAATTTATTAATAGATATGTTGAATAAAATTAACGAATTTTATAAAGATGCTAAAAAAAGTTGTCAGCACTTAAAAAATGAAAATAATTTAGCTCAATTGGATTTTGATCAAAATGAAGATAATTTAGAGTATATCGGAGAAGTTGAAAATCAAATTCACGATCAAATCCAAGCTCTATCTTTTACTAACAGGAATGAATACGAAAATTTGCTATCTTTACTTATAATTCATTATTATACTTTAATAGCGGGTGATGGCGATTATTATGAAGATTTAGAAAATGCAGAAGATGAAAATGAATATGAAGAAATATATGATGAATTAATAGAAATGATTGTTGAATTAGATAAGGATACTTTAATTAGTAGTATAGAAAATCAGGAAAACACCTACTTATACGATCTATTAGATCTAGTCATTGAAGAAGAACTGCAATATCATGAAGAAGATGACGACAAAACAATTGAAGACTATGATGACATTTCTTATATGGAAGAGACTTTAAAAAGAGAAGAAGGAATTAAAATTTATAGAAAATTCCATCCAAATCTAGAACTTGAGTTAGAACACTTTCAATATCAGCAAAAAAAGGAAGAAATTTTTAACAAATTAAAAGAAATTAGAATTAAAAACATCAATGATTTCTTTTATGCATTTAATTTAGTAAAAAACAGTTTAAAAACAATTCATTATATTAACCCTGTTTTAAGAAATATCTTATATGAGATTGAAGATAAAAAAATACTGAATACTATCATGGCAGCACTTTTATCTTACTATTATGTTTATCAAAAAAATTATAATGAATATTTTGATGAAGATTTTTTTATTAATGTTGAATTAAAATATGCATTTGATGATACACGTGATTTTATATCTGCATATGATTATGTAATAAAATGTTTTTGTAACTTTGATATGAGTGAGTATTATAAGCTGTTAAATAATTTATCGGAAAATGATAAAATCAAATTAAATTTAATCAAAAAAAATTGATAGTCTTATTTAAACGACTATCTTTTTTTTGCATAATAAAAACTGACGTTCGTCAGTTAATATTTAAAATGGTGTCCCGCCCGAGATTCGAACTCGGGACCCTTTGATTAAAAGTCAAATGCTCTACCAGCTGAGCTAACGGGACATCTGGCTGCCTCGGGTGGGTTCGAACCACCGGAATGTCAGAGTCAAAGTCTGATGCCTTACCACTTGGCTACGAGGCAATACCGTGGTGGAGGGAGATGGATTTGAACCATCGAACCCGAAAGAACAGATTTACAGTCTGCCGCGTTTGACCACTTCGCTATCCCTCCGTAAATGGTGCCGACAGAGGGAATCGAACCCCCAACCTACTGATTACAAGTCAGTTGCGCTACCAATTACGCTATGTCGGCAAAAAAATGGTGGGCGCTATAGGACTCGAACCTATGACCCCCTGCTTGTAAGGCAGGTGCTCTAACCAACTGAGCTAAGCGCCCATAACACTGGACGTAATTAAATATAACATTTTAGTTAAAAGATGTCAATTAATTTTTGCAAAATTTTAATTAAAATTATTATATTCAACCGTTTTTCCGTTTAAAATGTATGTTTTTTCCCAGTTATTATTACTATCTTTAATTAAATAGTTAGTCAAGTCAATCTTTTTTCCAACTTTTAATGGTTCATTTCCTATTAAATATAAATATTCTTCATTGAGATTAATTTTTTTATAAATTTTATCATCTAATTTAAATTTATTGTTTTTTGTGTTGATAACTCCATTGATTTTAAGTTTTATACCATAACACTCTTTTCGTACTTTTTTATCAACAAATATATCTTTTTTAGTTAATTTTGTACACTTATCAACAACTGCAAAAGATTTTGTTGCATTATCAAAAACATCGTTTGTTAAAAAACCATCAGACACAAAATCACATTTTTTACCAATAACAAATGAAGTCATTGAATTACTTGCCAGAATACTTTGCAAATTATCTAAACTATTATGTTTTGCATTATTAACAACTGCATATACTCCTCTTAAATTGAAATGTTTTTCATATTTTATTAACTCCATAGCTTTATAAAAATATTTTGTTGATAACCCATCTTCAAAGTTATTAATATTTAATTGCAAAAACAATTGGAGCTCATCACGGATTTTTAAATTTTGAATTTCTTCAAGTTCATCATAATCTTTAACAACTAATATTAAATTATTCATTATGACATCATATATTTGTTCTATATCTGCTATTTCACTAATAATAATTGGAGTCTTTTTAAAAATATTTCTAATTTTTAGAGCTTCAGATAAATTATTTGTGAATACTCCTATATTATCTATCTTTAATATTTCATCTAATATATCTAAACCTAAACCATATGCGTTATATCTTACATCTATCCAATTAAAAAGTTTATCTTTTATATTTTCTTTTATATTATCTCTAATTTTATTTAAATCTACTGCTAATTGCATTATCTTCACCTAGTAATATTATAACTTAAAATATTAGACAAAGAAAGATTATTATGATAAGATTTAAGAGCATTTGGATAATATAGAAAGGTTTTTATGTATCCAAAATATTCTTATATAAAAAAACAAGATATAAAGAAAGTGCGTACTATAAATAGAGCGTCTGCTTATCAAAATAATAAAAAATATTTTAAAGAACAAGATAGGCTTTATCATGAGTTGCTTGATAACATTAATGGCTATCCCTTAGATAAATACCAAAGAAAAGTTGTTTATAGCAATGAAGATCATACTATTGTAATTGCTGGAGCTGGTTGTGGCAAAACAACAACAATGATTGGAAAAATTAAATATTTAATAAATGTTAATAAAATAGCTCCAGAAGATATTATTGCGATTTCTTTTACTAATGAATCAGCCAATAGTCTAAAAAAGGCGTTAGAAAATAATAATATCTATAATGTTTATACTTCTACTTTTCATAAGTTAGCTTTAAATTATGTTGATAAATCAAGTATAGTTTCCGATAATTACTTAGATTTTATTATAAATGAGTATTTTTATAGTTGTAATAATAGAACTAAAGCAATAATTTGCAAAGCTTTTGGCATTTCTAATTATGAAGAATTATTTAGTGAAGATTATTTAATTTACAAAAAGATGGTTAAGAAAACCTTAATGTTGTGTCATACTAATGATTTTACAATAAAAGATTTTATGAAAATTAGAAATAAAATAAACAAGGTATTTTTCAAGCGGCTTTCTTTACTTTGTTATTTATATTTAATAATTGATTTGTATTATTTGTACGAAGAAGAAAAGACTTCTACTAATGCGATTGATTTTGATGATATGATTATTAAGGCCACCAATAACCTTTTTAAATATAAGCTAAATACTAAATATGTTATTGTTGATGAATATCAAGACACTTCTTTGGTAAGAGTTAAATTCTTACAAGAATTTATCAGATTAAGTAAGGCAAAGTTATTGGTGGTTGGGGATGATTATCAAAGCATTTATCGTTTTAATGGCTGTGATATTAATATTTTTTTAAATTTCAAGAAATATTTTACTAATCCTAAAACTTTTAAATTAAAAAATACTTATCGTAATAGCCAACAACTTATTAACATATCGGTTAACTTTATTTTAAAAAATCCGTTTCAAATTAATAAAAAATTAATATCTAATAAAAGATTACATTGTCCAATAAAAATTATTTATTACAACGAAAAAAACAGAAAAAGTAAGTTTAGTAAACTATTAAAATACGTAAATAACAAGTATGGAAATTATTTGATTTTAGGTCGAAATAATTTTGATATAAATCATTATATAGATACTCAAGTAAATTATTTAACTGTGCATAAATCAAAAGGGTTAGAAGCTAACAACATAATTATTATTAATTTAGAAAATAGTTGTTATGGTTTTCCTATCAAATTAAAAGATTCTAAAATAGAAAAAATATTTTTTAATAATAAACAAAAATATCCTTATGATGAAGAAAGACGACTTTTTTATGTCGCCTTAACAAGAACTAAAAACTATGTATTTTTATATGTTAATAAGTCTAATCCTTCTATCTTTGTTAAAGAATTAATCAAAGATAATGAAACCCAAGAAATTCAAATATGAAAGTATTATTTTTATTGCGCAGCCAACTTTTTTGACACAATGGTTTTAGTATAAAAGAAACAATCACCTAACCTATTTAGGTGATTGCACATTAATAGACAACACTCAACATAGCAAAATTAAGTGTTCCATTTTTATTGTATGAAGATTTTTTCATTTATAAACTATATAACATAAAAACGACTTTCTCTCAAGTCGTTTTAGCTTGTTCATTGGTGGCCCGTATGGGTTTCGAACCCATGAATACTGCCTTGAGAGGGCAGCGTGTTAAACCACTTCACCAACGGGTCAGGAAAACATTAATAGTTTATCATATAAATTTTTAAACTACAATGTTTCTTATTTATTTTACAGATTTAAATAATGATATTCTCTCTTTTAAAGTATCTTTTCCTAAGATATTTAAAATTTCATAAAGATCAGGAGTCTGTACTTTAGAAGTAATTGCAACTCTAATTAATTCACATACGTCTCCCACATGTCCTTTATAGCTTTCCGGATTGGCTTTATAAGCCTTAACTTCTTTAGCAAAGCCATGTTTTTCAGCTAGATCTTTTATTTTATTAAACCATGTATCTTTGTCATCTTTTTCATTATAATAATTATTTATGTAATCTTCTAAGATATCTCCGTTGTAGAATTCTTTAAATTCTATTTCATCATAAGCATCTTTTGTGAATAATTCATCATACATGTACCAGAAATATTTTTTATAATCGCTATATGACGCAATATCTTTTCTTGGTCTAGCAATATATTTTTCAATACTTAGTGTATTTATAGTTTTTTCTTTATTATTTTTAACTAATTCATAAAATTCTAAATCATTGACTTCTAAATATTTTAAAAGATTTTCATAAATATCTTCACTTTTTTGTCTACTGAAATAAATTTTAGAAA
The DNA here is from genome assembly GCA_017435485.1 of Bacilli bacterium. Classification (GTDB taxonomy): domain Bacteria; phylum Bacillota_I; class Bacilli_A; order RF39; family UBA660; genus RGIG1752. The sequence continues at coordinate 9,197 of JAFSEY010000002.1, forward strand.
TACTCATTAATTTATCTATATCAAATAATGATCCCCCTACTGGCATTTTATCAAAAGTAAATTCATAATCATCAACAGTTAAAGTTGGATTATTAGTATACCATTCTTCAAATGCTGAATTATTGACAGTTGCTAAATATAAATTAATTACTTCTGTTGGTATTCCCAATTTATAATAATAAGAAATAGCCGCTTCAGGATCTTTTCTTTTACTTAATTTTCTAATTGAACCATTATCTTTAATTGTAATAGGTGCTATATGACCAAACTTTGGTAATTCAAAACCTAACACCTTAAATAATTGATCATGGATCGGATAACTTGACACCCATTCATCACCACGGAAAACATGCGTAGTACGCATTAAATGATCATCAACAACATGAGCAAAATGATATGTTGGTAGACCATCGCTTTTTATAATAACGATATCTAAATCGTTTTCAGGCATTTCTATACGACCTTTGATTAAGTCATTTAAAATTACTTTATTATCATAATTTCCCGGAGATTTAAAACGAATAATAAACTTCTCGCCGTTATTAATTTTTTCCATAACTTGTTCTTTACTATAGTTACGACAACGAGCATATTTTCCATAATAACCAATTCTAGCTTTTTTTATTTCTTGATTTTTTCTGGTAATGTCTAAACTTTCTTCAGAGCAAAAACATGGATAAGCTAGTTCTTCTTCGATTAATTTTCGAGCAAAAGCTTGATATATATCTTTTCTTTCACTTTGGATATAAGGACCATATTCTCCACCATATGAAGGACCTTCATCCCATTTTATATTTAAATCATTGAAATCTTTAATAATTCCTTCAATGCCATTTTCTACTTCTCTTTTTTGGTCAGTATCTTCTATTCTTATATAAGCTACGCCACCAGTTTGGTGAGCGAATTGTAAATCAGAAAATGATGTGTATAAACTCCCCATATGAACAAATCCCGTTGGAGATGGGGCAAATCTTGTTACCATTGCTCCTTCTTTTAGATTTCTTTTTGGATATTTTTGTTCATAATATTCCCAATCATGTTCTACATTTGGAATTAGTATTTCTGCAAATTCTTTATTTGTCATTAATTTCACCTCTATATTTGGCTGCCCAGGTAGGATTCGAACCTACGAAATGACGGAGTCAGAGTCCGTTGCCTTACCGCTTGGCAACTGGGCAAGTTCTAACATATTTTAACATATATATGATATTTTATAAAGAAAAAAAAGTTTCAATTATTTTTTATTTACTTGAAACTTTTTATTTACTCTTTCCCTTTTTATTGCTTCTTTTGCTCTTTTTTTCTCATTGTTAAGTATGCTATCAAAATCTTTATTTTCTCTAACATAATTATCTTTAAATTCAAATAATCGAACCGGATCTTTTCCATTAATTACCCATAAAGAACTCATTACTTCACACTTAAAGCTATGATATCTAGTCGGCATGCAATTGCTGTATATTTTGGCTCCGGTAGGATTGTTATATTCAACCCCAATTATTGTACTAAAGGATTTAGTCACATTTCTTTTTAATCTTTGGTTTTCATCAATATCATTTAACAATTTATTTATACTTCGATAAGCGCCTTCTGTAATATATAAGTATTCTATGTCTTTTAAGCCAAGATTTCCGGTAGTATTAATAATTCGGTTTGTTTCTTTTACAACCCCAATATCACCATTTAAGGATATAACATCAACAATTTTAGATTCTCCCTCTAATATTGTTGCTTGCATCTTCCTTACAATTTCATAATCTATAGCCTTTGGCTCTTCATCAGGAAGATAAAAATCAAAATTAGGAAATTCTTCTTTTAACTTTTTAAAAAGCCAGTATCCTACTACAGTTTGCCAATAATCTCTCTCATCATAAATACTATTAATAATTTTTTCAACGCATTTAGTTTGTGGCAGCAAATCTAGAATAACTGATTTAATATGATTTTCTTGAAGCTTCAAGAAATATGCATTACGTACATCATTAATCATATCAATGGTAATATATTCAGAATTATTTAAATATCCGATTAATTCTTTATCTTCTTTTTTTAACATATTATCATCTACTTCCTATTTTTGCTTTTTTAATAAATCTCTTATTTCTTCTAATAGTAGTACTTCATCAGATTTTTTTGGAGCTTTTGTAACTTCTTCCTTTACTTCTTCTTTGTGTTTAAATCTTTCGAAAACTTTTACCATCATAAAAATGCAAGCTGCTACAATTAGAAAATCAACTATTGTTTGAATAAATAACCCATATGCAATAGTAGCATCTTTAATTTTAATACTTAAGTTACTAAAATCTAGGCCACCCATTAAAGTTCCAATTAAAGGCATTAAAACATCATTTACTAAACTTGTAACAATTTTCCCAAATGCTCCACCGACAATAACACCAACAGCCATATCAACAACATTACCACGAGAAATAAATGTTTTAAATTCTCCAACACTCTTCATAATCTTATTATTTTTTATTTTTTCAATACTTTCTCTTACTTCTTTCTTTTTTGCCATACTTATCACCAATTAATTATAATAAAAGTAAAATCCTAAAAATGCAAGCAAATCTCAGAAAAAATTGCATATTTTAAAACATTATTATATACTAAATGTCCAGAAGGAGGTTTTTATGAGAATAGATTTCAACGTTAAACATTTTGATTATGAAAAAAGAATTGGTAATTTGGCTAAAGAAGCCGTTGGCAAAGTAAAAAGCGAAAAACATTTTCCTATTTTTAATGAAAATGGAAAAGAAGTTATTTTTAAACCATTATCAAAAACTAAACCGCTTAGTACGCCTTTATTTGCTTATAGCGAGGTTGTTTGGTCTCATATCATAAAAACTTATTTTGACGAAAAAACACCATTATATCACTTGGCTGTGTGCGAAAAAATTGAAGAACTAAATCCAAAATATTATCATCATGGTACAGTCGTTGAAAGCATTGTTAATAAAAATGAAGATTTAGTAAATTTATTGGAATACTATTTAGCTAATCCTCATGAGTCAGTTGATATTGCTTCATATATTAACTATTGCGAAAAGTTGTATGATTACTCTTTCTTTTTTGAAACGCCAATATTTCAAGATAACAAGGAGATTTGTGAAAAATTTGCATTACAAATACTACTATCTTTATTAAAAGCAGACCAAAATTTTCATTATGAAAATATCATTTTTAAAACTGTAGGTTGCAAAATAACTCAACTAGCATCTAGTATAGATCATGAATTTTCAACAATGTTTTTGTATGCCGATGACCCCAATAGGCATAATGTTTTATATAATAGATTTTTAGAAAAATTTAAAATAAAATCAGGAAATTCTGTTGAAAATCAAATTTTTAATTTATTTAATAAAAATTCCGCACCAATAAAAAATTTAAATGCTGTAGTAAAACATCAGCCAGACGTTGCCGCAAAGTTTTTAAAGCAACTCCAAAGAATGTTAGCAGATTTAAAAAGAGAAAAAATTATTTTACAGAACAAAGGTTATATGACACCATTTAATTCCAATAATTACGAAATAGGTGAATTGCAATATAAAGAAAATGATGAGTTAGCAGCTAAAGCAAAAATGAAACAACTAAATCAGTATACTTTGAATTTAGGAATATTTAGCAATCGAGTAAACGAAGAGATTATCGAAACTGGTAAAACATTAGAACGCGCTATTAGACATCGTTTAAGATAATTATTTGACAAACGAAAACTTTTTATATAGAATATCTCTCAACAAAAAAGGGAGATTTTTTTATGGAAGTTAATAAAATTGATATTACGGAAGCTCTAGATGAAAGTTTTCATTTATTGCATAAACCGGTAGAACAAGAAGATACCTTCTCAAGATATTCATCTATTTATTTAGCACCTACATCTAATTTAAAAGATATGGTTAATTTGTTTGATATAAACAAGGATAATAAGAGTGCTTTAGTAGTAGGTTCGCAAGGCGGACTAGCATTTGAACTATTGTTAAAAGGTTATAAAAAAATAGATTGTTTTGATAAAAATGTTTTACAGTATATGTATTTTGAATTAGTAAAAACAGCCATTAAAAATTTAGATTTTAAAGGATTTACTTTATTTTTAACTGGTAATGAAAATAGATTTCTTTTAGCTGATGAAATATTAGATCATTTAATTTATAAAATGGATTCTATTCCCTTTGGGTATTGGTATGAGTTACAACAGTTTAATTTTGGATTTATTGGAACAAAGAATGGACTTTTTAGAGCAGATTACTATATTAATAAAGATTATTTAGCTAGATTATCAAGTATATATAATGAAACAGATTATTATCGATTACAAAAAATATTAAATAGTAATAATTATCAAATAGATTATCATATATGTGAGATTGAAGATATACCTTTTGAATTTGAAGGAAAAACTTATGATTTAATTATGTTTGATAATATTTTTCAATATTATAAATCAATTCCTAAATTAGATAATGTGGCTGCTGCTAATCGCTTTGCAACTGGACAAATAGAAAATATGTTAAATTCTAATGGTTTCTTACAGATGGCTTATGGGTTTCAATTATCCTATATCGCTACCAAACAAGCTTTAAACTTACCAATCCCATCAGAAATAAAGAAATATAGGTATCTAAATTGGACTATTGAAGACGAAAAAAAGAATGGTTTTATTCCTCAAATATTAAAAAAATATCAGAATAACTATAAACTCGATTTTATTCCGGGAGCAGAAGACTTACCATCACAAAATGTCGTTTTATCTAGACAAAAGCATTTATAATTCGACATTTTTTTTGTATGTTTTATTATAAAATAAATATTATCTTATTGAGGTGAAATATGATTTATTTAACAAAAGATGATTTAAAACAGTTAGAACATGAAAAAAATCTAAAATATAAATATGTTAGTTTAAGTAGCGGTAATTATCATATGAAATGTTGTGATCAAAGTAATATAGTTAAAGAACTATTTGGTAAAAAAATAGCTAATATAATAGGTTTATCTTGTCCCGATTATCAATACATTCCAGAGGCTAGTTGTATTTTAAGTAATAACATTAAAATTGAACACGCTTTTTTCTGGGCCCATGAATTAGGAATTGATGGAACTACTTTAAAAAATATTGGCGAATGTTTAGAATTTCAAAAAGCCAACTATAACAGATTTACCAATGTTCAAGAAATAATGTTTCAAGTATACCTAATGCATTTTATGGATATAATCTTTAGTAATATATATCGAAGTATAGTAAATTTTGGTTTTAAATTAAATGATGATAACACTGGCTGTTTAACTATCATTGATCACGGAGAAATGTTTGATCATTTTAATTTAGCAACTCAACCTCTATCTTTTGAAAAAGCTGGCAATTTAGATTATACAGCGTATTCTAAAGCAACAGAATTTAAATGTTTTATTTCTAAAATGACTCCAGAATTATTAAAAGTTTTTGAACAATTATTTCTATTATTTGAACCTAAAAAGATTAAATATATGATTGAGCAAATAGAAAAAGAAAATAATTTAAAATTATTTAATAAAAAAGAAATATTAAAAAATTATAAAATTAATTATAAGGGATTAAGTAAAGTTTTAAAAAAAGATATGATTTTAAATAGAAAAAAGCAATTGATTAAAGACTAGATTATGAAATTCTAGCCTTTAATCAATTATAGATGAATCTTGATAAACATCAACTTCTGGTAAATTATTCTTAATAAAATGAAGTATTTCATTGTCATCATCTATTAAAATTATTTTGTTGGTTGGAGTAAGTTTAGACTTTAAAAAATTTAGTTTTAATTCTTTTGATTTGGAGTTTGGATATTTTTCTTTGGAAATGATATAACACTTTTCTTGATTTATAAATTCGGTATATTTTCTAAGCCAGTCTTTTTTTATTAATATGTCATCATTTTTTTTGCAAATTGATAAAATATTAATAGAAACATTTTTTAATTTAGTTAACTCATATATTATATTAATAGTTGTTTTAACTGGTCTTTTATTTTTAAAATCATAAGGATTATAAATACTATAATCAGCTAAGACACCATCCATATCAACATATATTTCTATTTGTTTATTTTTATATTTCTTTTTTACTTCATTTATAAAATACATACTTTCCTCCTAATACAATGCTTTTATTCTTTTTAGTACATCGTTAGCAATTATTATTGAAGCATCCATTCTTTCCTTATCAGAGGTATCTATTAACATCGATTCTTCTTTTTCGATACCGATAATTTGATACATTCGCATAAGGGCTTCATTATATCTTTCTACATTTTCTGCATTCATAGTAGTTCTTGGTTCAATGGATAAAGAATTTATGTAATCTCTAATCATAGATATATTACTTCTTGTATAAAGTGCATAAAACAACTCAATATAATTTCTTTTTTCTTGTAATAGTTTTAAAAATTCGAAATATCGGCTTTTATCAATCATTCCCATATGATAATACATATCATACCATATAAAAGGGTCGATATTACCTCGATCACAAATTAAAATATCATTTTCTTCAATTTTACTTTTGATAGATTGGGTTCCAACTTCATATTGTCTTTCAACAAAACCGATTCGATCTTGTAATAAAATCTTTTTTTCTTCTCTATTTTTTAAAGTTGCATATATCAAACCAGCCGGTTCTTCTAAAACAGAAGTTCTTAAATCACATTTTTTAAAAAACTCTGCTAAATTTTCAACACAAGTTGTTTTTCCTGCTCTTGGCGTCCCACTTATGGTAATAACAATTGGCTTATTTAAAGATCCATATTTCGCTTGTAATTCTCTTATTTCATTTTTCTTGGCATCCAATATTTTTAGTTGATGATATAAATTTCGATTTCCTTCAAAATATTTTTGCATTTCTTTATCATAATTTAAGTTTTTCATTTTATCCTTCTTTCTTTTGCGTATTTTTTACACTTTATGATTTTTATAAAAAATGTATTTAGAATACATTTTTGCTTATTTTACTTTTTTTAAATTTATAAACTTTAGCGGGTTTGTTACCTTTAAAATTCCTTACTTTATTAGTATCTTGAATTAAATCAATACTAAGCAATTTTTTTCTAAAGTTTCTTCGATCAAATTTCTTATCTAAAATAGATTCATACACCCTTTGAATTTCAGGAATGGTAAATCCACTTGGAAATAACGCTTTAAGAATATCCGTATTAACTATATTCTCTTGTAGGGATTTAAGCGCCTCTTTAACTATCTCGTTGTGATCGAATGCAAGTTTAGGGATTTTATCAATTGCAAACCAATCGGCATTTGATGTCTTAAGCGTTTCTTTCAAAAAAGAAACCTTTTCACTATCAATAATACCAATATAAGTAATTGCAATCATTCTTTTAACGGGAGAACGATCTTTTTTACCAAACACCCCAGAAAAATACGTATCAATATTGACTATTCCTGTTTTTTCAAACATTTCTCTTTTTACTCCTTCGAGTAAATCTTCATTATTATATAAAGCTCCACCAACTAAAGACCACATGTCCTTAAATGGACTATTTTTTCTTTTTACCAATAAAACTTTTGTCACGCCATCTATAACGGTAAATATCGAAGTTATGACATGAATACCTTGATCTTTGTACAAAGGATTTTTCACTTGCATTTTAATTTCTCCCTACAATCGCATTATAATGTGTATTTAATACACTTGTCAACATAAATTTTATAGAAGTGTAAATTGTTTCGTTTTAAACATTTCGTTTTAAACATATATCCATATTCTTGTTTTATTAAATAAACTTTGATAAAATAGATCGTAAGATTTCTTTAATATATTATTTACATACATTTCTTAATCTTTAAATGTATGTAATAGGGGGCGATTTGATATGTTATTAACAAATCCTATGTATTCTGGGATTGATCTTTATTTAACAGATTTAGAAAAGCATTTTGAATCCGGTTGCCGTTTTGAATATGATTATAGAAGCTATGATAAAAATATAGATGATGTTATAAGTTATATTTGTTTTGAAATCAAATCTTTATTGAAATCTCCCCAAAATATTATAATAAAAAGTATAAAATATGATGGTCAATTAAAATTTGAATATCATAAAGCGATGAATGAAATATATATATCTGAACTTCCTTTTATAGATGACGGAAAAAACAAGTTTTATATTTTTACCCACGATATTGCACTCATATTAAGTAAAGCAGTTGCTAATATAGTGGATTTAAAGTCAGTAAAAATAAAATTTATTAATGATTTTTTTCTGAGTACAATTGATAGAAAAACGCTAGAAATTTTGCCCACTGTTAGTAATACGTATAATTGGAATATGTTAGTTAGTATCCGCGAAGGAATCAAAAAGGAAATTGAAAAAATTAAAGTTGAAAGTATAAGATATAAAGAACAACAGGAAAGAAAATATAAAGCCGAAGAACGTGCTTTAATTAAAAGAAGAAAAGTACAAGGATTAGACCCTGAAGCTTTTGAAAATTACGATTTATTTGAACAAGCATTAACAGAACATATTCTTGCAAAAAACACCAAAAGAAAAGCTAACTTACAACCAAAACTCGAAAGTTGTATTCGTAAATACAAAGAATTACTAAAATCATGCGATCTTGACTTAATTAATAGTAACTCCCCTTATTATTTCAATAACAATTCTAAAGGGCATACAGAAGATTATGAAAAATTAGATATTAATGAAAAATTAGTTATTTGGTATGACTTTGACTTAAATCACGATAAAGGATTACTTAATGTGATTTTAAACATCAAGTATGATTTATATAATAATCGATCTAACAGCGAAAATGGTATCATTCATAAAGATAGTTATGTTATGCGTGATGAACTTAATGCAATAAACTATACTCATCCAGCATTATCAAAAAACGACGTTAAAGAATTAGAAGTATTTATTTCGTTGTTATATAATATAAAAAATTTATATAATAAAATTTATCACGTGTGTCCAGCTATCGATAAAGCTCCATTAGACCATATTTATAGTTTTTCTAAACATAGCTCTGCTATTCCTTGGTCTAAAATTTTAAAATTCCCATTTTGGTTAAGCATTTATTATGACAGCTACCCAAACATAATTAAAGAAACGTTTGGTCTTTTCATGATAAAACCTGGAGTTAATAAAATAGATTATTCTAAAATTATGTGTTTCTCTACTGACAAAGCTAAATACGTACACTTTACTGACGAGTTTGTTAATAGGCGTATCATAACAATACCAAGAACTCTCCCTTATGATGAAATCTGTAAGTTAGTAAATTTTTCTATTGAAAATTCTTATCACCTTAATTTTATATGTGAAGATATTACTAATTATATAATTATTAAACGCATATTAATTTTAAAAGAATTAGACTCTTTTTATTCTTTAGATAAAAAACAAAAAGATGGAGTTGGAAAAAAAATAAAATGGTTCGTTAATTTAGACCCTAACTATTATAATGATTATATGGTTACTATAGCAAACAATAAAACCTATTGGCATAAATTTGATTTTACATCCGACTATAAATATAGAAGAAAAGATCCTTTAGATATTAAAGCTATTGTAGAAGAATGTGTAAACAGGTATTGTAAGAGTAAAACAGAGTTTAATTTAAAAAGAAGCTTAATAGAAAAGATTTTATTAGGGGATATTATAGAAGCAGATAAAGAGCTTGTTGAGAGAAAACCAGAACAATTTAAAAATATTTATGAAGGATTTAAATTAGAGAAAAATTTCAGAGAAACTTTGAGAAACTTTTATGGATTAGGTAATCAGGGTTTTATTGGACTTGAAAAATATCGTTTACATGAAATTTTAACTGAATATATTGTTGATAATAATCATAATCAATTATATTTAGGAACTACAAATATATTTAAAAATTATTCTTTATTAGAAGCAGGACTATTTGCAAAAGAACTATCATCTGAATGGGACTGGAATCCAGCTGATTTTGAAATTAGCAATTTTGATAATACAGAGTTTGAAATAGAAGTTAATTATTCAGAACAAAAAAAAGAAGATAATACTGAAAATATCTTTCCAGAACAAGATAATAGTTTTAAATATCGAGAAAAACTTAATAATAATCATTTATTATCCTTTAAATGCATACTGGAATTTTTAAAAAGAATATGTATAAACAAATTACTTGATGAGAAAATTTTCATTGATAGTTTAAATCAAAATAATGCATTTATAGTAAGTAAATGTTCTTATGGTTTATATTCTATAGAATTAATCAAAGCCGACAATCATAGTTTAATTCAAGAAGATCACTATTTCCGTATTTATTTTAAGCTTACTCCATGGCAAAATACATATCGTATATGTTTAATCGCAGCAACTAGATATCCAGATTTAGATAAAGAGACATTATTTGAATCGACCTTAAAAATAAATGCCAACACAGTAGTTTTTCCAAAAAAGCTTTCAGATGACATTTTAAATAGAATTTTTGAAAAATTTGATAACTGTATTAAAGCTAATAAAATTGAAAGTCCTAAATTAACCAAAAAGAAACCAGTTAATGAAATTAAGATTAACCCTATAGATGATTTACCTTTTTAATATTTTGATTTTAACGATGTTGAAATAAAACATTAGATATTAAAAAATTACGAAATTTGATTTATAATAGTAATAAATGATTAAGTAAAAACTAGTATAAAAAATGTATATTTTATCGAAACTAAAATGAAAAGAGGTGCAATATGTTTAAATTACACTCAAACTATAAACCTAGTGGAGATCAACCACAAGCTATTCAAAAGTTAGTTGATGGCATTAATTCTGGAAAAAAAGAACAAGTATTACTTGGAGCAACAGGAACTGGTAAAACATTTACTATAGCTAACGTAATCAAAGAAGTAAATAAACCTACCCTAGTACTTGCGCACAATAAAACTTTAGCAGGACAACTTTATGCTGAATTTAAAGAATTATTCCCAGAAAATCATGTTGAATATTTTGTGTCATATTACGATTATTATCAACCGGAAGCATATGTACCTAGCAGTGATACATTTATAGAAAAAGATTCATCTATAAACGATGAAATTGATGAACTACGTCATGCTGCTACTAGCGCTTTAATTAATAATCGGGATGTAATTGTAGTTGCTTCTGTATCATGTATATATGGTATTGGTGAAAAAGAAGAATATGAAAAAAATATGTTAACTTTAAATTTAAATGATAAAGTTAATCGAAATGATATTTTAAATAAATTAATTGATATGACTTATGAAAGAAATGAATTAGATTTTCATCGTGGTACATTTAGAACTAAAGGTGATACAATCGATATAATTCCAGCAAGTGAACGTTCACAGGGTATTAGAATAGAATTATTTGGCGATGTTGTTGATAGATTGTGTACATTCGACCCTTTAACTGGAGCAATTATTAGTAACAAAAAATCAATTTCCATTTTTCCAGCCAGTCACTATGTAACAAGTCCCGAAAAAATGGTAGTGGCCATAGAAAGAATAGAAAACGAATTAAAAGAACGTTTAAAGTTTTTTGAAGATAATGGTAAATATATTGAAGCCCAACGAATTAAAGAAAGAACCAATTATGATATAGAAATGTTAAAAGAAACTGGATTTTGTAGTGGTGTAGAAAATTATTCTTGTCATTTAGCATTACGTGATCCTAGTGAAACACCTACTTGTTTAATCGATTTTTTTCCAGAAGATTTTTTACTTGTTGTGGACGAATCTCATGTTACCTTACCGCAAGTAAGAGGAATGTTTAATGGTGATAGAATGCGTAAACAGACTTTAGTCGATTACGGTTTTAGACTTCCTAGTGCTTTAGGAAATAGACCATTACAATTTGCTGAATTTGAACAAAAAATTAATCAAGCAATCTTTGTATCGGCAACTCCTGGCGATTACGAATTGGCAAAAGTACATAACGAAGTTGTTGATCAAATAATCAGACCTACTGGACTATTAGATCCAACTATTGAAATAAAACCAACTGAAGGACAAATTGATGATATTATTGAACAAATAAATATTAGGAAAGCGAAAAACGAACGTGTTTTAATTACTACTCTAACAATTAGAATGAGCGAAGAATTAACTAATTATTTAAAAGAAATGAATTTAAAAGTTGCTTACTTGCATAATGAGATTAAAACTCTAGAGCGATTAAAAATAATAAGAGAATTAAGATTAGGAGAATATGATGTTGTCGTAGGAATTAATCTTCTTCGTGAAGGAATAGATATACCTGAAGTCAGTTTAATATGTATTTTAGATGCTGATAAACAAGGTTTCTTGCGAAGTGACCGAAGTTTAATTCAAACAATTGGTAGATGTGCTAGAAATAGTAATGGTCATGTTATTATGTATGCAGATACTATAAGTGAAGCTATGAATAAAGCTATAACGGAAACTAACAGAAGAAGATCAATTCAAGAAGAATATAATAAAGAGCACAATATAACTCCTAAGACAATTATTAAAGAAATTAAAGAAGTTGTTAGTAATGAAGTTGAAACAAAATCAACTAGTAAAAAAATCACAAAAAAAGAATCACGAGAAATTATGGCGACTATTGAAGAAGAAATGAAATTAGCAGCAAAGAATTTAGATTTTGAGCGCGCAATGGAATTACGTGATATACTATTAGAGATGAAAAGTAAGTAGAAAGAAGGGTTTATAATGAAAGTATTAATTACAGGGGCATCAAGTGGAATTGGTAGAGATATGGCTAGATACTTAGCTACTCAAGGCCATGAATTAATTTTAGTAGCAAGAAGAAAAGAAAGATTAGAAGAGCTAAAAGAAGAATTGAACAATGTTAAAGTAACAGCTGTTTCTATGGATTTAGCTAAAGAAAGTAATGTTTATAAGTTATATGATCGTTTTAAAGATGATAATATTGACTTTTTAATTAATAATGCTGGTTTTGGATTATTTGGATTATTCCATGAAACTGATTTAGACACTGAACTTAAGATGATTGATTTAAATATTAAATGTTATCATATTTTAACAAAGTTATTTTTACAAGATTTCGTTAAGAGAAATTATGGTTATATTTTAAATGTTTGTAGTAGTGCTGGATTTATGGCTGGTCCTAGATTAAATACTTATTATGCAACTAAAAACTATATAACAAAATTAACAATGGCTATTAATGAAGAATTACGCCAAATGGATAGTAATGTTGTTATAAGTGCATTATGCCCAGGTCCTGTATCAACTGAATTTAATGATGTAGCTCATGGAAAATTTAGTGTTAAAGAAGCTAATAGTCAAATGGTTGCTAAATATGCTATAGATAAAACTATGGAAAGAAAAATGATCATCATCCCTACTTTCCGAATGAAATTAGCAATATTTGGAACTAGATTAATTCCTTACAGATTACAACTTATTATTGCTTACCATATTCAAAAGCGAAAAGAGTCGAAAAAAGCTAAAAAGTAGATTTTCTACTTTTTTTATGCTATAATCTACTTACGGGGCAGTAATGGTTTCGACATGTATTACTAAATATGACTGCAAGTAGTTGGAGAACTTTAAACTCACAATTAAAATTAAATGACAAAGCTGAATATAGCTTTGCTCCAGCATTTGCATAGTCTAGAAAGACTTTAGGAGCTCTTTTACTTACTTTGCTTACGTAGTAAGATAAAAGATCATATAGTAAGCTATATTAACTTAAATTCTTGGGTTAAGTTAACGAATTTTTACTAAGATAGTTATTTAATAGGTATGTTAAGAGCCGGTTAGATAATGAAATACAAATCTTACTAAACTTGTAGATGTTGTATGATAGGATATATTGGACAGGAGTTCAATTCTCCTCTGCTCCACCAGATTGATACTAAACTCAAACTTTCATAGTTTGAGTTTTAAAATATAAAAAAGTGTTATTTTATAATAACTCCAAATTAACTAAAATGTCATTTTAATAACACACTATGCTATTGGCGAAGCCAATAACTGTGTGCAAAGAGAGAAGCATTTTTGAAATTTTATAGAATTAATAATTTATTTTGTCAATTTTTTTATCATTCTACCAACGGTATACTTAAAAAAGCAATTTTTATGATATAATTCTATGCGTAAGGAGGGATTGTATGGATCAAATTAAGATTGGAAAATTTATTGCTGAATGTAGAAATATCAAAAAAATAACTCAAGATGAATTAGCACAAAAACTAAATATTACAGATAAAGCAGTTAGTAAATGGGAAAACGGAAGATGTATGCCAGATATACAATTACTAGAACCATTATGTAATGAATTAGATATTACAATATACGATTTAATTCAAGGTAAAAAATTGACAGTTGAAGAACAAAAAGAATGTTCTAATAAAAATGTGTTTTCAATATTAACAACAAAAAAAGAATTAGAAAATATGCAAATATTAACAGAACTTTTAATTTTTAGCGCACTAATAATAACCGGAATATTAACAAAGTTATTAGCTATTACTGTTCTCCAAAGGATTGTAACTATTACTGCAGGAATATTTATATTTGGATTTGGTATCTTTTTAAGAATTAAATTAAGAAATATTAAAAATAAAATAATAGATAATAATTAATTTAATTTAATTTTACCAAAATTTTGATATATTTATATTAGTAATTAATGGATATAAATTAAAGACTAGTGGTTGTTATACTTCCACCAAAAGGTCATCAATAATTAAAATAAACTCGAGTTTTAAATAGCTCGAGTTTTAAATAACTTTTTTACAATTCGACATTTATTTTTTAATAGGAAATTTATAAAACTTTCTCAAAAGCTCAATTACTTCTTCCTTATCTTTAAAAAATGATATAGAAATAATGTAAATATGGTATTTTTTTTATAGGAAATTTAATCTTCTTTTGAAATCTTAGGTAAGGGCAAACAAATAATTTACAACTAATACTTTTTATTTTACATGTTTTTAGCTTTTTATCAAATTTATCACAGAGAATTCTAGTAGTAGTTCCAGTGCAACAACTATAAACTTGTTTGTCTTTAGGTTTATTTCGATTACATTCACACATATCATTTTTAAACCCACATAAATTTTTATTTCTAAATTCATTATCTAAATAGTCACAGGAGATATCATAGACAATATTTAACCTCTCATATTTAGTTGATGCATTGAGTATTTTTAAAATATTGATTAATACTTCTATTTCTTCTGGATATTTTTTTTCTTCTCCAGAATACTCTTCATTATTATATGAAATATATATTTTATAACCTATTAATCTTTGTAATTTTAACCAATTAATTTTTTTATAAAATTTATTAATATTATTTTTTTCAACTATTACTATCTTCTTTTTCATAATACACCTATATTTATTAAGTATAGTATATAATGTTTGTTTTAAATTTACAATTGTTATAAAATTTTCCTTAAAGTTTTTCAGTGTGTAAATTTAATGCTGTGTTATAATATATTTAACCTATAACTATATATTAAAAGGATAGTGAAAAAATGATAACTTTAAATGAATATAAAACTTATTTAATTAATTATTATGTACACGAAATAGATAATAACGATGATAAAAGATTATATAGAAAAGAATCATTAGAGAAACAATATAATGATGAAGATTTAACCAAAATAATTAATGATACATATGACTTTATTAAAGAGGTTTTATGCTGCGATACAATAAATAGTGGTTATAGTATAGTTCCTTTAGAAGAAGATACTACCAGTTATATTTCATTAAATTTAGTTGGTGGTTGGTTTGCAGATACTTTATTTACTGATTTAAAAGGCAAAATTATTAGTAGATATATTATGAAATATGTATTTGGTTCACGTTTTGATATAGAAGTTATAGATGAAGAGATAGAACGAGATAACGAGGATGATGACATCGTTAGCTTTTATCATAATTATTATTTGTATTTACGTGGTTTTCCTAAAAATATTGAAGAAATCAAAAAAAATATTTTTGGTAATTCAAAATTATTAACAAAATAATTTTATGTATGATTCACCTATTTTTGTTTTATGAATATTATAACTATGGTGATATGAAATGGACTATAAGTTTTATTATTCTAATGAAAATGGTCAAGATGATTATGGTTTGAAAGATTTTACGGAAGATGGATATAATTTAAAGTGTACAACTTTTAAAGTGAAATATCCGGAGCAAGAACAAGATGTTCAGCCAGGAATGGAATATTTAATGAATCCTCGCCCTATTTATAACAATCCTTATTATAAAGCAAGCGGAAAATTAAAAGGAAAAGTTGCTATTATAACTGGTGGAGATTCCGGGATTGGTCGAGCTGTAGCAGTTGCATATATTAAAGAAGGTGCAAAAGTTGTTATTGTTTATTTAAATGAACATAAAGATGCAAAAGAAACTAAGGAAGTAATAGATGCCTTAGGTGGCGAAAGTTTATTTATTGCTGGAGATCAAAAAGATCCTAGGTTTTGTGAATATGTTGTTGATCAAACAATGAAAAGATTTGGGAAGATTGATATATTAATTAACAATGCTGGAGTACAATATCAACAAAAAAGTTTATTAGATATATCTGATGAACAATTTGATGAAACTATGAAAACCAATGTTTATGGAATGTTCTATTTAACTAGAAGTGCTCTAAAATGTATGAAACCTGGTTCAAATATTATCAATCTTTCTTCAGTAACTACTTTTTATGGTGAACCAGAATTAATTGATTATGTTACTACAAAGGGAGCCATTGTTGGTTTTACAAGATCTTTAGCAACAAACTTAGCTGACAAAAATATTAGGGTTAATGCTGTAGCTCCTGGATACTTTTGGACGCCATTACAACCAGCTTGTTGGGAAAAAGAAAAAATCCCTACTTTAGGAGCAGATGCACCTATGAAAAGAGCTGGAGAAACTTATGAAATTGCTCCCCTATTTGTTTACTTAGGGAGTGATGATGCTTCATATGTTACTGGACAAGTAATGCACATTAATGGAGGTTTAGTTAAAGGTTAAAAAAATGCATAAAATATTTTTCTTGTACCATTCTATTAATGGAGGAATATTATGGAAAATGAAAAAGAAATAAATGTTTTAGATGAATTATCTAAAGGAGCTAGCATGGGTAAAGATGCTATTAAATTTATCTTAGAAAAAGTAAAGGATAAAGGGTTAGAAAAGGAATTAAAAACCCAATATCAAAAATATGAAGAAATTGCTGAAAAAATCAAAGCAATATATCCTGAATACAGTGAAGATGAACCACATGAAACTAACATAGTTAACAAAGTAATGACTTGGTATGGAATTGAAATGAAGACTTTGTCAGATGATACATCTTCTAAATTAGCTGAACTTGTTATGCAAGGTACTAATATGGGAATTATTGAAGGTAGAAGATTATTAAATCATAAACATACTAATCCAGAAATTAATAGTTTAGTTCAAGAATATGTTGATATGCAAGAGGATGCGGTTGAAGCATTAAAATCATTTTTATAATAAGCTTTATAGCTTATTTTTTTATTATCTAAAATCACGAAAAAGCACGTGTACCTTATTGACTACAGCGAAAGCTTGGTGATATAATCTAGTTAGGTGATAAACATGAAAAAAATTAATAACGAAAAAAGTATTATTGAATTAGAATATAATCTTATTTGTGATTTTATAAAGTTACGTAACGAGTTAGGTTTAAGTCAACAAAAAATGGCTGAGGAATGCGGAGTCATAAGAGAAATGATAGCTGTAATAGAAAATCAAAAAAAGCATCCACAAATAAATACTCTAATTAAAATACTTGAACCGTTTGGATATACATTGTCTATTACTAAAATAAAGGAGGAAAATGATGAATTATAAATTAGCTTTATTTGAAGAAAAACAGATAAGAAAAACTTGGAAAGATAAAAAATGGTACTTTAGTATTATAGATGTTGTTTATGCGCTAACAGATTCACTTGACCCTAAACAATACTTAAAAAAAATAAAATCTAGGGATATAGAAATACAAAATAACTGGGGTACAATTTGTACCCTACTTGAAATGGTTGCATTAGATGGGAAAAAAAGAAAAATTCAAATGGCTGATACGGAAGGAATTTTGCGTATTATCCAATCTATTCCATCACCTAAAGCTGAGCCTTTTAAAAGATGGCTTGCTAGAGTTGGTAGTGAACGAATTGAAGAAATAAATAATCCTGAGCTTGCTATGGATAGAATGAAACAGATTTATGAAAAGAAAGGCTATTCTAAATCTTGGATAGAGCAACGAGAAAGAGGTATAACAACAAGACATAATCTAACAGATGAATGGAAAGAACGTGGAGCTAATGAAGGAAGAGACTATGCTATACTTACTAATGAAATATATAAATCTGGATTTGGATTAACTGCTAAAGAATATAAAAATATTAAGGGTATTCATGAAAGCCAAAATTTAAGAGATTCTATGACAAATATCGAGTTAGCTTTAACAAATCTTGGAGAAGCGGCAGCAGTAGAATTTCATAAAAAGAATAATAGTCAAGGACTAAATAATTTAAAAACTGATATGACAAAAGCTGGAAATGTATTAAATAAAGCAAAACAAGAAATTGAAAATGAATTGCAAAAACCTGTTGTTTCTTCGGAAAATTATATTGATTTAACACAAAAAGAAGATTTATTAGATATAAAATAAAAAGACTATTAACTAATTTCTTTTGTCAACACTCTATAATAAGCCTTGGCTTATTTTTTTTATTATTTATAAATTTGCTATAATAATATAAATAACTTACTTATATGGCAGTGATAAGATGCTTAATATAAATAACGAAAAAGATGTTCCAGAAATGTTGAGATATCATCGAACAAAAGATATGATTTATTTGATTTATGTCATATTCCTAACCAAAGATATGCAGGTATATCTGTATGGCACTAACGTTATTAAAATAAGTAATTATAGTATAATAATATTAAATAAATTTTAATTAGGTGTTTAACTTTATGAATTATGAAGATTGAAAAATTGTTGGAATCATCGCTACAAATGTAAATGCTTCTGTGGCTTTAAATGTCATTGGTCTTTTAGCTGTTTCAACCGGAAAATATCTTTTTTCTTAAAAAAATTTGAAAATTTCAACTATGTTAATTGTTATCAATATTTCTTTTATAAATGGTATCTGCTAGTTTTAAAACTCTTTCTCTTTTCATATTATACTCTGAAACTATAGTTTTAACTTGTAATGAAGGATTATGAGCAAATATTGATTCTGGAAAAAAACTTTCTGTTTCAATTATTTGTTCCAAAGCTTCCATAAGTTCGTATTTAGTAAAATCATTGTATAAAGATGTATTTAATTTTATCACTCTGTTTTGAGGATAACTTAAAAATTCAGCTGGTCTTATATTAGCATTTCCTTCAATTTCTTTTCGACGATATGTATATAAATAATTAGAAATAATTTCCGGAGATATTCTTTGATATGAATAAAAAAATGTTAATAAATCAAATACCTTTAAATACTCATCTCCCAAACCATATCCGCCACCACAAATAGCAGCATCAACACGTTCAATTCTTCGATCATTAGCATCCTTTTCTTTACTTCTAATGTTATTATTAGCAATTATCAAATTCATTATAGGTAACGTACTATATTCAATACTAGATAATTCCTTAGTTGATAAATTATCTAATCTATTTAATATAGTATTAAATATTTCTGAATCTAATAGGGTTATTTTATTTAGTCGATTGTATCCTAATTCACTTAATATTTCTTTGCTAATTATTTGCTTTATTTTTTTACTAACAAAATACATATGATGTTTTAATGTAGCTGAGAAATGAAGATAACGCATACTATTTTGTAAATATTCATCTTGATTAAAACTATAATTAATTGATGAATTGTAACCTTCAAAACGATAGAATTTAGTTGTTTCAGGAAAGTTTGCAAATACCTCTTCATATAATGTCATATAAATCACTCCATGGCTTGTACTATTTTATATGCAATTTTTAAATTTGGCAAGAAAAATATATTTTTAATATAAAAAAACACTTATATAAATAAGCATTTTAAATATCTTATGGTGTCCCCGAGAAGATTCGAACTTCCGACACCCGCCTTAGGAGGGCGGTGCTCTATCCAACTGAGCTACGGAGACATATATAAATTATTATATCACATTTTTAGTAATGTTAAAGAACTAAAAAAGTAAAGCTTTATTTAAACTTTACTTTGAAAATTGTGAATTATATAGTTCGCTATAGAAACCATTTTCTTTCATTAGTTCTTCGTGATTTCCTTGTTCTATAATATTTCCATCTTTCATAACTAATATTAAATCAGCGTTTTTAATTGTTGATAATCTGTGAGCAATTATAAAAGAGGTTCTTCCTTCAGTTAATTTATCCATTGCTTTTTGGACTAATTCTTCGGTTCTTGTATCAACATTACTTGTAGCTTCATCTAAAATCAGGAACGGGGCATCTTCAATCATCCCACGCGCTATTGTTAATAACTGCTTTTGTCCTTGGCTAATTGCTTCGTTATCACTAACTTCGCTATCTAAACCACCCGGTAATGTTTTAATAAAATGATCAATTCCAACAGTTTTGCAAGCGCTCCAAATCTCTTGATCAGAGATATTTTCTTTATTAAATTTGATATTTTCACCAACAGTTCCTTCAAATAGCCAAGTATCTTGTAAAACCATAACAAATAAATCATGAATATTTTCTCTTGTTAAATCTTTTATTGAAACTCCATCAATTAAAATATCTCCATCATTTATTTCATAAAATTTCATCAATAAGTTAACCATGGTTGTTTTACCAGCCCCTGTTGGACCAACTATAGCTATTTTTTGACCAGGTTTGGCTTTGGCACTAAAGTTTTTAATAATAGTTCTACCCGGTTCATATCCAAATTTAACATTTTTAAATTCGATTTCACCTTTAACTTTAGATCTATTTAAATGTCTTTTAATATCTTTTTGATCAGCCATTTCTTTTTCATCTAAAAATTCAAATACTCTTTCAGATGATGCTGCAGTTGATTGCAAACTTGTCATCGCTTGAGCTATTTGTGATAATGGATTTGTGAATAATCTGACATAAATCATAAATGCTACAATTACCCCAAAAGAAATTACTCCATTCATTGTTAGTAATGCTCCAACAACGCAAACGGCAACATAACCAAAGTTACCAACAAATCCCATAATTGGTTGCATTATTCCAGATAAGAAATTACTTTTTCGATTACTTTCGTATAATTTATCATTTAATTGTCTAAATTCCTTTAGAGCCGTTTTATCTCCGTTATAAGCTTTGACTACGTTATGACCAGAATATATCTCTTCAATAAATCCATTTAATTCTCCCAATTCTTCTTGTCTTTGATTAAAATATTTTTGGGACTTTCCAAGAATTAAAAACATTAAAGCAAAACCTACTATACTAGATACTATAGCAGTTATAGCCATCGTCCAATTTGTAGCAAACATCATGATGATTGATCCAACAAATAAGGTAATGCTTGTTACCAAAGTGGCTAAGCTATTATTCATATTATGACCTATATTATCTACATCATTTGTTACTCTTGATAAAACATCTCCTGTTTCGTGTTGATCAAAATATTTTAATGGTAATTTATTAATCTTAATACTTATAGCAGTTCTCAATTTTTTAGCGAAATTATTCGAAACAGTTGCCATAAAAAATGTTTCTAAATAACCAAATATAGCACTGACTATATAAATTATTGCTAATGATAAAGCTATCTTTTTTACACCTGTCATATCTAATTTTGGCTCTACTAAACTATAAATACACTTTGGTAGTTCTTCCATCTTTGCTAATATTTCATTGGTAACCATAGTTTCATCAATAGAGCTCATAATACGTAAGTATTCTAATTGATCTTTCTTACTTATTATTACCTTTTCTACTTCAATGTCTGATAAGATTTCAAGCAATATGCTATCTGGCAAAGACAAGAACAGCTTAATACTATCTTCTTTCTTATCAACATTACTCATATTAGTTAAAGTATCTTGCAGTAACTGTTTATCGCCTAAACTAATATTTTCGCTACTCATAATACTTGGAATTTTTTTAGTAATACTTTCTTCATTCAAGTTTTCTATTATTTTAACGTTAATTAATTCAATATTTTCAACTCTGGGTTGGATTCCTAAAGTAATTTTATCAGCTAGGTTAGATAATATATTGGGAGAAATTATAGAAAGCACAGCACTAACTCCAGCAAGTATTAAACCAAGTATTAAAAGTCCACGCCATTTTTCTAAACTATTAAATAATCTTTTCATAGAGCCAGTAAAATCTTTTGAAGTTTCATTTACTCGCATAGGTCCACCAGGTCTAGGCATCTTCTAATTCCTCCTTTGAAAGTTGTGATAAAGCAATTTCTTTGTATACTTCACAATTTTTTAGTAACTCTTTATGAGTTCCGATTCCAACACATTCTCCTTTATCTAAAACAACTATCTTATCTGCATTTAAAATTGTTCCAATTCTTTGGGCAACTATTAAACTAGTAGCATCTTTAGTATGTTTTTTTAATTCTTTTCTTAAAATCGCATCAGTCTTATAGTCTAGCGCAGAAAAAGAGTCATCGAATATATATATTTCTGGATTTCTTGCGATTGCTCTAGCTATAGCTAATCTTTGTTTTTGACCACCAGAAATATTTGTTCCTCCCCTTGCAATATGAGATTCATATTTTTCTTCCATTTTCTCAACAAAATCAATTCCTTGAGCAACTTTAATCGCTTTTTTTATTTCTTCTTCTGTTGGCTTTGGGCGACCACTATCTCCGTATGCAACGTTTTCTTTAATAGTTCCCGTAAACATAACCGCTTTTTGAGGAACATAGCCAATTTTATTATTTAATGCTTCTAATTGGTAATCTTTTACATTAATTCCATCAACTAAAACCTCTCCATCAGTTGCATCATAAAATCTTGGTACTAAATTTATTAAAGTAGACTTCCCGCTACCGGTAGAGCCAATAAAAGCAATAGTTTCACCTTTATTTACTTTAAAGGAAATATTTTTTAAAAGATATTCATCTGCGTCTGGATATTTAAAATAAACATTTTTAAATTCAATTGTACCATTTTCAGTTGTCTTTCCTTTAAATTTACCATCAACAATACTTACTTCTTCATCTAAAACATCATTTATACGACGAGCAGAAACTTGAGCTCTGGGCCATATCATAAATATCATAGCAAGCATTAAAAACGACATAATAACCTGCATTCCATAACTAGAGAAGACAACCATATTACTAAATAAGTTTATTTTTTCAACACTGCCAGCATTACTGATTAGTATTGCTCCAATAAAATAAATTCCTAATGTTAAAAAGTGCATAACAAATTGCATTATAGGATGTAAAATAGCAAAACATCTTTGATTAAATAATTGAGTTTCAGTTAATTTAGTATTCACCTCTTCAAATCTACTTTGTTGATACTTTTCGGCATTAAATGCTCTTATTACTCTAATACCTGTTAAGTTTTCTCTTGTAACGCTATTTACTTTATCTATAAGCTTTTGGACTTTAGCAAATCTTGGTATAACTATAGCAATTAATATCCCGACTGTAAGTAAAAGGATTACTACCCCGGCAGCAGTTAACAGGCTCCACTCAACACTTTTATCAACAATTTTTAGAATTGCCCAAACAGCCATAATTGGTGCTTTAATAAGCAATTGAAGTCCCATGCCAATTAACATCTCAACTTGAGTTACATCATTTGTTGTTCTAGTAATTAGGCTACTGGTAGAAAACTTTTTAAGCTCTGCCATACCAAATTTTTCTACTTTTTCGAATATTAGGTTACGGACATTTCTAGAAAAACTCGAAGCGATATTTGATGATAGGTATCCAGTACATATTGCACTAATCAAACTTCCTAAAGCACAACCTATCATATAAGAACCTTGCTTTAAAATATTAGCCATCTGAGTACCTTCCGTTTGAATTAAACGAGTTATAGCACTCATATAATCAGGTAATTTTAAATCAAGATAAACTTGTAAAATAATAAAACCTATACATACTAATACCAATAAAATATTCTTTAACTTTAATTGCTTTAATAATTTGAACATAATTTAATCTCCTTTTTTATTTATATTCTTCTTTATAGTATATATAACCTCAAAAAAAATATTTAATTCGTCATTTGATAATCCTTCAGTAATCATATTGCCAAAATCATCTAAATTACTTTTAATTATTTGATAAATATTTAAAGCTTTATTTGTTAACGAAATATGTGTAAGTTTACTATCAACGTTAGAATCTTTTATTATCAACCCATTTTTTTCCATTGTTGTTAACACACTAGATATAGTTGATTTTCCCCGCCCTGTAGTATGATACAAGTCTTTCTGGTAACACTCTTTATCAGTTCTATCGATTAAATATTTTATGATTGTTATTTGAATTGGCGTAATACGATATTCTACATTAAGATTCTGAGCCATATGGAATAACTTTCTCATAATCGCTACATCAAGGGATTTTAATTCTTCCAAAATATTTTTTTTCATAGGATCACCGTGTCAGTTCGATATCGAACTAAACTAAGTTTAATATGTATTAAGTTTATTGTCAAGGTATAAAAAAATTAGCTACTCAGTAATAGCTAACAATTTTATTCTACAACTTAAATTACCATTTAATAGTTCTAATTGATTTTCATTTTCATCATTGCTAAACCACATATATAGTGTATAGATATGTGTTTCTTCTTTTGGTAAATATATACGAGCTTGATTTAATTGAATGTTGGTTATATCATTAATATTTTCAAAATTTCCTTCGGCTACAGATTTTGTTTCGCTGGTAGGATTTTCTACATTATATAAACGCCATTTTACGTCAGCATGCTTTAAATTGTCTGTAATATCTAAATCATCAATGTAAATGTTATAGTATACATCTTCTACTGTAGATTGTTCACCACGTTTAACTGTAAAAATAGTTTTATCCGCTTTCGTAAATATTTCTTCATCATTTATTAACCATGTGTTTTTATTTGAAATATACTCACTAGTCTCAAAATCAACATCTAGTTTTCCTGCAATAACCGTTGCTTTAGTATTTTCTTTATTTTTTTCAAAACTAATAGAAAAATAAGCATAAGAAAGACCACCAACAAGGAAAAGCCATAAAAATATTAAAATAGCATTTAAAACTAAATGATTTCTTTTTTTTGTTTTCTTTGCCATATAGTAATCCTCCTATTATGATATCATTATATCTAAAAAACTTAATTTTAACAATACCATTATTCACAAATATTTAAATAAGAGCAAGCATCAATATCTAAATTAGCATATATTTTATTCTGATATAGATAATAAGCCGCTGCTCCGATCATAGCTGCATTATCTGTACAATATATTAAAGAAGGTATAGTCACTTCAGTATTGTATTGTTGACAAACTTTTACTAATTCTTCTTTTAAGTATTGATTAGCGGATACTCCTCCAGCCACAACTAATTGTTTAACATTATATTCTTGCAAAGCTTGATTTACTTTTAAACAAATTTCTGAAATAGCAACTTTTTGAAAAGAACATGCTAAGTCTTCTTTCCTTATTTCTCTGCCGTGCATTTTTTCTTTGTTCACTAAATTTAAAACACTGCTTTTTAATCCACTATAGCTAAAATTATATGTTCCATCATTAACAGGTAATGGTAGTTTATAAGAATCTATTCCTTGTTTAGCTAATTTTTCAATAATAGGTCCCCCAGGATATGGTACTCCTAAAACCTTTGCCACTTTATCATAACTTTCGCCAATTGCATCATCTAAGGTTTCTCCCAATAATTTAAAATTATAATCTTCAGACATATAAAGTAATTCAGTATGACCACCACTAACAATTAATGTTAGTAAAGGAAATTCCAATTTGTTTTCAATATTATTTGCGTAAATGTGCCCAATTAAATGATTAACGGCAAGCAAAGGTTTCTTGTAAATATAAGCTAAGGTTTTAGCAAAATTCACCCCAACTAACAAACTTCCTAATAGACCAGGGCCATAAGTAACAGCTATTGCATCCATGTCTTCTATCTTTAGATCAGCTTTTTCTAAAGTTTCGTTAAGTACAATAGTAATATTTTCAGCATGCATCCGTGATGCCACTTCTGGTACAACACCACCATATTTAGCATGAGTACTTATTTGCGTATTTGTCGTCAAAGCTAATACATTAGTTCCATTTTCTACAATAGCAATACTTGTTTCATCACAAGAAGTTTCAATTGCTAGGATTTTAATACTACTCATCTTTTATTTTCCTTTCCATAATATAGGCATCATTATTATCGCTATAATAATTTTTACGTGTATGAATTATATCAAATCCAAATTTTTGATAAAATTTTATAGCGTTTTTATTAGTAACATTTACTTCCAAAATGATTTTTTCGACATCTAAAGATAACTCAGAAATATAATAATCCAATAAACTAGTTCCAATATGTCTATGGCGATATTCTTCATCTACAAAAATTAAAATTAAATTAGATATTTCAAATGTATTTAAAACTATCAAAAAACCAATTACCATATCATTTTGATCAGCTACATAAACTTTGTAATTATTATTAATTAAAATATCTTTAACATCAAATAATCTTTGAAAATTTGGATGATATTTTTCTCCCAATTCTATAATTTTTTCAATATCAAAACTTGTAGCAACTCTAATCATTTTTCTACCTCTATTTTTTTTATATATAGAGGTTTGATATTATAATAATCTTCAATTTTTAAAAGATTACATTTATAAACGTTATTCCAACTGATTTGTGTATCTTGTATAACTTCATTTTTCGTTTCATATGTTAAAAATTCATCTTTGTTTAAATAAAAGTATTCGTTTTGCAATATTCCATCTTTTGAATATTCTCCAATATAATATCCTTTGGGATCTTTAATTGCTACGGAATAATTAGTTTCTTTTTCGATACTTAACGCTAACAAATCTAAAGAACTTATCGATTTTATGTCGATATTAAGACAATAACTAATAGTTTTTGCTACGGTTACTCCTAGACGTACTCCAGTAAAACTTCCTGGTCCATTTACAACAATTACTTCTGACATTTCATTAATTTGTATATTTTGTTCATCCATAATATTTTGAATAAGTGGTACAAGTAATTTGCTTTGTGAAGGCGTTTCTCTAGAGATACTAGCATAAAATTTCTTATCTTTATATAAAATTATATTTAATATATTACTATGTGTATCTATTAATAAACTATACATCTTAATCCTTCTTTCATGAAAAAAACTCTGTTATAGTACAGAGCTACAAATTTCTTCGTAAATAGTACCATGTGGTTCTAGTACCATTACTCTTGTATTTTCATCGATAACTTTTATTTTAATATTTAATCTTTCTTCTGGTAATAAATCAGCTATTAATTCAGACCATTCAATTATGGTAACACCATTTTTTACAAAATAATCTTCTATTCCAATATTATTATCGTTTTCTTCTACTCTGTACATATCCATATGAAACAATGGTAACTCTCCAGTAACATACTCTTTTACAAGATTAAATGTTGGTGATGTTATATTATCATTGATGCCTAACGCAGATGCAAAACCTTTTACAAAAACAGTTTTTCCGCTTCCAAGTTCACCATCCAAGCAGATAACCATATTTGGAAATTTTTCTGATTCTAAATTTTGCGCCAATTCCATTGTATCTATTTCATTTCTTGAAGTATATTTATAATTCATCATAATCACCTAATAACATTATAATTAAAAAAAATAGCTATTACAAGACTATTTCCATGATTTGACATTATTTTAATTTGCCGAAACAGATGTCACTGAAACTACACCATAAAACCCTTTATTCATCATACTATTATCAGCCTCTATGCTCATCCATAAGCGTAAATTAAAAGTTTTGCTTTCCCCAGCATTTAAAGATTCTTCCTCCATTAAATAAGAGCTACTAACACTGTAAGGATCATTCTTTGAATTAATGATTGATAATGTTTCATTATCTAAATTAGTAGTTGGAGCTGTAGATAGTTGTTTAATGGTATCTGTGTTATTAATATTATTAAATAAATACTTTATATATTGAGGGTTTAATGTAGAATTACTTAATGATGATAAGGCAATTCTGTATTGAGCATTTATATTGCATGTATTAGTAATAGTAAATTGATATGGTTTCAAATTTTGACCCTTAACATCTGAAATGGGGTAGGTATTGATTAGGCTTATGCTGGTCGCCTGACTATCTTCGTTATTATCAGTTAAAGTAACAGAAAAACATCCTGTAGATATTAGATTTTGTCCTTCTTGAACCTTAGTATCATTCCATAAGGCATAAGAACTAAAAATTACGACAATTAATGCAAAAATTATAATTGTGAAAAGTATAGCAATTAAAAAGCATCTATTGCTACAAATTTTCTTTGTATGTTTTTTACTATTTTTTTTACATTGCTTTGCCATATTTTAATCACTATTCCTATATTTAATATTAACATAAATTTACGGTTCTAATCAAGATTTTATTGGATATATTATATATTTAAAACTAAGTTTAGAATAATTAAAAAAATTGGCACTAGCTATTTTAGCATACGTTATCGTCGGAGTTATAGAGCTTAATGTACATCATTTCAGCTATTATAATTTTATATTATCTATATTAATAATATAAATTTTAGATACTTTTACAAAAAAAGGCACAATTTAGATGTGTCTTTTAAAATTAAATAAAATATATTAAATATCGGGATTTTCCCAATTTTAAAACAAAAAAAAATTGGCAACTACCTATTTTCGCATACACTATCGTCGGCGTTTTAGGGCTTAACTTCTCTGTTCGGTATGGGAAGAGGTGTATCCCCTAAGCTATCGTCACCAATAAAGGATTTTGTCCTTTAAAAACAAGATAATGCTCTCTCAAATTGTTTAATAAAACAATAAATTAAAGTTAAATCCTCGATCTATTAGTACTAGTCAGCTCAACGTATCACTACGCTTCCACCTCTAGCCTATCAACCTTGTAGTCTACAAGGAATCTTACTTCACGAAGAATGGGAAAATTCATCTTGGAGGAGGCTTCCCGCTTAGATGCTTTCAGCGGTTATCCCGTCCATACATAGCTACTCTGC
>JAFSEY010000007.1 GCA_017435485.1 Bacilli bacterium
ATTTTTATTTTTTCTTCTTTTGAATGATAATTATTTTTTCCACCTTTTGGTCTACCACTTGGCATAATTTCATCTCCTTTATTTTATTATAACAAAAAATGCAGACAACTTTTTTGTGTCTACATTTATTTTACAACTTCAGTATTTTATTTTATCTTTTTAATTGTTTCTTTTACTTCTTCAATAGTTTGAAATCCAATAACCTTTTTAACCATCTCACCTTTTTTAAAGTAACAAACTGTAGGAATACTCATTATCCCGTATTCTTTAGCTATTTCCGGATGTTCATCAACATTAATCTTTAAAATATTAATAAAATCAATTTTTTCTAAAACTGTTGCAAACATTTTACAAGGACCACACCAATCAGCATAAAAATCTACAAGATATAACTCATCTTTAATAACATCTTGAAGATTTTCTCCACTTCTTAAATATTTTAACATAATTATCACATTCCTTTATTAATAGAAATTAACTTCTGTTGTAATTCTTAATTTTCCATCATCAATTAATTTTTTCGCTTGTTCTTTAGATATAACACCGTATCTAATTAATGAAGTTAAAGCATCTACGTTATAAGATTCTTTATCATCAGTATCAGCATATTCTTTTTGTAACTCATAAATTTCACTTAAAGCATTATAAGTAGGACCAGCTACATTAGCTAAAACTGGTGTTCTCGCTAAAATTGTTCTTGCCCATGAACTTTCCATGATAAATTCACTAGTTACATTTATTCTTGCTAAAACAAACGCTGCTATAAAAATAAATACAATCATTTCTAAAACTCCGGCAATTGCCCCTAAAATCTTAGAGAAGAATCCTAATACAATAGTAATATTTAATAACTTTTCAATTATTCCTGTTATATTTATTATTATTCCTAATACAGACGACAATATGACAAATACTAATAAAAAAGCAATTGATTCATACAAGAAAATATTTAATATTGTCAATCCTCCAAAATCCCAAAACGGTAGATAATTGTACATAAACGTTGCTATTGGAGTCTTAAAATAAAACGATAAAACTATAACTAAGATTACTCCAATTAAGGAAACCATCGTTTTAATAAATCCTTTTTTAAATCCAATCAAAGCCCCTAGAATTAAAAATAAAATTATAATTGCGTCAACTATTGACATATTCTATCACCTATTATTTATTATAGTATAATATTGATGAAAAATAAAGCATTTTATGTTAAAATTATTTTGAGGTGTAACATGAACATTGTATTTAAAGCTAGCGAAAATATTCAAAAAAAGATGATTAAATATTACGAAGACAAAAGAAAAGAAAAGACTCCCCCTTATGCCGTCTTTCAAGCCACCGAAGAAGATACAATTATAACTTTATATGAGAGTGGCAAAGTAATGTTTCAAGGAACTAGTGCTGATATAGATGCAAATTTATGGATTGAAATGGAAAAGAAATTAAATAATCGTACTATTGAAATTAATAACGATTCTAAGAAAAAAGAAACTAAAGATAATATTTTCTTTAACTTTAGCACAATTGGATCTGATGAAGTTGGAACCGGCGATTATTTTGGACCTATCGTTGTTACAGCGTCTTACGTTTCAAAAGAAGATATTAATTTCTTAACTGACTTAGGAGTTAAAGATTCCAAAAAATTAACTGATGAAAAAATTATTAAAATTGCTCCAGCAATTATTAAAAAAATCCCTTACGTAACATTAGTTTTGGATAACAATAAATATAACGAAAATTATTCTGAAGATGTAAACATGAACAAAATAAAAGCTATTTTACACAACAAAGCATTAGTAACTTTACTAAACAAAGAAAAATACAATTACGAAAAAATAGTTATCGATCAATTTGTCTATCCTAAAAAATATTTTGAACATATTTACAATGCTCAGCAAAAGGCTGTAAATATAACTTTTATGACTAAAGCGGAAGATAAATGTTTGAGCGTTGCTGCTTCTTCGATAATAAGCCGATATACCTTCTTAGTAAAAATTAAAAGTTTAGAAAAAGAACTTGGTATTGAAATACCCAAAGGTGCTGGAACTAAAGTTGACGAAATTGGAGCTGAAATCGTAAAAAAATATGGTTTTAATAAATTAAAACATATAGCTAAATTAAACTTTAAAAACACAGACAAAATAAAAGACATTTTAGAAAATAACTAAATGTCTTTTTAATTTATAATTTCCATAATTAGAAGTTCTAAAACAATTGCTCTATCCACCTGCCCAGACTTATATTTGTAATCATAATCTGCTAACAATTTCATTATTGTTTTTAACTCTTCTAATTGATAACGTTTTGCATTATCCATAACTTTAGCTATTTGCCAATCTTGAAGTCCATCTTTTAGTAATATATCCCTAGGATTATCATTGTTGTTTAAAGCAACTTTATAATGTAACATCAAACGATATTCACGGGCGATTAAACTCATTACTACCGTAGGTTCAGTTTTCATTATCTTAAGGCCAGTTAATAATAAAGCAGCACTTTGATGATTTTTAGCTACAACTTCATCAACAAATTTAAAGACATTATCATTTATCGATGTCGAGATTAAATTCTTGGCTAAATTTAAATTAACTTCTTTTTCAAAACATAATTGCAATTTATCAATTTCATTACAAATAACATCATAATTTTGATTATTAACTTTTATTAAATAATTTATAACCTCATCAGATAAATTATAATTAATTTCCTTTAAATAATCTTTGATAAGAATTATTAAGTCTTTATAAGATATTTTTAAATAGTTTAATATATGATTCTTTTCCTTTAATAGTTTAACTATTTTTTTTCGCGAATCTTCCTTTTCAGTACAAACAAAAATTAAATTAACAACTGGATTAGGGTTATTAAAATAATTAGTTAACGCTTCAACTTCTTTATCATTTAACTTTCCAGCGGTTGTAAATATATTAGCATTATAAACAATTATATTTTTTTCGTCATTAAACAAAGAATTGTATCCAGCTTCAGCTATTACTTCTAATATAGAGTTTTTATTTAAATCAAAATAAATAGTCTCTTTATCAATATTATTATGAATAATCTTAGCTATTTCTTTTTTTACTATTTTATGATAATTAGAAATAATTAAATATATTGGCATTGTTACCACCTACTAATAATAAGTATAACAAAAAAAAGAAAAAGGATAAATCCCTTTTCCAAATATATATTAAAACATTACTATGTAATGTACTATATTTTATGAAAATCAGTAAGACTTTGTGTAATTATTTTATTCAATTTTAAGAAAGAAAAGATATTTTTTAACAACAATTTCCTAATATTAAAATATATTAATTTATAAAAATTATACTACGCCGTAATAATTTTTTATACAACCAAATAGAAAGACACTAATTACAAAGAAAAAAACAATTTCAATTTATTTCTTTTATAAAATTATTACCAGAACTTGTCCAACTCCCATGATGTCCAACTTTTAATACATCTATATCTTTTAAATTATATTTTTCGAAAATATCTTCTTCAACTTCTACACCTGCATCTCGCATAAATAGAAATTTATGATTATTTAATTCAGTATAAATTACACTTGAATTATCATTTTCATTACCATAGTCTTTACTATTCAAAAAATACAACTTATTATCAGCAATATTTAACTCTTTAATACACGAATAATATTGGTATTTTCTTTTTATTTAAAACTTTAATTAATTCCTTTTCTAAATCATTAAATTCACCACAATCAAATATAACTTTCTCTACTTTGAAGTTATTTACAAGATTAATTGCTTCTCCCATGTGGTCGTAGTCGCCATGTGCTGATTGTCAATTAGTAAGTCGAATGAAATCCTTTGTTTTCATAAAAAAAGAACTATCAAATTGATAATTCTGTTATATCTTATTTCTTTTTTGTCTTTCTTTTTGATTTTTTAAATTCTATTTTTATATCTCCTTCTGATAAAATGCTTCCGACTATAATTCCGAGTAATAGACCTCCAACAGAACCATATCCTATAAACATCATATCATCATACTTGAAAGAAAGTATACAACCAACTACAGTTCCAATCATAACACCAATAGGCATCCAAGTACCAATTGCTTTATCTTCTTTTGTTTCTACAATACTTTTATTTTTTTTCTTACTCATAACTACGTCCTCATATTATAATTATATCATAGAATTTTATAAAACGTATCACACTAATTCATATTCTCTAGCTATTATCCTATCATCAGAACAATATTTTATTACATACTTATTATCCTGTTTGCAAATTATTATTCCTACAGTTTTATTTTCTTCTATAGTTTTAATATTTTTATCTATATAATTCATATATGTCATAATCTGACCTGTGTGTTCTTTCTTGAGTTCAGTTATCTTCAATTCTACAACAACATAACATTTATATTTGATATTATAAAGAAGTAAATCAATGTAATTATATCTATCATCTAACTTAATTTTAAATTCGTTATCAATAAAAGTAAAACCATTACCAAGTTCTTTAAGAAAAGTTGGAATATCTTCAAGTATTAATTTTTGTAGAACTTTTTCAGATATTATTTTATATTTATAATTATTCTTTATAAATATAGGATTAGGTACTATGTCTTTTAGTTCTACAATTTCTTCTTTAGTTAATTTATCTCTAGTTGCAAGAGGCAATCTTTCAAATTCATTAAATTTTAATTTATATTCTAATTCTCTAACTGAAATATGATTGTTCGTAACAATTTGAATATAATAATTTATAGAATCATAATCTAAGTTAAATAGCAATCTAATATGACTCCATGTTAATTGTGTCCACAATGTGGACACTTTTTCATTACTAAACAAATTATAAAATTGTTTCATTCTAAATAAGGTTCTTCTATTATATTTCTTGCCTACTTCTATAACTAATTTTTTAGAGTACTCATCAATTATATTATCACCATATTTTCCACGTGCTTCATTAAGTAATTTCCCTATCTCAAAATATGTAATAACTTTATGCCTTTCTTTCGAGTAATCTTTAACTCTTGAATACACTTCATTATCAATTATTTTATTTTTTATTTGATTATAATAATTCATATTACTCCTTTCTATGGCGGACAAGTTTCTATCTGTAATTTATTATTTTTTATTTTAAACATAATACTTCCAACTTGATCTGTCCTATATATTTTTGAATCTTTTAAATTGTCTAACACGCTGTCATTCGGATGACCATACCTATTATTCTTACCTACACTCATTATTGAATATTTAGGATTTATTTCATTAATAAATTTTTCTGAAGAGCTTGTCTTACTTCCGTGATGTCCAACTTTTAATACATCTATATTTTGTAAATTATATTTTTCTAAAATATCTTCTTCTACTTCTACTCCTGCATCTCCCATAAATAAGAATTTATGATTATTGAATTTTGTATAAATAACACTTGAATTATCATTTTCATTATTATAATCTTTATTATTTAAAAAATATAATTTGTTATCATCAACATTTAATTCATTAATACAAGAGTAATATGGTATTTTCTTTTTTTCTAAAACTTTTATAAGTTCTTGTTCAAGTTCATTAAATTCACCACAATTAAATATGACATTTTCTACTTTAAAATTATTAACTAAATTAATTGCTTCACCCATATGGTCGAAGTCTCCATGAGTAATCACTAATAAATCCATTTCATCAATTCCTAAACTGTTCAAAAATACAATAACATTATCACTAACGTGATATGAACTTTTTTTAATATCTTTATTGGAATAATTAATTTTGCCACCTGTATCTATCATGATAACTTTATTCTTAACCGGAGTTACTAAAATCGTTGAATCACCTTGACCTACATCCAAAAAGTAAATCTGATAATCAAAATTCACAAATTTCTTAAAGTACAACATTAATAATATTATTATAAAAGTTATATATAATTTAATATTGGTATTTTTTAAAAACATATATAAAACACCATAATAAACAATTATGATTAATATTGTTGGTTTAGAAATTGTAATAGTTAAAAAATCCATTTCATCAAATAATAAATTAATTTTTTCTAAAATATCTAAACTTAGCTTTAATACCGGTTCTAAATATTTACAAAGAAACGTCCCAATAACTAAGGGAAAAACAATACTACTAACTAAAGGCACACAAATAATATTTATAATAATTGATAAAATATTAATTTTATAAAAATTAAATATAGTTATTGGTACACTGGCTAAAAAAGTCAAAATACTCAGTTTTAACAAATTTAAAATTTTATTTTTACTTTTAATCGGAAAACTATAAATAAAAAACATTAATACATAAGAATAAATAAAACCTAAATCATAGACATAAAAAGGATTAAAAATTATTAGAACACAAGCGCTATAAAGTAATATTTTAGGTTTTGATATTTTAATATTAAATAATTTAAAAAGATATTCTAATGTCAGAAAAGTACATACTCTTAAAATTGAAGCAGGCATATTTACAATCAAAGCATAAAAACAACTAAATGCAATTATTATTAGTTTGCGAGCAACTTCTGGAACCTTTTTTAATATCCTATTTAGTAAACTTATAAAAATAGAAATATGCATTCCAGAAATAGCAAATAAATGTAAAATCCCATTATTTTTGAAAGATGAATATACCTCATTTTCAAGATCTGATTTATTTCCCAATAACAAAGCCAATATATAATTTGAAGTATCTTCTAGACTATTTGCTTTTTTATATAAAGCATTCTTAATTTTATAATACCAAGAATTATTTTTGTAAATTTCGAATTCTTCTATTAAAAAAGTTTTATGTATCTTTTTATTATATAAATATTTTTTATAATTAAACGTATTAGGGATTGTATTATTAGATAGCTCTTTTAAATTCCCTTTAATAACAATATAATCACCAAATTTAATGAGTTTTTGTAACTTATCTTTTTCCTTTTGATTTTCAATATAATAATTAGCAATTATTTTCTCTTTAGTTTTTATCGTTAACGACAACTTATCTTCTTTAAATGAATAATTAATAATCTGACCTTTTAATATGGTTTCATCATTTAAAACTGATTCATATTTAATTATTATTGTAAAGAAAATAACATAACCAGTAATAAACATTAATAAAGCTACAGCATATTTATTAGATCGTAATAAATTCTTTAATTTTATTAAATAAAGCATCACCAATTCCTGAAATATTCTTAATATCTTCTATACTATTAAATTTGCCTTTTTCTTCACGATATTTGATTATATTATTAGCTTTTGCCTCACCAATTCCAGGCAAAGTAGTAAGTTCATTAATGTTAGCTGTATTAATATTAATAAGCTTATTATCTTCATTAGTTATATTATTTTTCGTCTCATTATCTTCTTTGGTCTCATTTTCTTCTTCGCCATTTATATTTTCTGTTACTATTTCCACTTTTGATTCATTATTAGATTCAACTACCGAACTATCACTTTCTATACATTCTGTAATATCGGCGTTTACTTGAGGGCAAACACAAGTGTTAACCTCTTCTGGCTTAGTATTCTTTTTATACTCATTTTTAGTATAAATATATATCACCATCTCATCAGAAACCTTTTTGCTTAAATTAACATTATTAGTATAAGCGGATTTATTTAAACCTCCAGCATATTCAATAACATCAATAATTCTACTTCCTTTAACAATTTTGTATACTCCTGGTTTTTTTACAGCCCCTTTTATATCAACACTGTATGTTTCTAAATCCTGCTCTACAACTGCACTATCTTCCTTAGAAATTTCTTCCTTAGCCAAACTCGCCATAATTATTTCCTCTGGTTTATCTTTGTTATAATTACTATAAACAAAAATACTAAAACCAGCACATAGGATAATTAAACCTAATAAAAAATAATACCACCTAGCTCTAATAAAATTTAAAAATATTTTCATAAAAAAATCATCTCCTTCATTAGTTATATTGCCAAAGAAGATGATGATTTCCTTTTTTTAAATGCTGGCAATTGATTTTTTTACTTGATTTATATTATTTTCAATAGCTACCCTTTGAACAACAAACAAGATTGCAACAATATTTATAGTAAAACTTCCTCCATAACTTAATAAAGGTAACGGTACCCCAGTTAATGGAATCAAAGCTAAAACTCCCAATAAGTTTACCAAAATATGGGCCAAAATATATAAAAAAGCTCCGTATGCTAAAATTGACCCTTGTAAATTACTCGCTTCTTTAGCGATTTTTAAAATTCTAAATAGCATAAAACCATATCCTAAAATAATCAAAATACCAACTACCAAGCCTAATTCTTCTACAACGATAGGAAAAATAAAATCGGTATGACTTTCTGGTAAATATAAATATTTTTGCGTACTATTACCTAGTCCTACTCCAAGTAATCCACCATTATGAATAGCAATAAACCCATTACAAACCTGATATCCAGTGTCTTCCCGATATCTACTACAAGGTTTTTGAAACTGGAATCTTTGTAACTGGCGACTATTTAATATTTCATTACCACTATATATCAAAGCAATAGCTAAAATAACTACCCCAACAATTAAATATTTTGCTACATTTACTACATTCTTTTTTATCATTGGAATACTAATAAATATTCCAAAAGCAATTCCTAATATTATTAAAGCACTTCCTAGATCCGGTTGCATCATAACTAACACAGCTATAATACCTACAACAGCTAATGGAATAAAATAAACTGGTAAAGATAATCCTTTTTTTCTTGCTAATCTTTCATAAAATACCGCCATAAAAATAATTATTATTGTTTTAGCAAATTCACTAGGTTGTAAATTTATAGGTCCAAAACTATACCAACTAAGCGCATTATTAGTTAACTTTCCATAAGCAAAAAGTCCAATTAACGCAACTATAATCCCAATAACAAGGATATGAGAAAAATATTTATACTTTTTCGTCGGAACATTTAAAATAACGAAAAATCCAGCAATAAAACTAATTATCAAAAAAATTGCTTGCCTAATAAAAAAATGATATGGTGAAACGTGATATCTTAAAACAGTTGAAACACTTGAAGCACTAAATATCATAATTAATCCAAATATACTAAACATAAACATCATTAAAAGTAATGGCTTATCACATCTAGAAAGCATCTTCTTCATATTATCTCACCTATTATAAATCATATCATAGAATTGAAAATATTGAAACAATTTCAAAAAATTAGGTTTTTTTAATGTCAAAAACGCCTCTTGTTTAATAAATTATAGTAGATACATAAAGGAGGGTTAAATATGTATTATTATGGAAATAATGGCTACTATGGCGGAGGCTATGGTGGATACCAAGGACAATGCTGCCCAACTTATGCTGGATATACTAGTGGATATGGTATCGGAGCAGCTATTTGGATCGTATTATTCATCTTATTAGTAATAATCATCGGAGCTGGATGGTCTTGGGGTTCAAATAACAACTAATACTCTTAAATAGGAAGTTATTCTTCCTTTTTTTATATTTTTCTGATACAATACCTGTTGTTGGAGGTAGTTTATGAAGTTACCAAATATCAAAATATTAGATGAAAAAGATAAATTATTACGCGAAAAAAGTAAAGAAGTTACTTTTCCTTTATCAAATGAAGATAAAAAATTAATTCAAGATGCACTAACTTACTTAGAAATGAGTCAAATAGAAGAATATAATCAAAAATATAATTTAAGAGCTGGAATGGGACTTGCCTTTCCTCAATTAGGTAGTTTAAAAAGGATTTTTGTTATTGTAAATGAATATGACGAAGGAAAATTTGAAAAATATGTTGTTATAAATCCAAAAATTATTAGCATGAGTGAAGAAAAAATTTTTGTCGGCGAAGGTGAAGGATGTCTAAGTGTTAATCGTGAAACTGAAGGTATCGTTCCAAGGCATGCCAGAATTACTGTTGAAGCATATGATGAAAATGGTGATTTATATACTTTTAGAGCTAGAGAAGAATTATCAGTAGCTTTTCAACACGAAATAGATCATTTAGACGGCATATTATTCATTGATAAAATAGACAAACAAAATCCATTTAAAGATCGCCAAACTATGCGAGAAATATAAAAGGAGTTACAAAATTGTAACTCTTTTTTTATGCTATTTTTTTCCAAAATTTGCTTTATTTTTTAAATTGGATAGACTTCTACTTAATTTTAACCCACCTTGTTTTGCTTGAGATTTAGTTTTATTAAAAAATCTATCATAATCTACTTTATAAACACTTAATGTTTTCAAATCTAGAACTATTTCTATATTATTTTGAGACAAATATCCTACAATATCAAATAAATTTTCAGCTTTACATTCTTTTAATTCTTCCTTGTCTTTTAAACAATTAATTATCATTTGTTCGTATAAAGTAACATTTTTGGGAAGCTTTGGCATATTAATTTTCGGAGCATTTTCCATAGCTTGATCTATCGCATCTTTTGGATAATAACTGCTACCATCACCTGTAATTAAAATACATTTACCTTCAGAATCATATACCACATAATTATAATAACCGCGAGGAAGTTTTGAAGTTATAATTAAACAATCGGCTGCCTCTTCAACTATTACTTGACCATTATCAAGCATTATTGTATTTTTAGTAATTATAAAATCATCTAACAACGCAGCAGCCTTTCCTAAATATTTTAAGTTATATCCCATAACTAAAACCTTACCAGTACTTTTTTCCACTATTTTATAACCACATTCTGATGATTCAATATAATATTGTCCTTTTAAACCACCTATTAGCATCGGAATATTCTTAGGAATATAAAATTTTCTTTCCTCATTGATTTCTGATGTGTCCATTGGACTCTTAAAAATTAAAACATCCTTTTTTATACCATTTTCTTCTAAAACATAAAACGGACTATATCTCGCAATTTTTTTCATTTCATCTTGTATTAATAACGGATGTAATAACAACATGTGATTAATTTGAGATGGTTCCTTAAAAAGGATATCATAATTATCACAAATTTTTCTCATAAAGTACCTCCTGAATATATAAATATTATATTTAATTTAAATTAGAATATCAAGATAGTAATCTAGTATAAAAGAAAAAGAGCCTAAGCTCTAATCTTCTAATTTAACACTAACTATCTTACTTACTCCAGATTCTTGCATAGTAATTCCATATAACGCATCAGCATATTCCATAGTCTTTTTCTTATGGGTAATTAAAATAAACTGACTCTTGTCTTTCTTGGCTTTTAAGTATTCCCCAAAAGTTGCTACATTAAGTTCATCTAATGCCGCTTCTACTTCATCAAAAATGCAGAACGGAACCGTTTTAACATTTAAGATTGCAAATAATAAAGCTATCGCTGTTAAGGTTTTTTCTCCTCCACTTAATAATGCAATTGAGTTTAATTTTTTTCCAGGAGGTTCAGCAATAATATCAACTCCTGTAGTAAGCAAATCATCTGGATTAGTTAATTTTAAATAACCTTTTCCACCTTTAAATAACTTTTTAAATGTTTCATGAAATTCATTATTAATTTTATCAAAACTTTCTTTAAACTTCTCAATCATAATTTCATCCATGTCACTTATCATTTGTAGTAAGCTTTCACATGAATTATCCAAATCTTCTTTTTGAGCAGTTAAAAAATCATATCTTGTTTTTAATCTATCATACTCTTTAACTGCCCCCGTGTTTACCTCACCAAGATCAAATAAACTTTTACGATAACTAACAATTTTTTTTCTAGCTTCTTCTACAGAAACATCTAAATAATATTCATCTAAAGCTCTTTCATAAGAAATATTGTAATTTTCACTAAGCGTATTTAAGTAATTTTCTAGTTTAACTTCAATTTTACCAATAGAAGACTCATTTTCATAAATATGTTTTTGAATCTCGTTATATTCACTTCTATTTTGTTTAGCTTCTAATTCTTGTTTACTAATTAAATCATTTAAGTCACTTCGTTTATTTTTAAAATCTGTTAAATCTTTTTCTAAAATCTTTTTATTAGTCTCAAGTTCATTACATTC
Source organism: Bacilli bacterium (assembly GCA_017435485.1). GTDB lineage: Bacteria > Bacillota_I > Bacilli_A > RF39 > UBA660 > RGIG1752. The sequence continues at coordinate 12,012 of JAFSEY010000007.1, forward strand.
ATCAATTATTTTTAAAACTTCTTCATTAGTTTTATCAGCATTTAAACTAGTCATACCAACAATTTCATTTTGAATTAGTTTTAATTTTTCATTGTCACTCATATTTTTTTCTTTAATAATCGTTAACTTTTGATTAACCATCAAAATTTCTTGATTAAATCCATTAACCTTATTTTCTAATTCAATAATATTTTTCTCTAAATTATCTAAATCTAATTGATATTTTAAATAATTTTTTTCAATTTCTTCAGCTTGAGATTTTAAAGATTTAAGTTTTTGTTTATCGTAATTTACTGAATCACTAGTTTTTAAACTTCCTCCGGTAACTGAACCACCACTATGCAATATTTCTCCATCTAAAGAAACTATACGATAACGATAATTTATTATTTTACCAATTCTATTTAAAGCATCCAAATCACTTACAACGATAACATTTCCCAATTGATTTTCGATAATATTTATAAATTTATTATCATAAGAAACCAAATTAGCTGCTACATCAATGAAGCCAGTTTCACCCTTAAGCATCATTAAAGTTTCATGATCTATGTAACGTGGTTTTATTACTGATAAAGGAAAGAATGTTGCTCTACCCTTACCAGCCGTTTTTAAATAAAATATTGCCGATTTTACAACCGCTTCATCTTCAGCTACAATAAAATTAGAACTTGCTCCTAAAGCCACATCAATAGCATTTAAATACTCATCTTTAACATTAATTAATCTGCCAATTCGATCATAAATACCTGACATCTGACGATTTAAAACGGCTTTTACAGCCACCGGCACTTTATTATCTGCTGAAATAGCAAACTCTAACGCTTCAATTTCGTTTTTAATGGTCATATTCTTCTTATTTAAAACAACTAAATCATTATATAAATTGCTTTTATTTACTTTAGCTTTTAAATAATCATTTTGAACTACTTCTTTTTCTTTTTCATATTTTTGTTTTTCTTGTTCCAAATTATTTATTTCTTTATCATCCAAAGAAATATGTTTTTTCAAATTTAATTCTTGTTCTTTTAACTCAATTAAACTATTTTCAACTTTTTCTTTTGAAACTTCATATTTTTGACGTTCTAACATAACTTGCTTTTGACTTAATTTATCTGCTAACAAATTTGTTATTTTCAAATATTCATCGTTTAATCTATTAATTTCTTCTTCTATCTTTAAAGATTCAACTTTTAATGTTTCAATTGTTGCAGCATCACTACTGGTAATTGTCCCTAATTTTAATAAATCATTCTCATAGATTTGAATATCTCTTTTTAAACTCAATTCTTGTTCTTTCAAATTACTAATTTCTTGGGCTGTTAAAGATATTTCTAAATTTTCTAAATTAGCTTTAGTTTCTAAGTATATTTTAGCAACCTTACTTTGTTTTTCTAAAGGTTCAATTGTTTGTTTTAATTCTTCAATTAATAAATTAACAGTATTAATATTATCTTTTGTTTTTTCCAATTTACGAAGACTTTCTTCTTTACGTTTCTTGTATTTTAAAACCCCAGCTGCAGCTTCAAAAATACTTCTTCTTCCCTCCGGCTTACTATTAATAATATCTTGCACGCTACCTTGAGAAATGATGTTAAAAGAATCACTTCCTGCTCCTGAATCTAAAAATAAATTCGTAATATCTTTCAAACGAACTTTAACATTATTTAAATAATATTCATTTTCCCCCGTTTTATAAACTATTCTTTTGATTTCTACTTCTTCAAAATCACAATTTAAATAATGATCAGTATTATCAAATACTAAAGTAACCGATGCTCTTGTTAATCCATCCCTTGTTTTACTTCCTGAAAATATTACATCAGTCATACTATCAGTAGCTCTTAGTTGTTTTACAGATTGTTCTCCTAAAACCCATTTAACGGCATCTACAATATTACTTTTACCAGATCCATTAGGTCCAACTATGGCAGTAATATCTTTATCAAAATCGATAGTTAATTTATCAGCAAATGATTTAAACCCATATGCTTTTATAGCCTTTAAGTACATCTTATCACCTTATTTTTTAACACATTTTTTAATAGCATCATATGCTGCTTTTTGTTCTGCTTCTTTTTTACTACGTCCTTGACCCACACCATAAACAATATTATCAATTTTCACTTCGATTACAAAGCTCTTTTTATGAGCGGGACCAGATTCACTAACTAATACATATTCTAATGACTTACGATCAGTTTGAACCATTTCTTGTAATACTGATTTATAATCAGATAAAAACTCATGTTTACTTTCCACAAAAGGAATTACCACTTGATAAACATATTTTTTGGCAACTTCAAAACCTTGATCAAGAAAAATTGCTCCCAAAACACTTTCAAAACAATCCGCAATAATCGTTTCATTTAAATCTTTAGCTTGACCGTTACCTAAAATGATTTCTTTGTCTATTCCAACCAATTTAGAATACTCAAACAAAGCATTTTCACAAACATAACTAGCTCTAATTTTACTCATTTCTCCTTCAGGTGCTTCTGTATTTAAATATAAATATTCACTCATTATAAGTTGTAATACGGCATCTCCTAAATATTCTAATCTTTCATAATTTTGGACATTATGTTCATTTGAATAAGAACTATGCGTAAGAGCAGTCTTTAAAAGATTCTTATCCTGAATATATATTTCATATTTTTCTAAAAAGTTCATTTGTATCACCCTTTATCAGTATTTATAAAAATATTATATCAATTTAAAAGATATTTTACAATTTAAAAGTTTTATAGTACAATTATCAAAGGTGAGACAATGACATGGCTAATGATTAAATTAATTAAACTATATCAAATTACACCATTAAAAAGTCATAGTAAATGTCGCTTTTATCCTACATGCTCTCATTATTTTATTGAAGCATTAAAAAATTATGGTTTTTTTAAAGGCAGTTTCTTAGGGATAAAAAGAATATTAAAATGTCGCCCATTTGGAGATTTTGGTTATGACCCAGTACCTAATAAGAAGGAGAAAAATTAAATGAAAAAAATATTATTATTTTTGGGAATCTTATTTATAGGATTACTAACGACTGGTTGTTTTAATAATAAAGCTAGCAAAGGTAAAATATATACTACAGTATATCCAATTACTTTTATCACAAATTATTTATATGATAGGGATGATATTAATTCAATTTACCCGTTAGATGCTGACACAGAAAACTATCGCCTGACAAAAAAACAAATTAAAGAATATGCCAATAGTGAAATATTTATTTATAACGGATTAACAAACGAACAAGAAATTGCTAAAGACTTTATAAATTATAATAAAAGATTAGTAATCATTGATGCAAGTAACGGAATAAATTATCAGCATACATTAGAAGAAATATGGTTATCCCCAAACAACTTTTTAATGCTTGCTAAAAATATTAAACAATATTTAATCAAAAACACTGAAAATCAAGAAACAATTCGAACTATTGAAAGTAACTATAAAAAGTTGGAAGATGAAATATCAATAATGGATGCAGAACTAAGAAGTATTTCTAAGGAAGCTAAAGAAAATAGTAAATCCCAAACATTAGTTGTATCTAGTAATAAGTTTAAATATTTAGAAAATTATGGATTTGAAATAGTTTCATTAGACGAAACTGAAAATATATCAGAAAATAATTTAAATAATATTAAAAATAATTTTAAAAATGAAAAATATAAATATATTCTAATGCCTAAAGGAGAAGAAAACTCAGAACTGATAAATAATTTAATAAACGAATACAAAGCCGAAATTACTTATGTAAATATCATGCACACGCTTTCTAAAGATGATGAATCAAAAAATGAAAATTATTTAACATTAATGAATACATATATTGATAACATTAGAAGTATAATATTAAAGTAGTTTTGTTAAACTACTTTTTAAATGCTTGACTTAATCAATCTATTATAGTAAAATGATTAAGTAGTCACGGAGCAGTACTCAAGAGGCTGAAGAGGCGCCCCTGCTAAGGGTGTAGATCGGGCAACTGATGCGAGAGTTCAAATCTCTCCTGCTCCGCCATTAAAAAGAAAATCCTTTCATTAGAAAGGTTTTTTTATGTTAAAAATAAAATACACAACAAAAAAACAAGCTTTCGCTTGTTATTTTCTAATTGGTGACCCGTACGGGATTTGAACCCATGAATGCATGCGTGAAAGGCATGTGTGTTGAACCACTTCACCAACGGGCCATTTAATAAATGGTGGGCCTGGGTGGACTTGAACCTCCGACCTCACGCTTATCAGGCGTGCGCTCTAACCACCTGAGCTACAAGCCCATTTGTAACGACCTATTACATTGTAACCTATTTAAGACCATAATGCAAGACTTTTTTAAATAAATGGTGGACCGTTAGGGATTCGAACCCTAGACCCACTGATTAAGAGTCAGTTGCTCTACCAGCTGAGCTAACAGTCCATAACCACTTATGCCTTATCAATATATCATAAATATTCAAAAAAGAAAAGAAAAAATTAGCATTTTTTCAAAAAATAAAGCTATTTTTTAAAATATTATTTTCTTATTGGTCTGAACTTAGGAAATTTTTCTTTTATTTCATTTTCTGTATAATAATTATCCACTATTCTAAAAACAAAATTATCTTTATAGCGATGTCCTTGTCTTAATAAAACTAATCCTGTAACTAAAGTATTAATTAAGAAAAACGCCCCTATTCCAGCTGAAATAAATCTAAAATAATTTATCTTTTTAAGCCTATTGTAAATTTTTAAAAATTGCGGATATAACTCATATATCCAAAAGACAGCAACAATTCCCCAAATAATACAATAAGGTAAATAAATTCGTCCATTTATATTGTAATTAAAAGTAGAATAATCCCAAAAATATGATTTAAAAACAACTTCCAATAAAAAACTGCATAAATATTCAAAGCTAGTTCCCACTACTATCCCCATAATAAAAGTATTGGGTATATTCCTTTTCTTTAATTTATAATAGAAAAAAGTCATTAAAATAACACCAGCCCCATATATTGGTTTAAATGGTCCAACAATTAAACCTTGTTTATTTACATAACTTCCATATTTCAAAAGATAAAATACCGTTTCTAAAACATAGCCAAACAAGCATCCTAACCCAAATAACCAAATAACTTGATATATATCTAATTTACTTCTTTCTTTAGACACAAAATCACCCACAAAAAAATTATATCACAAAAGTCATAAAATCTATGCTATAATTTAAAAAGAGGTATAATTATGCAAGAAAAAAGATTAAAAAGAGTATTAATTATTGGAATTATTGGAATATTGTATAGCTTATTTTTAGTTATCGATAATCTACTTACGGATATTTCTATCCCCGAAATGATTTTAGCAGGAGGTTTATTTATCTTTTCCATATTCTTTATAATTGCTCAGAAAAGATTATCTAAAAAAATAAAATAAAACTTAATATCATATTATTTAATATGATAAATAACATAGATAGACAACTTAGAAGAATAAATAACGAAGACTTAATCTGGGTAGTCTATTTTTTTATTGTTATTGCCGCCCTATTTTCCAATGCATACGAAAGAAAGTTTGTCACCCATAAAGATAAGGATGCTGAAAAAAAATACAAAACTATTAATGTTTGTATTTTTACAGTATCTCTTTTTATATATCTATATTTTGCTAGTCTTTTATATGAAGATTTATCTACTTTAAGAAACAACGTTTCTAAAAAAAGAGTTCTTACATTAAATATAAAACTAATTGCTGCTATTTTATTTATTATCGGTGGAATTATCTATTTAATTTTTGAAATCGATCAAAACGAAGATGTTGAAACAGGAATTATTTAAAACTATGATAAACTTTGCCGTCTTCTAAATTATAACCTTTTAAGGCTGCTAATTCTGATATAGTTACCACTTGAATACCTTTAGTATACAAAATCGGTAACACTTTTTGAATGGCCTCGACAGAAGTTGCGTAAGAATCATGCATTAAAATAACATTACCATCAGCTGCATTATCCAAAATATAATTAGTTAAATATTCAACGTTATGATACCGCCAATCGTTAGTATCAATATTCCATAAAACAAAAGAATAAGGATAATCTTTTATTAACTCCTTTTTGTAAGCCCCATATGGAGGTCTTACTAATTTAATATTTTGACCCGTAATATTCTTAAACAAATCATTAGTTTTTGTAAGCTCCTCTGTCACTTTACCCACCTTTACTCGCTTCATATTAATATGAGAATAAGTATGTGATCCAATTTCATTTTGCAAACTAATAATTTCATTAATTATATCAGCTTGATAACTCATTTTATTTCCAACCATAAAGAAAGTGCCACGCATTTTATTATCCGTTAAAGCTTGTAAAATAGCTTTAGTTTTTTCGCCATTCGGTCCATCATCAAATGTTAAAGCTATCGTAGTCTTATTTTTATCATAATAAAAACCATTTTCATTTTCATATTCAGCATCTAGCTTATAAGCAAAATTTAAATAATCTTTTATTTCATTATAATTAACTTTTAAATATATTTCTTTATTATATTCTGGTTCAAAAGTATAGCCGGAAAAGCGTAATATCATTTCATTTTCTTTTATTTCATATGCAATATTGCCTTCTTCTGTTGTTAAAACATCTGCAATAAATTTAGGATATTTTAAATATAATAATTCATTAACTTTATTCCAAAATTCCTCCTTTGTTTCTTCTTTTAAAAGACTTGTAACATCTAACTCTTCTCCTTTAGAGTAATCTAATATAATACTTGTATAAACACTTTGAACTTCATCATACACTAAAAATATTAGAATCTTATCATCCAAAATATAATAACTTTGAACATTATATTTGCTTTTATAATCATTGATAATAACTTGTACATTTAATTTAGTTATATAATCACTTATAACTTCATTAATTTCTGCACCACTATCCACCGAAACGGTCGGTTCAACAAATGTTTCTATTTCATTTTTTTCTTTAAAATTATTTTTGTTCAAAATAAAAAGACAACTTACTACAAATATTGAACAAAGCAAAATAAGAAAATTTTCTATAAATGTATTTTTATTTTCTTTATGTGACTTCATTTTACTTCTCCTACTTATAGTATTGTCTTTTTTTTACAATTTATTAGTATTGGATACCCCAAATAACATGCTTAGTCGCCTCTTTACCGCAACATACGCACTTACCATCTACTAACGGATCATTTTCCATGATACATCTAGATTTACAGCCACGAATTTCTTTTATTTTTAATTCGCAAGCTTCATCTCCACACCAATCACCATGAATAAATCCTGGTTGAGTATTTAATATTTTTTCCATATCTTCTAAATTATGAGCTGTAAATGTTAAAGCATCTCTTCTTTCAACCGCTCTTTTATACATATCATTTTGAATAGTTTCTAATAATTCTTGTACATATCCTACTACATCAATATCTTTAGACTCAATTATCTTTTCTCTAGTATCTCGTCTAGCAAAAGTTATTTTATTATTTTCTAAATCCCTTTTCCCAATTTCAATTCGTACAGGAATACCATTTACTTCAGATTCTGCAAACTTAAATCCTGGTGATTTATCAGTTAAATCAACATAACAAGCTATATTTGCTTCTTTTAACTTAGTAGCATATTCATTAGATAAATTAACTATTTCATCATCTTTTCCTATCGGAATAATCACAACTTGCTTAGGAGCAATTCTTGGTGGCAAAACTAATCCATAATCATCACTATGAACCATAATTAATGCCCCGATCATTCTCGTCGTAGTTCCCCAAGATGTTTGGTAAATATACTCTTGCTTATTTTCTTTATTTAAAAATTTAACGTCATAAGCTTCAGCAAATTTTTGACCAAAATAATGGCTTGTACCATCCTGTAATGCAACTCCATTATACATCAAAGCTTCATTAGTTAATGTATATTCAGCACCAGCAAACTTTTCTTTTTCTGTTTTAATACCAGTTATTGAAGGAATTGCTAAAATTTCATGGTGAAACCATTTATAAACTTCCATCATTTGATCAGTTTCTCTAACAGCTTCTTCTTTTGTACTATGAATAGTATGACCCTCTTGCCATAATATTTCTCTACTTCTTAAAAACGGTCTAGTTTCTTTTTCCCATCTTAAAACATTACACCATTGATTATATAATTTTGGTAAATCACGATAAGATTTAACATGATCTTTATAATAATCACAAAACATTGTTTCACTAGTTGGGCGAATACATAATCTTTCTTCTAATTCTTTAGCACCACCATGAGTAACCCAGGCCACTTCTGGGGCAAAACCCTCAACTAATTCCGATTCTTTTTTTAATAAACTCTCAGGTATTAATAAAGGTAATTGTACATTAACGTGTCCCAATTCTTTAAACTTTTTATCTAAGATTTCTTGCATTTTTTCCCAAATTGCATATCCGTTTGGTTCAATTACAGTACACCCTTTTACAGACGAATAAGCAGCTAGGCTAGCAGCGCTTACAACATCCGTATACCACTTAGCAAAATCAACATCTCTACTAGTAATAGCATTATTTTTCATTTTTATAACACCTCGCTGAAGTTATTATATCATAATAAAAATCAAAATTAAATCCAAAAAGATAATAATAATCTTCTTTTAAACACTTTACAATGTTATACAAATTTATTATTTGTATTTGAGATACAACAACATAAAAACACACCTTTATAAAGTGTGTTTAAGTATCATTTGGTGCCCTTTTGGTGGAAGTATAATAACCACAAGGTAAATTTCATAGGTAGTAATAACTACTAACTAGTTAAATTATACTACAAATTTAGTAAAATGCATCAAAAATTATAAAAGATTTTTTATAAAACATAAAACTAAATTATTTACTTTTTTAAAGTAGCATTATCTCCAAATAAATTACCTAATTCATCAAAATGCTTAATATTAAGTGAATTTAACAGTTCAAGATACAATTGAACAGAAAATTGTTCGTTTGAATTTTTTACTGACATTTCACAAACTTCTTTTATTTTTTCATAATCATCCCGAGTTATATTAATATTTAAATAACTAACAGGGTCACTTGTAGCATTATCTTTGATTGTAACACCAAATTTGTATGTTTCATTATCTTGTATATAACCACCAAATCTTATTTCTGAAGAATTTGGACCAAAAAAATTTACAATAAATTTTTCGGGAAATGTTTCTGTATTTGATTGAATTATTGTAAATGAAGCAATATGTTTCGCAACAACACTAAATCTAAAAGTGTCAGTATTATTAATATTTACTATTTCTTGTGTTGGGGCTGGATACCTAGAAATTACGGTACGTTTTTCTATAGGAGAATTGACAACCGTTTCTTGTATCGCAGCGTATTTACCTAATAAAAATCTATTATTTTCTTCCATATTTTTTTCCTTTCTTCTTAATCCATTGATAATAATATCTTTTTGAATTAATATATCTAAGTCAATTAGATCATAAATTTCCGCTTCATTAATTTATTTTTGATTAAATATTAAAAAAAATAACAAATTAATGTTATAATAAAGATAGATATAATGTATTATGTGAAGGCGAGGTAATATAATGAAAGATTATATTAATAGCGGAAATAAAATCAATATTGATCAACAAATTTTGTCTATATTAAATGAAATAACAAGACATGTTGCTACCGCCGAAATGAATGAATTTATAATATCTGACAGTAATAAAAATATAATAGGAACTGTTGGATTAGCAGTTTGTGATGGAATAATTTTTTATGATAGGAAAAACAAATGGGGAATTGTTGGACACGCTGCTGGTGATAATAAAATAGCATTACTTTCAGATATGTTAAAAACATTACCAATCGATAAAGATATAGTTATAGAATATGCAATAGTTACTGGATATGATAATATACGAAACGGCAATTACACCGATACAAATAAAATGTTAGAATATTTAAAAAATAATTGTCCTGAAAATATCAAATTAATACCATTTCAAACTGATTTAGGAATTAGAGTTGGACAAAGTTATAGTAATGAATTTTACTTTGATGTTAAAAGCGGTAAAACTGCCAGTCAAATTTTAAATTATTATGATTATTTAGATTTTTCTTCTTTTAATGACAAATTAAATAATAAAGGTATTTCAAAATAAAAATTTCACCTAAAAAACATAATTTTGCTTGGCTTTATGCCTTGCTAAAATTATGCTTAAAAGGGTTTAAAAAAGGAATTTCCCTTTTTCACACCGTTATTTCTGCCAATAGCGTAGTGTGTTACTAAAATGTCATTTTAGTTGATTTGAAGTTATTATAAATAACTCTTTTTTTGTATTTTAAAACTCGAACTTCAAATAGTTCGAGTTTCCTATCAATCTGGTGTCCTCAGGCAGATTCGAACTGCCGGCCTATTGCGTCGGAGGCAACCACTCTATCCAACTGAGCTATGAGGACATCCAAATTAATTTTAACATAAATAATTTATTTTATAAATAGATTTAAAATATCTCGATACGTAATATATATCATTAAAGCCATTAATAGCAAGAAACCAATCGTATGAAAAGCATTTTCAATTTTAGCATTAATTGGACTTCCCTTAATCTTTTCAATAATAATAAATAATACTCTTCCACCATCAAATGCTGGGAATGGTAACACATTTATGAATCCAACATTTATTGATAAGAAAGCGATTAGATAAATAATGTACGAAATACCTAACTTAGCCCCTTGATCAACTACTTGATAAATTCCTACCGGTCCTGATAATGAATTTAGAGAAATCTTTCCTGTAAATAATCCTTTAATAGTTAATTTCATTGAATCAAAGACACTACCAAATTTAGCAAATGCAAATTTTAAACTAGATATAAACCCTTTTTCTATTTTTGTATCAACCGAGAATCCAAAAACCATTCTTTCTTCGCCAGTTTCAGCATCAGCTTCTTTTATTGGAGATACTTTAATTGTATCAGTAGTACCATCTTCTCGTAATACTTCAAATTCTGTATAATTTTTATTATTTTTATAAACCAAAACTAATTGAGCTGCATCCCATGACGAAACTTTTTGTCCATTTATTTTAATGATTTCATCACCAGCTTTTAAACCTGCTTGAGCAGCTGGATAATTTTCTAAAACTTCTCCTATAATCGGTTCAGTAGGTGTAGCTCCCCAAATTAAAGCATATACAAATAATAAAACTAACGCTAAAATAAAATTATTTATAACTCCTGCAAGCAATATCATTGTTCTAGCATACCAAGGTTTATTACACATCAAATCTTCTTTTTTTACTTTATCATCATCAGCATAAACTTCTCCAGCCATTGAAACAAATCCGCCAATTGGAAAAGCTCTTATACTATAATCTATTTTATCTTTTCCTTTTTTCGAAAATATTTTTGGACCCATTCCAATCGAAAATTCATAAATATGTACTTTAAAAATCTTTGCCCAAATAAAGTGTCCAAATTCATGAACTAAAACAATAATTCCAAGAATTAAAACAAATAATAATAATGTTACAATCCACATATTTTTTCCTCCTATAAACTACTAAATATTAGTAAAAATCCTAAAACAACAAAAATTAAACTATCTAATCGATCTAATATTCCTCCATGACCAGGCATAATATTAGAAAAATCTTTAATTTCGTTATCTCTTTTTATACGACTAAATACTAAATCTCCCATTTGACCTAAAACAGATAATACTAAGGTAATAAGAATTATTTTTATAGATACTGGACTTACCATATAATGATAAAAAGTACTAGCAATAAAAGTTCCTAATAAACTTCCAGCAATGCTGCCTTCCCATGATTTTTTAGGACTAACTGCTGGGCACAATTTATGTTTCCCAATTAAACTACCTACTATAAAGGCAAAAGTATCTGTTAATATAGTAATTAACATTAAATAAATAAATCTATATAAACCAAATGCTCTAACTAAAATAAAACTGTTAAACACTAATCCAATTAAAGTAGTTATCCCAATCATATATAAAGCATCTTTACTATTATAAGTCTCTTTCTTATAAAATATTAAAGGAATTAGTAAAGCTAATGATGTAATAGCCAATCCCTTATAAGTTAATCCAAATAAAATAGAATAAGCTTCGCTTTGCGATAAAATTAAAAATACCGCACAAATCATTCCAATAATTTGAATTAAAATAGGCATTTTATTTTTATTACACTTAAGATTTAATAATTCTCGATAACCAATTAAACCAATTATCGTTACACCTAACGCAAAATATTCTCTCCCTAAAATAAGTAATGGAACAACTATTGCTAATGCTACTATTGCACTTATTACTCTTGTTTTCATTTTATACCTCCATTATTAACTACACTAGTAAAAGTATACTCTTTCTTTATCCTCTAGTCAAATTAATATCTATTATGATTATACTTTAAAAATTAATTTTTAACAAATTATTACCATTAAATTTTATTAATTTACACAAAAAAACATGTCATTTGACATGTTAAAATGAATCGATATTAATTTTTACTTTTTTCTTATCATTTAAATATGCTTGAGCTTGAACTAAGGTTCTAATAGCATTAGCACATTTTCCATTTTTTCCGATAACAGCACCCTTATCTTCTGGATCAACAATTATTTCTAACATTGTTACATCTTCATCACTTTCAAATGATGAAACTTTTACCATATCAGGATTCTTTGTTATACTTTTTACTAAATACTCAGTAAATTCTACTAAACTCATAATTATTTACCTGCTTTTTTTACTTTAGATTCAGCATATTTAGCATTAATTCCAGCTTTAGAAAATAAATTTTTAACTGTATCAGTTGGGATAGCTCCATTATTTAACCATTTTAAAGCTTTTTCTTCATCAATATTAATTTCAGCAGGATTCTTAATTGGATTATAAGTACCTACAGTTTCAATAAATCTACCATCACGTGGACTTCTTGAATCAGCTGCTACAACTCTATAAAAAGGTTTTTGTTTAGATCCCATTCTTTTTAATCTTAATTTAACTGCCATAGTTCTTCCTCCTTTAATACGTTACTACTATATCACAGCAGGCAAAATGTGTCAACCTTTTTAGGTTAACACTAATCTAAGAAATTTTCGTTTATATCATCAATATTGCCATCAACATCGTTATCTGCAATATATTCTTCAATAACCTCGTATTCATCTTCATCTTCTTCTACACTTACTTTTAATTTAGTGTCTCCAACAATTTCTACACCCAGTTCTTTTTCAACATTAAGATTTACAAGACCATCTGCTATTTTCACATCAGTCACAGTTGGTTGTTTTAAACTTCGCACAATAATTTCCGATGCATTAGTTAAATTAGCATTATCTTTTAACCTTACATTCATTTGGTCACTATAATTAAATCTTTGAGTACTAACTGATGTTTTTGTATCATTGTCATAAGAATACCAGACATTTATATCAAAGCTACCATTTAATAAAACACTACCATTATTATTATGCCCATTAAAAGTATGATTAATTACCCAACAGCCTAAAACTGTATTTGGCACCTCTTCTGTTTTCAAGCTATAATCATTATGGCTTATTTTTTTGGCTTTTCCCACCACAGCTTTGGTTACTATTTCTTTATAATTAGCCATTTTAATCCTCCTCTAGTTTAATTTATGCAACTACTAGACAAAAGTACACTTAAATTGAAATTTAATGACATCTTTGCTATAATTTTAATGGTGATAAAAAATGAATTGTATATTTTGTAAAATTATTAATAAGGAAATACCTAGCAACATCATTTATGAAGATGATTGGGTTATAGCCACATTAGATATTAATCCAAGAAGTAAAGGGCACACTTTAATTATCCCTAAAAAACATTATGAAGATTATACCAAACTTCCTATTGAAGTACTTGATCATATTTATAAAGTTGCCCAAGATTTAGGAAATAGAATTATGGCTAAGCTTAACCAAGATGGATATAGTCTAGTCGTAAATTATGGTAGTGTTCAAGAAATCAAACATTATCATTTACACATTATTCCAAATAATAACGAACAAAACATTGATGTTAACGAAGTATTTAATTTATTGAAATAATTTATAAAAAAGACTATTGAATTTTTTTCAATAGTCTTTTCTTTTTTTAAATTATTATTACCAAGCTCCACAACTTAAACCATAATCATTACATTTCTCAATAGTTAAAGCTGCTTTTTCACCATCACCAGCTCTACCGTCAAAATAATATAAAATTCCTTTATAAGTCCCTGAATACAAAAAATCTCCTACTTTTTCAATTTTAAATGCTTTAATATTACTATCCCCAGCAAATTTTATAACATAATCTTGTCCACTTATATTTGTTGAATAAAATTCACTCAAATTAAGTTCATCATTACAACTTTTTAAACCATCAGGGGTTATAAAAGTCTCCTCTTCAGTACATATATATCCGAGCATCATCCCCTCGATAAAATCCGTATTTATATTAAAATCGCTAATTCCGACCTTTTCTATTTGACCAATAGCTTCTTTAGTAATTTTTTCTGAAACTTTTTCACGAGAAATTTCTTTACCATTTTCATATGTTATTTTATAAGTTATTTCTTTTGTACCATTTACTCCTTTTTGTACAACTTCTTTTTTTCCTTTTAGCATATTTACTTCATCTATAGTTTCAGTTTTAAAAGAAATTTCTTTTTCTTCTTTTATTTCCTTTGTTTCTCTATTTTTTGATTCTTCGTTAATAGTATCTTCTTGTTTTGGTTCTTCTTTTTTCTCCTCAGTGTCTGTTGTATATTCTTTTATTTCACCAGATTTTTTTATATAAATATCAATATAACCAATATTTTTTCCTTTTTCAGAAACTAAAGCAATATTATGATCTCCAGCTTCAACTGAAATGTTTTTAAGAGCATCCGCTAACCCTTTAATAAATTTCTCCCCATTTTTAACCATAACTTCAAAATAGCCTAAAAATTTTGGCTCTGAATATACCCAAACTGCAATTTTCTCTCCTTTTTTTACATTAACATCGTTAGAAAGAGTAATTGTATCTGCCGTTACAGACTTAACCTCAACTTCTTTCATTGATTTTAAAAGTTTTTTTGTGTCTTTTGCCGGAGCATCTGGTAATTTTTCTTGAATTTCATCATCATTTGAAACATTGTCTGGTTCTTTAATAACTTCTTGAACATTTTCTTTTCCTTTATCAGTTAAAACATCTTCTTTTTTATCAATTGCAGTAAAATAAATAAAAAATAAAATTGTAGCAACAGCTAAGCAGCAAATACCTCCAAAAATTAATTTGTGCTTTTTTATAAATTCTCCAATTTTTTTCATGAAACAATCTCCCTACTTTCCTGTCTAAAGTATAAAACATTAAAAAAGCCTAGTCAATTATTATTTCAACAAAAAAAGTAAACAAATATTTACTTTCTATTCCACTATATTCTTATTATTTAAATTAACCCTAATTCGCGCAGGAATCTTTTCTGGTAAATCGTCTTTAAGTTCGAAAGTTTTATCTAAAAGTACTAATAACTTCTTATTATTAGTTCCACTCTTTTCAACTTGAACTGTGAGCGCTTCCCCATAATCTTCCATATTATTACAATAACATTGTTGAGCTAATATTAACTTGACAATTGAAGTTTGAGTATAATTAAGTCCAAATATCAAGCAAGCACTGGATAAATCCATATTAGTTCCCGAAACTAAATTAACTATATCAATTAAATTATTAATTCCATAATGATTTGTTGCATCTATCGCTAGAGCTAACAATTTAATATTTCTTGGTTCCTTTGCTTCTACTAATTTTTGAATACGTTCCACATAATCTACGTACATATGGTTGTTTGTTTCTTTGAAAGATAAATCATCTGCTACCATAAGACATTCTAAGGCTTTATAATAATCGTTTAATTGTAAATAACACATTCCTAGTTTCGCATAAGATTTATAATCAGGTCCTCCATATGATAATAATCGTTTAAACAAAATTTTAGCGGTCTCAAAATTACATTGTTCATAATTATAAATAGCCAATTCATGTAATTTTTTAAAATCATTTTTCCTTCCCGGAACAATATATCTTAATACCACTCTTTTTTCGTTATGATAATTTAAAGAAAAACAGCAAACATTTTCAATTTTTTTAAGGAAACCACATAATAAATACCAATTTGTTACACTCATTGGTTCTAACACAATAATACCTTTGCCAATATATAAAGCATTAATAGCTTCTTTTAATAAGCTAAAATCTATTTTTCCTTTTTTATTTATTATATTCATTTTAATAACTCCTTAAAATCAGTAATAATATATTACCTTGTCTTATCTTAATTTACAAGTGTAAATTAAAAAAGATGAGAATTCTCATCTATAAATATTTTTTAAATTTTTTAAACTCAGTTTCATCATCTAAATCAGTTTCATGAAGTGCTTTAAACAATTCTTTTTGCTTACGATTTAACTTACTAGGAATTACAACATTAAATACTACAAACATATCACCTTTACTGGACGAATTGACATGTTTAACGCCTTTACCTTTTAACTTAACTTTCTCTAAATTTTGCGTACCAGCTTTAACATCTAAAATAACATTTCCGGTCAAAGTAGGAATTTCTTTTTTACATCCTAGTACCGCTTCTGTAATAGTAAGGGGAACTTCTAGATAAATATCTTCTCCATCTCTTTCAAATATATCGTGATCTTTCACTTTAAACTCAATATAGATATCACCATTAGGCCCTCCATTCAATCCAGCAGAACCTTTACCAGAAATTCTTTGTTGCATCCCATTATCTACACCTTCTGGAATTGTTATAGTAATTTCTTTCATCGCTTTTACTTGACCATTTCCCCGACATTCAGAACATTTTTCTTTAAATACTTTTCCTTTACCACGACAATCTGGACAAGTTGTTTGCGTTTGAAATACTCCAAACAAAGAGTTTTGTTGACTTACAACTCTACCATGCCCATTACAGGTTGAACAAGTATGCTCATCAAAGCCACCTTTACCCTGACACTTTTTACACTCTTCATTTAGATCAAGTTTAATTTCTTTTTTACACCCAAATACTGCTTCTTCAAAAGTTAAATTGATTTTGACTAAACTATCTTCTCCTTTAATTGGACGATTAGAATTTCTTCCTCTACTTCCTCCGAAATTAAATCCAAATCCACCGCCAAATAAATCTCCAAAGATGTCTCCTAAATCAATATCATCCATATTAAAGCCGCTAAAGCCAGCTCCACCAGATCCATTAGAAAAGGCCGCATGACCATATTGATCATAAGACGCTTTCTTTTGCGGATCGGATAATACAGCATAGGCTTCACCAATTTCCTTAAACTTTTCTTCCGCCCCAGGTTCTTTATTCACATCAGGGTGATATTGTTTAGCTAATTTTCTAAATGCTCTTTTTATCTCTTCATCAGAGGCTCCTTTAGATAGCCCTAACACCTCATAATAATCTTTTTTATTCATTAGTTACACTCCAATCCTTGTAAGTAATAAATTATTCACTACTTTCCAAAATTTTCAATTTTTCTTCAAAATATTTAAATGCGTCCTCGTATGGTTTTTCGCTCATTATATCAATTCCAGCAGTTTTTAATATTTCAACAGGATAGTCGCTTCCTCCACTACTTAAGAATTTAAGATATTTTTCTTTAGCGTTATCTTCATTATTTAAAATTGAATGAACTATCGAAACAGCACTAATTAATCCGGTTGCATATTTATATACATAAAATGGCGTATAAAAATGCGGAATACGCATCCATTCATAACGGATTGCATCATCACTTACAACATCTTCACCAAAATATAATTTATTTAATTCATAATAAGTTGTAGATAATTCTTCTTCCGTTAGCGCTATACCTTCTTCTTCTTTATCATGAGCAATCATTTCAAACTCAGCAAACATAGTTTGTCTAAATATAGTTGTTCTATAACGATCTAATAAATCTAATATCATTGCTTTCTTTTCCATCTTATCGTCAGTATGATTATACATATAATCAAATAGTAACACTTCATTTACAGTTGATGCTATTTCAGCCAAGAAAATCGGATAACTATGGTAAATATAATCTTGATATTCACAAGAAAATGCTGTATGCATTGCATGACCATATTCATGAGCTAAAGTCTCTACTGATTTTAAATCGTCAGTATGATTTAATAAAACATAAGTAGGCACCCCATAATAAGACCATTGGTAGGCTCCAGATTTTTTTCCATCACTTGGATATACATCAGTCCATCTATTATTAAATTGTTTATCTAATTTTTCTAAGTATTCTTCGCCAAGAGGTTTTAACGCTTCTCTAACAATTGCTTTTGATTCTTCAAAGGTATATTTTTTATCTTTATTTATAATCGGATTATAATACATATCATACATATGCATTTTATCTAATTTGCATTCTTTTCTCCGACATTCCAAATAACGATACATTAATGGTAAATATTTATGTACTTGTTTAATTAAATGCGTATACAAATCAGGTTTAATATTATCAAAATACAAACTCATTTCTAAAGGTGATTTATACTTACGAGCTTTACTAATAAAGAAATCTTCTTTTATTTTTTGGGCATAAAAATTTCCTAAAGTATTTTTATGATTTTTATAAAATTTATAATACTCCTCAAAAACATTTTTTCTTACTCCTTGTTTTTGTGAACTCATTAAACTAACGTAATTGCTTTCCGTTAGTTTTACCGATTTTCCATTATCATCTTCTACTTCTCCAAAAATACTATCTGCATTACACAAATTGTAATAAGCATTCTTTGCTCCTTTTAATAGCGGAGATGTTAAACTAAGCAGTTTTTCACTTTCCTTACTTAGAATATGATCTTTTTCTCGATATAACTCTTCAAAATAAAAATTATATTTTTTTAATTCTTCTTTTTCTTCAAGAAGTTTTTTTACATAATCTAAATCTTTAGTAAGAAGTTCCGGAGTTATAAAAGATAATTTATTACCCATTGTTTCAAATAATTTAGTTGTTTGCATTTTTAGTGCTTGGCGCTTAGCATCTTTCGTATTAGTATCACAATCTAATTGAGCATATAAATATAATTTAGTACTTAATAAATCTAATTCTTTATCAGTTTCTAAAAATTCTAATAAAGTATCACTACTATCTAAAATATGATTTTCAAAACCAGCTAATTTATCAATTAAATCATTTATTTGCTTTATATATTCATCCAGCTTATTGATATCTAATATCAAAGATAAATCCCATTTGTACTCATTTGGTATTTCAGCTCTATTTTCATATGTTTTGCTCATAATAATCCCTTTCATCTAAGCAAAGGTTCTAGTTTCCTAGAACCCTTAAACTCATCTTTATTTTTCTTCGTAATCAGCTTCTGCTACATCGTCTTTTTTAGATTTTTTCTTTTTACCATCTTTTTCTTCTACTTCATCAGTTGAAGCATTAGCTTGATTTTCTTTAGCAGCTTCTTCATAAACTTTTGTAGCTAACTTCATAGCAACTTCATTTAAGCTTTCAGTTTTCTTCTTAACATCATCAACATCGGTTTCTTTTTCTTCTAAAGCTTTTTTTAGATCTTTAATTTTATCTTCAGCATCTTCTTTATCTTTTTTATCTACTTTATCGCCTAAATCTTTAATAGCTTTTTCGGTAGCATAAATCATACTATCTGCTTCATTTCTAACGTCAACTTCAGCTTTACGTTTTTCGTCAGCTTCTTTGTTTGCTTCAGCTTCCTTCATCATCTTTTCAATTTCATCATCAGATAAATTTGTAGAAGAAGTAATTGTAATAGATTGTTCTTTATTAGTTCCTAAATCTTTAGCTGTAACATTAACAATACCGTTAGCATCAATATCAAATTTAACTTCGATTTGAGGTACTCCTCTTGGTGCTGGCGGAATATTTGTAAGTTGGAAGTTACCTAAAGTTTTGTTATCAGCAGCCATTTTTCTTTCACCTTGTAATACATGGATATCTACGGCTGGTTGATTATCTACAGCTGTACTAAATACTTGTGATTTACTTGTAGGAATTGTTGTATTTCTTGGAATTAATACAGTCATAACATTTCCTAATGTTTCAAGTCCTAATGATAGTGGAGTTACGTCTAGTAAAACGATATCATCAACTTCACCAGTTAAAACACCACCTTGAATAGCAGCACCCATAGCAACCACTTCATCTGGATTTACTCCTTTATTTGGTTCTTTTCCTAATTCTTTTTTAACTAATTCTTGAATATATGGAATACGAGTTGAACCACCAACTAAGATAACTTGATCAATATCAGAAGCACTTATTTTAGCATCTTTTAATGATTTTCTAACTGGTTCTAATGTTGAATCAAATAAATCACGACATAAGTCTTCAAATTTAGCTCTTGTTAATGAAGTTTCTAAATGAACTGGGCCTTCATCAGTTTGGGAAATAAATGGTAAACTAATTTCTGCTTTTGTCATACCAGATAAATCTTTTTTCGCTTTTTCAGCAGCATCTTTTAA
Source organism: Bacilli bacterium (assembly GCA_017435485.1). Taxonomy (GTDB): domain Bacteria; phylum Bacillota_I; class Bacilli_A; order RF39; family UBA660; genus RGIG1752. The sequence continues at coordinate 32,528 of JAFSEY010000007.1, forward strand.
ACGTTGCATAGCCATTTTATCTTTTGATAAATCAATACCATGTTCTTTTTTAAATTCACTAATTAAATATTCTTGGATTTTTTCATCGAAATCATCTCCACCAAGTTTATTATTACCGCTAGTAGCTTTAACTTCAAATACACCATCACCTAATTCAAGAATTGAAACGTCGAATGTTCCTCCTCCTAAATCGTATACTAAGATAGTTTGTAATTTATCTTGTTTATCAAGCCCATAAGCTAAAGCAGCAGCTGTAGGTTCATTGATAATTCTTTCTACTTCTAAACCAGCAATTTTTCCAGCATTTTTAGTAGCTTGACGTTCAGCATCATTAAAGTATGCTGGAACAGTTATAACTGCTTTAGTTACTTTATCTCCTAAATAACTTTCGGCATCTTTCTTTAATTTCATTAAGATTTTAGCTGAAATTTCCTCTGGTGTATATTTCTTATCATTAACTTCAACTTTTTCATTAGTTCCCATTTTTCTTTTAATAGAAGCAACTGTTCCCTTTACATTTGTAACTGCTTGTCTTTTCGCAGTTTCTCCTACCATTTCATCGTCGCCTTTAAAAGCAACTACCGATGGAGTTGTACGATTACCTTCGGCATTAGCAATAACCTTAGGTTCTCCTCCTTCTAAAACACTTACACAACTATTAGTTGTTCCTAAATCTATACCTATAATTTTACTCATTTATATCATTCCTTTCTTATTTTACGAGTATTATTATTCGCTAACTTTAACCATTGCCGGTCTTATAACTTTATCTTTATAAATGTAACCTTTTTGCATTACATCAATAACTTTGTTGCTTGGGATTCCAGCAACTTTTTCTGTTAAAACAGCATCCATTTTAGCCGGATCAAATTCCTCATTTAAACAAATAATTTCTTCAATTCCTTTTTCTTTTAAAATATTTATCATATTTCCATAAATCATTTTAAAACCACTTAAGAATTTTGATAATTCATCATCTAAATTAGTATCATCTAATTTAATTGCTCTTTCAAAATTATCAATGACACTAAGAAGCTTCTTAGCAAAATCTTCACCTTCATATTTATAAAGCTTACTAATTTCTTCTTCATAACGTCTTTTCATATTTTGCATATCTGCTGTTAAACGAAGAACTTTTTCATTTAATAAAGCATTAGCAGCCTTCAGTGTTTCCACTTCTTTATTAACTTTAACTTTTTTTTCCTTTTTCGGAATTTCTTTTGTTTGTTCTACATTCTCATTCATGTTTACTTTCCTTTTCTAATGAATCTAAATTTTCATTAATATATTTTAATAATCCAACAACGCGATCATATTCCATTCTCTTTGGACCTATAATAGCAATTGTTCCTTCTTCACCATTTATATTATAATGACTTTTTACAATCGTTACATTAGAATCAAAATCACTTTCATCACCAATATAAATATTAATACTATCAGATTCATCTTTAGCTTCTATTTTTCGAATAAGTTCATTGTTTTCAAACTTACTCATTAATCTTCTAATTTCATTTGTATCATCATATTCTGGTTGATTTAAAAGCTTAGCTTGACCTCTTACATGAACATTACTTCCTTTATTAAATCCATGTAATGCATCATAAAAGATATTGTAAATGGCCTCATATTGTTCAATTCTTTGCGAAATAATCGGCTTAATTTCAAACTCTAATCTTTCGGCAACTTCATTAATAGGAGTTCCAATTAACATTTTATTAATCATATCACTAGTTTTAACTAACTCTTTAACTTCAGTATTCGGAGGTAAAACAAATTGTTTATTTTGCACAACTCCTTTATTAGTACAAACCAATGCTACTACTTTATTTTCATCAATTGGAATTATACTTACTTGTTTAAGTAAATTTTCTCTACTATTACTTCCTAATACAATACTTGTATAATTAGTTATATCACTAATAATTTCCATACATTTTGTAATTGTATCACTAAGTTGTAATTGCTTATTGTCAAATATTGTTTGAAGCTTTAAAACATCTTCTCCCGTTAATTCCTTTGGCTTCATTAAATAATCAACGTAATATTTGTAACCTTTTTCTGAAGGAACTCTTCCTGAAGAAATATGGTTTTTTTCAATATACCCTAATGATTCTAATACCGCCATCTCATTACGAATAGTCGCACTAGAACATTTAAATTTCTTACATAAAGATTTACTTCCAACTGGTTTTACATTCTTAATATAATTTTCTACTATTTCTTTTAATAGATTCTTTTGTCTTTCGTCCAAAATCATCACCTTTATCCATTAGCACGTCATTTAATTAAGTGCTAATTACATTATAATATTATGCTTAGCACTTGTCAATATATAACTGCTAATTTGACATAAATTAAAAAAGTTCGATATAGAACTTTATTTAATACATCCAAAACCACTTTGTTTTAATTGAAATTTGCCATTAGTTTCTTCAAGCGTATAATATATCAACTAATTTTTCACCATTTTTACAATATTGGTAAAAATTCTGAAGATTTCGCATCAAATATTGTTTAGACATTTTAATTTCGTATTCGTTTTCAACTAAAATAAATTGACAATTTGATCCTCATATAATGGAAGAATTATGGCAAATGTTATAATTTTCTATTTCATTAAATTTATTATAAGATATTTTTTTCTTTTGAGTCACAAGAAACATATTTTCGCCCTACTCACTCAAAAATTTCGCTATATGTTTTACCCGTTAAAACTTGTACTTCCGAAAACTTCTTATTACCTAAATATGTAATTTTTGCATTACCGGATATTATTTGGTCTCCTTTTATCCCTAATTCTTCTGATTCTGCAAAATTAGGATTAAATTTTTCCCCATTTGCTAATGATATTTCAGCTCCACAATCAGCAGCATCGAAAGTATAATATATAACCGGATTACTATTTTCAATTTCTATTTTTTCAATTGTCGAAAAATTATATTTTATAACATTGTCATCCCAATTTAATGGTTCTATGTTTAATTCTTTATTTTCATCAAAAATTTTTAAACCTATAGTTGAGCAAGAACCATAATCAGCAAACATAAAAATATCTCCCAAAACATAAACATAACCTAATCCAGAAAACCTATCCATTGTATAAATATGTTTATCATCAAAATATACTTTCATACTATTATTGTCCATATAAATGCGATGTTTATTGCCATTTAACATTATATCTTTAGATCCATATCCAAGCCAATACTTTGCTATATTTTTTTTTGAATCGTATATATAATCACTGTAAACTTCTGCATTATCTATATAACTATCTTCCTGGTCTCCTAAACTTTCTTGATTATTAGTATTAATTTCAACATTGTTTCCTTTATTACTTACTTCATCAGTTTTATTAACCCCAAAATAAATTGCCGTTCCTATTGCTCCAACTGCAATTAGTGTAATTACTGCTATAATATATTTTTCTATCTTATTCATAGTCATCCTCTTTCTATATTAACATTATAGAACATTTTATTTCATGAAACAATTTTTTTAACCAAAAACAAAGCCCTTTAGACAAGGACTTTACGCTACACTAACTATTTTTACTTGATATGAACCATTTGGACTATCTACATCTACTAGTTCATCTTTTTTATGACCAATAATTGCTTTTCCAATCGGAGATTCATTAGAAATCTTATTATTAAACGGATCGGCTTCTAAAGATCCAACGATTTGATATTCATCTTCTTCTCCATCATCATAAGCAACAACAACAGTAGAACCAACGTTAATTACATCGCTATTTTTATTATCAGCAATTTCGCTATGTTCTAATTTGTATTCTAATTCTTTAATTCTTGCTTCAAGTTGCGCTTGTTCATTTCTAGCTGCATCATAATCAGCATTTTCAGATAAGTCACCTTGAGCTCTAGCTTCTTGTAAAGCTCTAATTATTTCTGGTCTTCTAACTTGTTTTAATTCGTTTAATTCAGCTTCTAATTCTAAATAACCATTAGCTGTTAATACACATTTATTTTTCATGTTTCATCCACCTCTAAATTAACAATCCTCCTAAGGATACTATACAAAGTCATTTTTGTCAAATACTTTTATACGAATCATATCATCTTGTCTCACAAAAATATCACACGGAATATAACAAATCATTTTTGGATGTCTTGCTACATCAATCTCCTCTTTGTCTTCGTTATATATCTTATTAATTTGTAATGTAAAAGTTTCCGTTTTCGGCCCAAAAACTTCGACAACATCTCCCAATTTAAAATAATTACGTTGTTCTAATTTAATTAATTTATTTTCTTTATCATAATCAATTACTAACCCTAAAAAATCTTGATTAGAAGCTTCATCACGATCAGCGTAATATTGTTCTTTGTTAGTTGGTAATTTTTGGAAAAATTGAGCAACTGAATCGCGATTAGCACACCTGTTCAAAATATTTAAATAATAATTTAACTCCGAACTTGTAATAGTATTATCTAAAGTTTTATCAATTATACGTCTATAAACTAAAACCATCGTTGCAATATAATAAATTGAACGCATTCTGCCTTCTATTTTAAAAGAATTAACTCCAACATCAATCATTTCTTTAATATGATTTACCATATTTAAATCTTTTGGCATAATCGAAAAGTCTGGTTTATCATCTTCATACCCAAAATTCCAACGACAAATTTGAGCACAGCCACCTCTATTGGAATCTCTTTTTGTCACATAATTAGATAATACGCATTTGCCTGATATAGATGAACACATAGCACCATGAATAAAGCATTCTATATCCACTCCCGTTTCATCTTTAATTTTCTTTATATCATCTTTATGACATTCGCGAGCAAGCACTACTCTTTTAGCATTTAATCCTTGCCAAAATTTAACTGATTCATAATTTAAGTTACTCGCTTGAGTTGAAATATGAATTTCTAAAGGTAAATTTAATTCGTTAATTTTTTGCACTACTACAATGTCACTAGCAATAACTGCATCAACCTTTATATCAGCTAACTTTTGTAAATAATCTTCTAAACCATCTAAGTTTTGATTATGAAATATAATATTTACTGCTACATACACTTTTTTATCAATACTATGCGCATAATCTACCGCTTCTTTTATTTCTTCTAAAGAAAAGTTTTTAGCATTTGCTCTCAAACTAAATTGTTCTCCACCTAAATATACAGCATCCGCCCCATATTTAAAAGCAATTTTAAGTCTTGTTAAATCCCCAGCTGGAGCAAGAAGTTCTATTTTTTCCATCACTTTTCCTCCTTCGGCGGCAACTTATAATAAGTTTCCTCATCTAAAAAATAAGATGAAGTTAAGGAACTTATGCCATCAACAATATAATTACTATTTTTAAAATTATTTAATAATTTATCTTGGTCTCCACTAGGTAAAAACGCCAAATTAACCATATAGTAAGCTGCATCCAGATTAAATAATCTTAACCCATTATAAAATTTTTCTGGATAAAATACAGTTCCATATTCATTTTCTACTACTTTAAATTTTTGATTAGTAACTTTTTCTAAGACATCTTTTTCTTCTTTTTTATCTAAATTATATTCTTTAGCATAATTAGTAAGTAATGTTCTTCTAGAATACATTATTCGATTTAAACCAAAAGTATATAAGCTGATTTTCTTAGATGCTTTTTCGATAATTATTTTCATTTCTGATTCCGTAATATCTGTTGAAAGTATGACACTATCAACAAAATCGAGCATAGCATTAACACTTAAATAACTACAATTCAAATGACGAGAATCATATATTTTAATTAAATTAGTATCTTTTAAAACATTAATTAGTCCTAAATCTTCAAAAACAATTCCTTTTATATTAGTAGGAAGCTTTGTCATAATTATTTTTAAATTATCAATATCTTCATTTGTTAAATTTCGATTAATGTATAAAAAAGCTTCTTCTTTAATATCTGTTATTTCATAGGCCTTTTTAAAACCAACACTATATCCTTGAACAGGAAAAAGGAAAGTATTTATACCTACTTTCTTTGCTTTATTTATTAAATCATCATTATCGATTAAAAGTAATACCTGATTATTTTTCATTTTTTCTTGTACTAACTGACAAACCATCACCAATATCATAGAATTTAGTATCAAATTCTTTATTATCTTTTAAAAATTCAATGTATCCTTCTATTTTTTGGACCAGTGATCTTAAGTTTTTACTTTCTATTGAATCAGCTTTACCTACATACCCATGAAACTTTAAATTATCCGTAATAATTGCTCCATCTTTGGCTAAAAAATATTTAAATTTTTCGAAAAACTTCGTATATTGTCCTTTGGCAGCGTCTATAAAAATCAAATCATATTCAACATTATTTAAATTGACTTCTAAAGCATCTTGATAAAAAACGTTTATTTTCTTATCAAGGCCACACTTTTTAACATTTTTTAAACATTCCATGTATCTTGTTTCATCACGTTCAATTGTCGTAACTACTACATCTTGGGTAGCACTAGCCATTAAAATAGCTGAATAGCCAATGGCACTCCCTATCTCTAAAATGTTTTTTATATTATGAGCTTTAATATATTTCATTATAAAAGCAATTGATTCTTTTTCTATAATCGGAACGTTATGTAAATTAGCATACTCTTCCATTTCTAGAATAAAATTTTTCATTATTAACCACCTATCTGTGTTTTATACTGCAGAAACTCTTGATAGGTTTCAGCAAAATAAACTTTTCCAGTTGCTAAATCTGCATAGAAATATAAATAATTTGTTTCACTTGGATTTAATGCCGCATCAATACTTTGTAGTGATACATTACAAATTGGTCCAACTGGTAAACCAATAAGATTTGTATTTCTTGTGTTATATGGACTATTAGAATTTAAATCATCATAAGTCAAAGATTCACTTAAGGCTTTTTTAACAGCATAATATGTTGTTACATCCATTCCTAATGACATATTTTTCTCTAATCTTTTATATATAACTTGACTTACCCCTTTTCGATCTTCTTCAGTTAACGCTTCTTTTTCTATAATAGAAGCCATAGTAATTATTTCATGAATATCATAACCACTATTTAGAATTTGTTCTTTATAGTTTGCCAATTTCTTCTCGGTATTATCTAACAATCGATAGACTATATCTTTTACACTGGCATCATTATAAAATTCATATGTATCAGGAAATAGATACCCTTCTAACGGATAATATATTGCATTATCCAAAATTTTATCCGATAAAAACCAATATTTATCAATTAATTCATTTAAAAATTCTTGATCATCTAAGGCCGCCATTACATCCTTAGGGGAATATGCAAAAGCATCACAAATTATATCAACAAACTCTGTCAACTTTTGACCTTCAATAAAAGTAACTGCAATAGTTTGCGCTTTTTTATTAGTATCACCATTACTTAAATCATTTACAATTTCTTTAAGTCCCATATTACGATCAAAAGCATATTCTCCAGCTTGAATATTTAATTTATTGTGAGAAAACAGATAAATATATGCTGAAACCTCACTTTTAATTAGATTTGCTTCTTTCAAGTTTTTTACTATTGTAATCTTAGATTCACCAGGTTTAACTACAAAAGTAACAGGTTCACTTGTTTTAGCCACTGAACCTAATCCATAAAAATATAAGAAAATTACAATTGCAATAACAACTCCAATTAAAATAGAAGTTATAACAATTCCCTTTTTTTGTTTAGTCATTTTTATACACCCTTTTATTCTTCATTAATTTTACTATCTAGATTTGCTAGTAATTTTTCAATAAATTCATATTCTTCATCAGTTTCAATTGGATAAAGACTATTATCTTTAACACTCTTATTCAAAGAATACGCATATGTCATAATACAACCATCTTCATCCAACTCATTATCAGTAAAAACAATATATTCTTTTTTATTTTCTTCTGAAGAAATTTTAGCAATTATTTCATATTCTTTTTCATTACCATTATCATCTTTAATAATTAATAAATTTTCTTTAATATCAGATTTCATATCCTAACCTTTCATTTTGATAAAACTTTCTAATATTAAACAAGCCGCTACTTCATCAACGATCTTTTTATGTTTAATAGCTTTTTTATCATTATTATGTAATATATTGTGAGCCATAACAGATGTTAATCTTTCATCTATTAAAGTAATTGGTACATTAGTTTTTTCTTTTAAAATATTTTCAAACTCTTTACTTCTTTGCGCTGCAAAACCTAATGAACTATCCATATTTTTAGGAAGCCCTAAAGCAATCTCAGTGATATTATTATCTTTTATAATACTTAGTAATTCATTTAAAATGCTAGCAAAATCACTATCTGAAAATCTTAGCGTTTTATAAGGGTATGCTAACATATTAGTTTTATCACTAATAGCTACCCCAAGTGTTTTAGTGCCTAAATCTAGTCCTAAATACCTCATTACTTCCCCATATAATTATCAAGTAAAAATTTAACGATTTCACTACGATCCAATTCTAAAATTTTACTTCTGGCTTCTTGATAATTAGAAATAAAGCCTGGATCTCCACTTATTAAATAACCAGCCAATTGATTTTGAGCATCATACCCTCTTTCATTTAAACTAGTAGATACTTCCTTTAAAGTTGCTTTAATTAGCTCTTCTTTCATCAATTTTACATCAAATAAACTAGTCTGTTCCATATCTCACCTCTTAATTACATAGATATTTTATCATTAAATACTATTTTCTACAACACAAAAAAGGAAATCCGCAAATTCCCTTTATTTATTAATAGAAAAGTATTCCACCTATAATAATAGCAAGTAAAATATATAATATTAAGATTATAAATGCATTATTATTAGCAGAGTTACATCCATCATTTTTTTTACAAACTCCCATGGGACACCTCCTTGATTAAATTTTAATAGTTAGATAACTGAACCTAATATGATAATAAGTAGGATAAATAATACTAAAATAATAGCAGCTCCCATTCCACAGTTATTTCCACCGCAATTATGCATATAACATTCCTCCTTTTTTGTCTTTACACTAGTATTTTATGGTTAAATTAACAATGTGTGCGTATTCTATGACTTGTTTTTTACTATATTTATTGTTATAATTTGTTTATTGGGAGGATATATGAAAAGAAAGTTATTTTTATTAAGTTTAAGTCTATTTTTATTAGCAGGATGTGGTGAAATTCCTAAGCTTAAAAATGGCGAAGATGCAGTTGTATCATTTAAAGATGGTGGCATTAGCACCAATGAATTATATGAAGAAATTAAAGCAAATTATGGATTAGAAGCATTAGTTACTTTAATAGATAAATATGTTTTAGAAAAAGAATTTGCTGATTACACAGAAGAAGCTAAAGAACAAGCTACTTCAACAATTGATGCCATGAAAGAAAGCTATGGTGGCGAAGAAGGATTATTAGAAGCTATTAGAACGTATACTTCTTATCCAACAATTGAAGCTTATAAAGATGTTGTTTATTTAAGTTATTTACAAGAAAAAGCTATTAACGAATACGCTAAAACACTTGTAACAGATAAGGAAATCGAAAAATATTACAAAAATAATGTATACGGAGATGTATCAGTAAATCATATTTTAATTACAGCTGATATCAAAAGCGATGCAACTGATGAAGATAAGAAAAAGGCACAAGATGCTGCCAAAGCTAAAGTTGAAGATATTATTAAATCTTTAAATGATGCTAAATCTAATAAAAAAGATGTTTTAGCAACTTTTAAAAAATTAGCTAAAGAAAAATCAGAAGATGATGACACTAAAGAAAAAGGCGGAGAACTTGGTTATATTAATTACAACACTTTAGGAAGCGCTTACGATGAATTAGTTAAAGCTGCACTAGATCTTAAAAATGGTGAATTTTCTACTAAAGTTATTACTACTGAATTAGGATACCATGTAATTTATCGCGTTGATCAAAAAGCAAAAGCTAAATTAGACGAAGTTAAAAATGACGTTAAAGACACTTTAGCTCAAGAAAAAATATCATCAGATGCTGCAGTAAGCGTTGACGCATTACAACATTATCGTAAAAAATACGATATGCAAATTAATGATACAGACCTTAAAACACAATATACAAACTACATTCAAAACTTAATAGCTCAAACAATGACAAAAAACGATTCAGAATAATGAATCGTTTTTTATTTATAAATATTAATCAATAAAATTTCCAAACCCCTTAGCTTTTAAACGCATCTTTATTTCATAGTTTAGCCTATCGCCTTCGTATTTTTTTGAAAGCTTATTATAAAGCTTATCGAATTCTTTTTTATAAACTTCATTACTTATATTTATACTAATTGTACCCAAATAACTTAAGACAATATCCCTTCCAAATCCTTTTGTAACCAAATCATTAACTATTTTTTGTTTTAATGAAATAGCACTTAATTTCTTATTATTCTTAATCATTTTATCAGCATAATTTTTTACTTTTTCATACCATACAGTTTCATTAATTTCTTCTATATTTTTTGTAACAATACCATTATCAAAACCTAAAGAAACTAAATCCTTTTTAATTTTATCAGGTCCTACTAATCTCAAATTAATCGAATCATTTATATAAGCTGTTATATATGCCTTATCATTTAAATAGCCATCTTGTCGAAGCTTTAAAATTACTTTAGCTATTTCTTTATTAGCATACCTATTATTAAACTTTTGATATATTTCCTTTTCTGAACGCATCTTGGTTTTTAAAAACTTAATTGCTTCATGGTACAACTCATAAAAAGTATTTTGGGCTATTATCTCGCTCAAATAAGACTGCTCAATTTCTTTTTTTATAAGTAAATTTTCTTTTAAAATAAGTTCATCATATACTTTAACTTTATCTGAGTTATCCAGCGTAATTTCATATAAATTACTTTTTATCTTTTTATAACTTAATATTTTCATTAGTTCTCCTTATTTACACAAATAATTATATCACCAAACGTACGTTTGTCAACTAAATGAAAGAAAAAGTTAATGTATTTTTAACATTAACTTATAATTCTTCATTATATTTTTTACAAAGCGCATCTAAATCATGAACTAATTCATCCATCTCCGAAAGAGAATTCAAACGACATCCACAAGCAAATTTATGACCACCGCCATTATGTCTCGATGCCACTTCATTTATAACTGGCCCCCTACTTCGAATACTTACTTTATATTGATTTGATTTTTCATCATAAGTAACAAATAACCAAACAATCATTTCTTTAATAAAATTAAAATTATTAATAATATTAGAAGCAGTAGCTACATCTACATTATAATCTTTAAAAACATCTAATGGGATATGTAAATATCCTAATTTGTTATCAGTTATATTTATATTATTTGTTAAATAAGCTTGAAATTTAATTTCGCTTATCGGTCTTAAATATAACTCTTGATATAACTCTGTAAAATCTATTCCGCTAGCAATAATTAAATCATGAACAATTTGAAAAGTTTCAACAGTCGTATTTTTATGAACAAACCTTTCACTATCCGAAACTATTCCCAAAAATAAATTACTAGCAATTTTTTCATTTAAAGCTAACTTAGTATTTAATATAAGTTCACACACCATCTGACTCGCACTAGAAGCTTCAGTGTCAGTATAATCAACATTTCCAACTATATCTTCAGCTGGATGATGATCAATTTTAATAAGTTCTTTATATTTTAAGCCATCAATTCCATCAACTCTTTTACGATTAGGAACATCCACTACAATTAATAAAGGATTAGTTAATTTATCATATTCAACATGATCCAATAAACCATATGATTTAAATCTTGCTACTCCCATTCCTACACAATAAACTTTTTTACCTGGAAATGTCAGTAGAATTGATTCTTTCAAGGCCATCTGGCTAGCAACCGCATCAGGGTCAGGTCCGATATGTCTAGCAATAACTATTTCATCATATTCTTTTATTTTCTTATATATTTTTTTTAAAATCGGCTTTTTGATAAAGCATCAACTTCTTCCTATTTATTTTACTAATTCATAAGTATCGCTAGCTATTAATAATTCTTCATTTGTTGGGATAACATATACTGGTATTTTAGAATCATCAGTTGTAATTAATCTAAATTCTCCTCTAAAATCATTTTTAGTTTTATCTATTTTAACACCCAAACTTTGGATTCTATCTAAAATTAATGAACGCATAATCTTACCATTTTCTCCTAAACCAGCTGTTAAAATAATTACATCAGCACCATTTAATAAATTATTATACATAGCAATATAATTAGCAACTTTTTGTGCATACATATCTTGGGCTAAAATACATTTTGGATCTCCTTCAGCAGCTCCTTTTTCTACATCGCGATTATCACTACTTATACCAGATACTGCAAGTAAACCACTTTTCTTATTTAAATCGGTTAAAATTTCATCAATATCCTTACCTGTCTTTTTCATTACATAAGGAATCATACTAACGTCGATATCTCCACATCTTGTACCCATCATAACACCCGCAAGTGGTGTAAATCCCATAGATGTATCTAATACTTTTCCGTTATCGATAGCTGTAACACTAGCTCCATTACCAATGTGACAAGTAATTGCTTTCAAATCTTGTTTGGCTAAGTAATTACAGATTTCTCCATATACAAAACGATGACTAGTTCCATGAGCACCATATTTTCTTACCGCATATTTTTCGTACCATTCCCTAGGAACTGGATATAGATAACTTATTTCATCCATTGATTGATGAAAAGCTGTATCAAATACCGCTACCATAGGTACATTTGGTAAATATTCTTTAAACGCATTAATTCCTACAATATGAGCCGGATTATGTAAAGGTGCTAACTCACTTAATTCATCAATATCAGCAACAACTTTATCAGTTATAATTACTGATTCATTATAACGGTCTGCTCCTTGAACAACGCGATGACCAATTCCATCTATTTCATCTAAAGATGTAATAATTTTATTATTTATTAATTCTTCAACTAATAACTTAACTGCTTCTTTATGATCTTTTAAATCGTAATCACGTCTTGTTTTTTCTCCATTCATTTTAATAGTATAAAAACTATTACCTATTCCTATTTTTTCAAAATAACCATTTATTAATTCTTTTTTTTCTGGAAACTCAAATAACGTAAATTTTAATGATGAACTTCCAGCATTTACTGATAATATCTTCATTTTTCCACCTCTACCTAATTATACCTAAAAATACCAATTTTTACTATATTTTTTTTAATAAGAAAAAAAGCAAGATATCTTGCATAAAATATTTATTTTTTTACTGGCTTTTTAGCTGCCTTTGTTTGACAGGTTTTACTGTAAATTTGACAATCATCTACCATACTTTTTTTATTTATTAAATAATTATATCCAAAAGGATTAAAATCTTCAAAAATTCGTTTTTCCCTTTTATTATTACTATCTATATTAAACCCTCTATAATAATTATTATTTACCATAAATCTTCACCATTATTATTTTGAGTTAAATAGCTAGTTTTTATTCTTAGTTATAACAAATCTGCGTATTTATTTTCATTTTTACAAGTAACTTTAATTACTTCGTGTTCTTTAATACATTTATTAATTAATGATTCATAGTCAAAAATCTTTTCATATTCTTCACATAAATGACTCTCAGGATTTATTACCGGATGTTTTGGTACAAATATCGTACAGCAATCTTCAAAAGGTAAAATACTTGTTTCATATGTATTTATATCTTTAGCTATTTTAATTATTTCATTTTTATCAAAACACGCTACCGGTCTTATTACTGGCATTTTAATTACCTCATTGATAGCTTTCATACTAGTTAGAGTTTGACTTGCAACTTGTCCAATCGATTCACCATTTACCAAAATATGCATTTTATTTCGGTAAGCTATTTTTTCACTTATTCGATACATCATTCTTCTCATAATCGTAATTAAATATTCATGGGGGACTTTCTTATAAATAGTTTCTTGAATCTCTGTAAAATTGATAATATGAACCTTAATATCTAAATTATATTCTGCTAATGATTTAGCTAAACTTAAGACTTTATTTTTAGCATCATCTGAAGTATGAGGAGGACTTTCAAAGTAAACGGCTTCTAGTTTAACCCCTCTTTTAATAGCTAAATAACCAGCTACCGGAGAATCAATTCCTCCACTAAGCATTAATAATCCTTTTCCTAAAGTTCCAACAGGGTACCCACCAAGTCCTTTAATCTTTTCAAAATAAACTAATACTTCATTATTTCTAATTTCAATATTGATTAATACTTCTGGATTATTGACATCTACTTTAATATTCCCTTTATTTTTTAAGATACATGCTCCTACACTTTTACTAATTTGCATACTATCTAAAGGATAATTTTTATCACTTCTTTTGGTTTCAACTTTAAATGTTTCAAACTCTTTTTCTTTAACTAAAGTTAAAACATTATTACAAACTATTTCAAAATTCTTTTCTTTAAAAGTATATCCAACCGCAAAAGCATGAATTCCAAAAATATTTTTAAGTTTTAAAACACATTTTTCAATATCGTTTGAACGAATAAACATTCTTCCTTTATCATATACCAAATCATAATCATATCCATCTAAAGCAGTACTAATATTATTTCTCAACATTTTTATAAAGAAATTTATATTATCTTTTTTTGTAGTTAATTCCCCATATTTTATTATTATAACTTTTTCCATAACCCACCTACTTTCCATATTGCTCATACGCTTTTATAAACTGAGCAATAAATTCTTTTATTTCATCAGTCGTCGTCTTATAAGATAAACTTATTCTAATTGTACTAGAAGCTCTTTTCTTGTCTTGATAAACTGCCATCACCGTTGTATTTAAACCATCCTCATATCCAACAAAAATATCTTTTTCGCTTAAATATTTTTCAATCAAACCAGCACTATTATTTGGCAGTGATAAACTTAAAATGTGAGCAATTGAATATTTTGTTTTATTTATATAAATATCTTCATAACTTTCTAATGAGTTCACTATTTTTTCATTTAATCGACTAATAAAATGTTCTTTTTTTTCTAAATCATTTAAAGCAGTTTTTAATGCTGTTGCAAAAGCCAACACTAAAGGAATAGATACTTGATAAACATTTAAATCCTTAGTTCCATACATTAAAGGAGCAATATTTACAATATCATTACAATAAAGAAATCCTATCGATTTAGGCCCAAATATTTTATGAGATGAAACACTTGCTAAATCAACATCATGAAAATTTATTCCAATTTTACCTATACCTTGTGAAACATCGGAATGAAGTAAAACATTAGGATTCTCTTTTTTAATTATTTGTCTAATCATTTTAAGTGGTTGGCGTATGCCCATTGCATTGTTTACAGCACTTATACTTACTAAAATAGTATCTTCTTTTACTAAACGTTTTAAATCTTCAAAATCAACTAAACCTTCTTTATCATTTTCAACATAGCTTATTTCAAAACCAATTGACGATAAATAATCACATATTTGATACATACTAGCATCTTCTAATTTAGAAACAATGATATGTTTCCCCTTTTTATGATTAGCCATTGCTACTCCAATCAAAGCCAAATTATTAGCTTCAGTAGCTCCTGATGTAAAAGTTATTTCACTTTCCATTATATTAAATAAATCCGCAATTTCTTTAGTAGACTGTTTTAACGAATTTAATGCTTTTATCCCTAATTTATTACTTGCACTATAGTCACCTATATATTCTTTACTAGCTTTAGTATAAGTATCTAAAGCTTCAAAAGATATCGGACAAGTTTTACTATAGTCTAAATATACCACATTAATCACCTATATCCATTATACAAAAAAAAGACCTAAAGGTCTATTCTTTAATTTAAAATTATCTACTTTATTATATCACCAGGATTATATTTTCTTATTAATTTTTTAGCACTAACATTTCTTATAGCACCATTTTTTAAAAGCAGACTATAAACATCTAAATCATCGTGATAACATGCAACTACTTTTTCAGCATTTTCTAATTCAAGATCAATCATATCTCTAATATTTTCTATTTTATTATCCATATATTTTTTTGAACACCTTATATAATCATTTGAATGTTGGGGTAAATCTGCAGATGGTATACAGAATGAATTTATATACGAGTGAACAAAACGCGGATAAACTTCTAATTCTTCTATTAAATTTAATGTTGCTTTGATATCATCTTTAGTTTCCGTTGGAAACCCCGCAATAAACTCAGTATCAATTTGGATATCAGGCCTTTCTTTTTTTATTGTTTTTATAACTTTAATTAAATCTTCTAACGAAATTGGGCGATTCATCATCTCGTAAAGTCTTGGACTACCAGTTTCAAGGGATGTAAATATTGTTTTAATCTTTGGATTAGAAATTATTTCATTTATAAGTTCAGGATACCAATTAATTAAAGCTCCAACCTGTATAAATTTGAGTGAATTTATCTGAGAAAATAAATTTATCGCTTCATGAGCTTTTCGTTCTTTATATAAATCAACGCCATATAAGCTTAAATTAGAACTTATTAAAGTACCATAATATATAGGAAAATCACTTTCATTTAACATATCAACTAAATATTTTACAGCTTCTTTTCTTACACTTTTTAAGTCAAAGTTCATATAATTTTTCTTGCAAAAACTACAATTATTTAAACACCCTTGAACAACAGAAACCAAAAGTTCACCACCTTGGACATGAATAGGAATCTCAAAATCAAATTCATTTGTATTTTTATACTCAACTAAACTAGAAATACATTGAGCTAAATTATCTGGATGTACTATAGTTGTTTTATCTAAAAGTTTTTGTTGTTCTTCTGTCAGCTTAAAATTAACTCCCTTGGCTAAACATCCACTTACAATAACTTTGGCATTAGATTTCTTATATTCTTCTACTGCTTCCAAATAATTCATAATTTCTAAAAAAGACTTATATGATCCAATACAGGAATCAACAACAATTATATAATCAGCAAGATCTACATATTCAGTAATTTCATGCTTTGCTGCTTCTATAATATTTTTTATTAAACCCTTTTCAAAATGAACATCACAAGCATGAGTTCCTTCAATATAAAACGTCATAAAATCCCCCACTAACGCAGAGTATAGTATCACACTCGCAAATAAAAAGCAAACATTCCTAGTTTGCCATTTTAATTTATTAGAATCTATTTATACTCGCTTTACATAAATTATCTTTAAATTTCAAAATTCTCTTATATTCACTTTCTTCATCAATTTGTTCTTCAATGCCAGCAAAAAAATATATAAAGTCTCTTAATTGTTCTTTAATAGGCATTGGTAAATTTAAATCTAATCTAAAAAGAGATTCTTCTGATAATCCATTATTTTTAATATCTTTTATTATATCTAATGATAAAGGTAAATATCTATACAATATATGTCCTTTACACAAACTTATTAAATTTTGCCAAGCAACCATTTTTTCACTACATATTATATTTTCAGCATTTATTATTAATAAATTCATGCTTTGCTCTTCACTAAACAATATAGAATCTTTTCTTTTCGACACTATTTGTTTATCCACAAAATCCTTTAAACCATACCAATTCCGCTTTTCCGTAAACTCCGAAGTATAAAGTTTACTTTCTAATATTTCAATTGTTTCGTTATCAATAACAGGCAAGTTATGTAATAATATCAATTTTAAAACATATGCTTTTTGACTAGTTAAAGATGTTTGACTAGTTCTAAATCTATTTTCAAAAATAAACTGTTTTAATTCTTTTTTGCTAAACCTTGGTATATAAGACTTATGTAAATCATCTAATCCTATAAGAATTGGATAATCAAATTCCAAACCTGACGATAAACAAGGATTTTTTAAAAGTTTGATCAATTCATCTATGAACGATAAATCCCCAACACTTTCTCCAGTTACATCCCAAAATAACGACCCAACACTTTGCACAAAATAATTTTGATTAATTAAATAATCTTTGTATTTTTTATAAGCCGCTATCTTTTCTTCATTTGTCATTTTATCTATCACATTAGGATCATTAAGCATATTTACCTGTTCATATAAATATTTTTGATTTATACAATTAGATAATATTAAAGACATTTTTACCCACCTCATAATTATTTTACCAAAACGCTTATACTTAAGCAAAGAAAAAAGCCAGTTTAACCCGACTTATCCTTGATATTCATCAATTAATCTTTTATGAATTCCTGGTTCAACTATATTAATAGCATTAATAGCATTTTCTAAGCTAAGTTTAAAATTCCCTTTCAAAAATGCATTTTCTGCTTTAGAAAGTCCAAAATCAACATCCCTATTAACCGGACGATATCTATTTCCATAAACAATAGCTGTTTCCGCCATCTTAGCTGTTTTTACTGTTTCATTGGTAGTATTGTAAACTTTCAAAACCAAGTCTCTAGCTGTATCAACTCTTGTATTTAAAGTTTTTATCGAAATAGGTCTTTTATCTAACTCTTTAACCATTTCATTAATAGCTAAAGTAGCTTCTGATAATTCAATATAATAATTTTTGGGAATAACTGGTAGCTTATAGCCTTTTATTTTATCTTTAGCTTTCACCAGAATATCTTTTATTTCATTTAATTGTTCACGAGCTCTAAGTTCATCATCCTTTAAACTTCCCAAACTTTTTAAAGCCCCCTGTAACTGTTCTTCTGTCTTAGATAGTTTTACATTAATTATTTCCATTTCTTTTGCTAAATGAGAATAAGAATTACTTTTATTACGGTGTCTTGCAACACATTTATCATAGCTAGCTCGAATACTTACTAGACTATTTTTTATTTCATCAATTACTGAAACATCATCATCTGTTAAATCGTAACTATATTTAATATCATCAATTTTTTTGAATAAATCATTATTAATTTTTTCTAATTTAGTTACTTTAATCAAAATGCTCCTTACATAATCTTCAAAAATCTTTTTAGCTAACTTCTCTTTATCAAAATCATAGTACAAAGATTCAAAATAATCTAAAATGGTTTTTAATTCAAAAATCGAATCTTCTAAATTTAAGACATTTAATCTTTGAAATATATCAGCTATCTTTTTGTTTGATTCAGTAATATTGTATTCAATGTTTAAATAATCTAAGTTGTAACCATCTTTTTGCATCTTATCAGATAAAATCTCAACTTCATCAATTCTTTTCGGAATAATATTTTTACCCATTAAAATAATACTAGGAGCTTCTTCGATAACAATTTTTAGATTTCCGACAACATCATCAATCGCTTTAACAATTTTACCTACTTCTTGATAGGAGTTTTCATCCATAGCAATTTCAAATGCACTGAATAATTTATCTACATTTTCAAACTGTAATTCTAAAGGAGATGATATAAGTTCATAATCTTCTTTATTATTATTATAAGTAGCTAAAATCTCCCGATAAGTAGATTTTAATTTCGTAATTGTTTCTCTATTTTTTTCTTCACTTAAAGTTATTTCTTTTATTTCATCCAACAAAAAGTTAGCTTTAGTTCTAATATAAGAAATTTCTAATTCTACACTTGCTATTTTATTTTTTAATTCCTTATAATTTTTCTTATTAAAGATATCTTCAATTTCAATTAAAAGATCAGTTATTTTAGGAACTTCAACATCTTTAATATCTTTAAATCGCTTTTGCCAATTTTCTAATTTTTGTTGCATAACATCATTATTAATTAAAGCTTCCACCTTATTAAGCTCTGTTAAAATGGATGCATTAACAATAAGATTTTTATCACGTTCTAAAGAAGATATTTCATTTAAATACTTTTGTCTACTTTTTTTATTAATAAAATTTAAAACTACGATAATTATTCCAATAGTAATTAAATAACCTAACACACCTAAAGATATTATTATTGTTCTACTCATAAATACCATCCTTATTTTCATTATTTATTTTATCATGATTAATCTTCATTTAAAAGAGAAAATAGCAATAAAATAAGTATATTTTTTCAACCACATTACTATACTTTAATAGAGTTACAAGGAGGAATTTATGATAAACAAACAAAATTTATGGTTTATTACTTTATTTTCACTTATTTTAGTATTAAGTATTTATTATGTGACGATGATTGATACTAATGAAACATTAGCAACTATATCTGAAAATATAAGTAGCAATGAAGATGAAAAAACATCTGTTGAAGTTGATGATTCAAGTGTCTTGGTAGCTTTAAGAGTAGCTGAAGATGAAAATGTTTTAGCCAAAATGGAAGAATTGCAAACCATCTTATTAGATGAAACGGCTACGGCACAAGAAAAAAATGAAGCATATGAATCATTACAAGCATTAAATAGCACTAAAGGAAAAGAACAGGAAATTGAAAAACTAATTCAAGAAGAATTTTCTTTAAATTCCTTTGTAAAAATTACGGAAGATAAAATATCTATTACTATTGCTTCTAATGATCACTCTGCAAAGATTGCTAATGACATCATTTTAAAAGTACAAAGTTTATACGAAAATAGAATGTATATTACAATAAAATTCCAAAAATAAAGGAAATAATTACACTTTCTTTTTCCTTATTCATAAAATAATATGAAGAATAGGAAAATATAGGAAGTGAGGAAACATGAAAAAAAGTATTTTAACTTCAAGAGAAAAAGAAGTATTTAAATTATTAGTATTAAATAAATCTACAAAAGAAATATCAGAATCGTTAAATATAAGTGAAAAAACAGTAAGAAATCATATCTCTAATGCTATGCAAAAACTAGGAGTCATAGGACGTGCCCAAGCGGTAGTTGAATTAATTAAACTTGGTGAAATAACAATATAATTTTAAGCTTCTTAGTAAGGAGCTTTTTTTGTACTATTTTTTTATTAAGTAAATATAATTAACTAAGGTGGTAAAATGATAAAAAGAAGCGCTTTAAGAAAAATTTGTATTTCGACACTGGCCTTAGTAATATTAGGAATTATTTGTGTTTTTCCGGATGCCTATACTCCAAATAAAGTCGAAGAGTCTATTTCTTATACGGAGGCAGAAAAAAGTGTCATCTATTTACTAGATAAAAATAATTATGTTGCCAGAACTAATGTTATTAAAAAAAACACTGAGACAACAAAATTAATTAAGGAAATAATTAGTTATTTAATAATTGATAGTGATACAAAAGATTATATCCCAGGTGGTTTTAATTCTTTGATACCAAAAGACACAAAGATATTAAGTATGGATTTAAAAGATGGTTTATTGAAAATTAATTTTTCTAAAGAATTTTTAAATATATCTTTAAAACATGAAAATGCAATGATCGAATCAATCGTATTTTCTTTAACAGAAATTGATGACATTAACCAAATTATGATATTTGTAGAAAATGAAAACTTAACCGAATTACCAAATAGCAAGAAAAAACTCCCTTTAATATTAGATCGAAATTTTGGCATAAATAAAGTATATGATATAAAAAGTATTAAGGAAACATGTAAAGTTACGTCTTATTATCTTGCTAAAGATGAAAATAATGATTATTATTACGTTCCAGTTACGACAGTAACCAACAATGATAAAGAAAAAGTGGAAATTATTATTGAACAATTAAAAACCGCTCCAATTTATCAAACTAATTTAATTAGTTTTTTACAGGCTAATGCTGAGCTTCTAGATTATGAAATTTTAGAAAATAAAATATCTCTAAGCTTTAATAATTATTTATTTGATGATTTCAATGATAAAACCATTTTAGAAGAAGTAAAATATGCTATATCCTATTCTATTAGCGATACTTACGGGATAGATATGGTAAGTTATTTGGTTGAAAACGAAAAAATAGATGAATTAATTTTAACTTAATCCATCTATTTTTTACCCGCCAGCAATCTACTATTTGTAATGTTTTTGCTGTTGCTATTATACATTTTTGATTTTAAGATAAAAGAAAACATCACCTAACCAAGTTGGATGATGCCCATATTTTAAGGCAACACTCAACATAGCAAAATTAAGTTTTCCATTTTTATTATATTCAAGTTGCCTTGACATATTCATTTTAACATAAAAACGACTTGTTATCAAGTCGTTAATATTTTATATGGTGTCCCCGAAGTGATTCGAACACTTGACCGTACGCTTAGAAGGCGTATGCTCTATCCAGCTGAGCTACGGGGACATCTAAAATGAATTATACTACAAATTCATTTTATAATCAAGCCCTACTTGAATATTTTCCATCTTTAGTTGAAATAATGATTCTTTCTCCTTCAGTAATAAATAAAGGAACTTTTACAACATAACCAGTTTCAATTTTAGCATCTTTTAAGGCATTATTAGTAGTATTACCTTTTACAGCTGGTTCAGTTTCAACTATTTCAAATTCAATTTTTTCAGGTAGAGTTATACCAATTATTTCCCCATTGTAATAATCGATTGTAATTTCTAATCCTTCTTTAATGAAGTTCTTTTCATTTTGTAATCTAGATACTGGTACTTCAACTTGATCATATGTTGAAGTATTCATAAATACATAATTGTCTCCACTAGCATATAAAAATTGCATTGGAGTTTTATCGATATGAGCTCTTTCAATTTTAATATTTGTATTAAAAGTATCTTCAGTAATTGATCCTGTACGTAAGTTTTTTAATTTAATTCTTACAAAAGCAGGGCCTTTCCCTGGTTTTACATGTTGGAATTCTTGAATTAAATAAAGATTTCCATCCATAGTAATAGTCATACCATTTTTAATATCATTAATATTTATATTCATTATAAAACCTACTTCCCACTTGTTTTTCTATGAGTATTCACTTTTATTCTTGTTCTAGTCATTGGTTTTGACATAGGACCTAAACTTTTTGAATTATTTGTTTTTGCGCTAACAGCAGTTTTAACAATACTAGCATTAGGATTAGATCCTAAAATATTATAAATACACTTACTAGCACCTGTATTTTTGGTCTTCTTCATATTATTCCTTATTTCTTTTCTTTAGCTACGGTAGTTTTTTTACAATTTTTACAATATTTTTTTACCTCTAAACGATCTGGAGTATTCTTTTTATTTTTACTAGTTGGGCGAATTTCATTTCCACATACAGTACACTTCATTGTTACAAAGTTACGATTTTCGTTTTTTGCCATATTTCTAACCTCCTTTAAAAGTCCATATGTATTATACCAAATAATATCTAATTTTCAAACAAAAAATCAGTAATACTTTTAGATATATGTCTATTTACCCTACTAATATATTCATCATCAGTGCTATAATTACTTATATTAGGAGAAATTAAGACGATACTATACATGGGATTTTCATATGGAAAAAAGCCGACAAAGGAAGTTGTAATCGTTTTAGCATCAACTATTCCATCTAAATCGCTATCATAAAAAGTTTCGCTTGTACCAGTTTTTCCGGCACTATTTACATTGGAAGAAAAATAACCTCTTCCTGTTCCTTTGGTGGTAACTAAATTAAATCCAGTTCTAATCCTTTCCATATATTTATCTTCTAAATTAACTATATTTTTAGCTAAATAATTATTTTTTAAAACTATTTTCTCATCATTTTTTATTTCTTTCATTAAAGCGGGAGCATACACTGTTCCACTATTAGCAACAGCATTTATATAACTAGATAATTGGATTGGCGTATAAGTATCATATTGACCAATTGATAAATTTAAAAATAAATCATCAGCAACGGTTTTGCCTGTAATTCCTAACTCTTCATTTGGTAGGTCAATTCCACTTAAAGTTCCTAGTCCAAATTCTTTAAATGTATCTCGGTATATTTTAAAATGATCACTCGTAGCATTAAGTTTCATATTATATTTATATTTTTGATTAGTTAGCCCTATAGCAATTTGGAATTGATAATAATTGGATGATTCTTTTAAAGCATTAACATCATCTACTACTCCTAACGATTTATAAGAACATTTTTCTGGAGTTAGATATAATTTAACACAAGCATCTTTCATCTTTGTCCCAATATCAATGATATTATTTTTGTAGCCAACACTTATCGAAGCAGCTTTTACAACAGATCCAACAGTATATGAAGTATTTATAATGTTGCTAGTAACTTCTTGCCATGAATCATTTCCTATATATCTTTTTCCAGCTATAGCAATAATTCCCCCAGTATTAGGATCACTTATCACTGCATATGTTTCCTTAAAATATTCTGTATTTTTTTCTTGTTTGGCCTTTAATATTTTTTCTTCTAAAACCTTTTCTAATTCTAATTGAACGTCTATATCAATATTCAAAACTAAATCATTTCCCCTTTTAGCTTCCTCCACTAGTTTTAAAGAATTATCACTTTGAACAATATATTTAGCATTTTCCCCTTTTAAATATTCTTCATACTGCTGTTCTAAATAACTAGTCCCAACTAAGTCGGTTATATTATAATCGTTACTCAAATAATATTCTTTGTTTTCCTTGGTAATCTTACCTACACTTCCTAAAATACTTTTTAGAGTTTCACCATAAGGATATGTTCTTTGCCAAGTTATTTCTCCAAATACTCCCGGGATATTTTCTTCTAATATATTGGCATAATCTTTATCAGATACGTTTGAAGCAATTACTTTATTTTCATAACTATATCCTTCTTGCATCTTTGCATATATTAAACTAGTTTTTCTTTCTTCTTCCGTTAAAGAATTTAAAATATTATCAGTAATTCGCTCTAATTTTAATTTTTTTATCTCTTCTAAAGTAATTTTTCTTTCTTCTAACATTTGATATTCTTCGTCAGTTATTAATTTTTTGGCTTCATCGGGATATTTAGCTAAATAATATTCTTTTAAAATAACATCACTTATTTCTTCTTCTAATTCTAAATTTTTGGCTAGCTTATGAGCAATTTCTAATTCTTCACTAGTAGTAACATCATCTAGTTTATGGTAGGAAATTGTTTTAACGCCAACATTATCGACAATAACTCGACCCTTACTATCTAAAATTTTACCTCTCGGAGCCGAAGCGCCATAAATATATATTTCCGTTTTTTCTTTTAATAATTTTTCATAATGATCTTTATCTACAAACATTAACTGCGTTAAACGAAAAACAACTACAATAAAAAATAAACTGACTACTAGATATAAAAAAATATTGCGTTTAGTCATTTTTCTTCACCCTTAATAGTATTCAACTA
The DNA here is from genome assembly GCA_017435485.1 of Bacilli bacterium. Taxonomy (GTDB): domain Bacteria; phylum Bacillota_I; class Bacilli_A; order RF39; family UBA660; genus RGIG1752. Next base: position 57,644 of record JAFSEY010000007.1, read on the forward strand.
AAAATTTAAATCATACAATATTATAGGTGAAGATTATGTTTAATTTAATTGAAAAATATATGAATAAGATGACTGTTAATGATGTAAATAATTTTGCAATAAGCAAAGGAGTTAATTTAAATAATGAAGAATTACAATTTACTTATGACTTTATTAAGAAGAATTATAAAACTATATTAGGAAATCCTTCATTATTAAATTTAGATTTATACAAAAATAAATTTAGTCCAGAAAACTTTGAAAAAGTTAAAAAAATACTTAATGAATATTACACTAAGTATCAAAGATTTTTATAAATGCTTTAATAGCATTTTTTTATTGATTATTATTTTCATCAACATTAACTTGACCTAGTTCTAAATTTACTTTAGTTTCAATTTTTAAATTAGGTGTCGTGATATTAATTTGACTAATTAGATATGTTTCTTCGTTATTAATTGTTTGGTTTTCAGTAATCACTTCATATTCTGTAGTTCCATCAGAAGTTATTTCTGTATACTTATAACTTTTTTTATCTTCATTTTCATTTTGTAAAACTAAATTATTAGCAAATTTAACTATGTATAGCGGATCTTTTATTCCTTCAAACAAATATGTATCCATTGGTTCTTCATGATCGATAAAAGTTTTGTAGCAAAGACTATTTTCACACCGATAGCTGATTACCTCCGTAGCAGTTGTTAGGTATCCAGTATGTTTATTACTTGCATATGTTCCATCAAGGATTATTTTAGTATCATTTTCTGTGATAGTTATTTCATAATTAATAGCATTACTTGTTTCTTGATAATCCTTTAGTAGTTCTTGAATAGTTATTTCTTTACTATCTTGTTTTTGTTCTTCACTTGTTTTTTGGGTATTATTACCAAGTGAAGATAGAATAAATATAAATATAATAAATATCATCCAAAGTCCTAAAATAATCATTGAACGATATCTTTTGTTTTCCCATATTTCTTTCATATTATCACCTAATTTACTTTCTTATTCTTTAAACTTTCTTTATTAATCCCATTTAAATAGTCTTTAACATTCATTTCTTTTTTACCAAAAGGTTTTATTTTCTTTAAATAAATTAAACCATCTTGACAGGAAATTGCTAAATTATTTTTATCAACGATAGTTATATAACTTGGTTCGGTTACGTTATTTTCAACAAAACTTGCTTCTAAAACTTTAGTTTCAGCATCATCTAATTTAAAATAAGCCATCGGATAAGTTCCTCTAATTTTGTTTATGATATTTTTTCCGATATCATTAAAATTAATAAGTTCATCTTCTCTTTTGACTAAATTAGCATAGGTAGATAAGCTATCATCTTGTTTAATACTTTCGTTAGTTTCATTAAGTATCCTCGGAATTGTTTCTATTAATAAATTTGCACCAAGATTTGCTAATTTTAATGATAAAGTTTCAACGTTGTCTTCATCTTCTATCTTTAAAGACTTTTTACTAATCATATTTCCAGTATCTAAAGATTCGTCCATATACATGATTGTTATTCCGGTTTCTTCTTCTCCATTAATTAGAGCATGATGAATTGGGGCTGCACCTCTTAATTTAGGAAGTAAAGAGGCATGAACATTAATACAACCATATTTAGGACATTCTAACACTTCTTTAGGAACAATTTGCCCATAAGCGCAAGTTATGATTAAATCTGGTTGTAAGTCAATTATCTTTTGATAATCATTTCTTATCTTTAATGGTTGAAATACTTCAATATTATTTTCTAAAGCTAACTTTTTGACTGGACAAGGTGTAAGTAAGCGTTTTCTGCCAACTTCTTTATCCGGCTGAGTTATAACCAAATCTACTTGGTAATTTTCGATTAATTTTTCTAAAACTATTTGAGCAAATAGAGGTGTTCCCATATAAGCAATTCTTATTTTATTCATTAAAATCATCCTTTATTTTATGTTTAAAGTATATCATAGCCTTTTAGACTTTTAAAGGATTATTGTCTATCTCTAAATATACTTTCTTATTGGTAATAAATATTTGTTCTAAATTTTTTAAAGCTTTTTCTAATTGATCATCTTTTTGATATTTTATGATTATTTGAAAACGATAAGTATTATTTATTCTAAAAACATTAGCTGTTGTTGGTCCTAGAATTATTGTACTTTTTTGTAATTTTTTTTCTAAGAAACTTTTAACTTTAGTTGCTTCTTTGCTAGCTAATTCATATTCGGGCGAAATTATTTTGATACTTGTCAAAAAATAGTAAGGCGGATATTTTAATTTTTTTCGAATAATCATTTCATTTTGATAAAAAGATTCATAATCATGATTTTTGACATTTTCAAAAATGTAATTATCAGGATTAAATGTTTGAATAATAACATTTCCTTTTAAACCACTTCTTCCTGCTCTTCCTGCTACTTGATCTAGTAATTCAAAGGTTCTTTCACTACTTCTAAAATCAGGAATATTTAGGGAAGCATCAGCATTTATTACTCCAACTAAAGTTACTAAAGGAAAGTCTAATCCTTTACTAATCATTTGCGTACCAATTAAAATGTCATATTCATGATTTTTAAAAGCATTAATAATTTTTTCATGACTACCTTTATTGGCCGTTGTATCTGTATCCATTCTTAATATTTTTGCATTAGGAAATTCTTTTTTAAAAATATCTTCTAATTTTTCCGTTCCTGTGCCTAAAAAACTGAGCGCTGATTCATGACATTCTGGACATTTATCATCTTTTATAACTGTATAGCCACAATAATGGCATCTTAAACTATCAGAACTTTTATGATAAGTTAGTGATATATCACAATATTTACATTTGTAAGTATAACCACAATTATGACAAGTTATGAATGATGAGTATCCCCTTCTATTTAGCAAAATAATGGCTTGTTCATTAGCATTTAAACATTTATTAATATTATTTTTTAATAACTCACTTATAACAGTGTTACGTTTTTTCATTTCTTCTGCCATATCAACGATTGTTACTTCTGGCAAAAGAGATTTTCCAATTCTTTTTTTCATGGTATGTAGTGAATAAATACCCGCGTTGGCTTTAGCCATCGATTCTAAAGAAGGAGTTGCTGAACCAAGGACTAAAGGGATATTATGATATTTAGCTCTAAATTTAGCTATATCAATCGCATTATATCTTGGCGTAGTATCTTGTTTAAAATTATCAGAATGTTCTTCATCAATAATAATAATTCCTAAATTTTTTAAAGGTATAAAGACATTACTTCTTGTTCCTATCATTATTTTAACTTCATTGCGATAAGCTTTTAAATATTCATCATATCTTTCGGCATCAGATAAACTACTATGATAAATTCCAACGATATCGCCAAATCTTTCGTAAAAACGTTTGATTAATTGCGTTGACAATGTTATTTCGGGAACCAATACTAAAGCTGTTTGATTATTTTTTAAAATAGTTTCAATTAAATTAAAATATACTTCGGTTTTACCAGAAGCGGTTACTCCATATATTAAATGGGTTTGATACTTATCTTTATCTTTTAAAATATTATTTATGACTAATGATTGTTCTTCCGTTAATGCTACTACACTTTTCATCTTCTCTTTAGGCATTATCCGGTATTTAGGAATATATTCATAAGTTACCAATTCTTTTTCTGCTAAAGCTTTAACAACATTAACTGGATAATCACGATAAAATATTTGTTCATTAGATTTTAGTTTTTCTAATAATTCAATTTGTTTCTTCGCTTTTTTATTATTATTTATATATTCTTCGATAATATTTTCCTCTTTATTTAAAATTAATAATTTTTCATATTTAGCCATACTCTTTTTATTACTACTAACTTTAAGGCTAGCTGGCACCATTGTCTTAAATGCAGTCGAAAGTGAACAAAGAGTTAAATTTTTTAATTTTTCCGCTATTTTAAACATTTCATTATCAAAAACAATATCTTCGTTTAATATTTCAATAATCTCTTTTATTTCAAACTGTTCATCATAAGAATCTTTCAATTTTAAAACTAAACCATTAATTGATTTATTATTAAAAGGCACCTTGACTTTCATTCCTACTTTAATTTTATCCAATAAAAAAGAAGGTATTTTATAAGTAAATACTTTATCCAGAGATTTAACTTCATATTCTATCAAAACCTCAGCATAGATATTTTTACCCATAAAACACCTCCCGATTATTTTTGTTTTTTAATTTTTTTTATTAATTCCTTCATTTTATTTTTGGTGGTTAATACTAGAATAGCCCCTAAAGCACAGAAAATAATAACTTGAATAATAAATGGTTTTATAATTAATGAAAGTAGACAAGTTAAGATTCCAGCTAAAATAAACCATATAGTTACTAAATTAATAGTAATAACTTCTACAAAAGTTAAAACAAAGACAATTAAAACCCAAAATATCCAAGCCATTTATCTCACCTTTTCTAATTTCCATTATAATATATTTTATTTCTATTTTAAAGTCAATTCATAACTCGTTTAAACATTTTTTCCAATTCGTAAATCGTAAATTTAATAATCGTTGGTCTACCATGAGGGCAATTATACGGATTATCACATTTTACTAAGTCTTGTAATAACCTATCAGCATCTTCTAAAGTTATGCGCATATTAGCTTTAATACTCATTTTACAAGCTAATGTAATCGCTATCTTTTCATTATATTTTACGCGATCAAAATTATTTTTATTAATTATTATTAAGTCGAATATTTTTCGAATACTTTCTTCTTCATGTCCCATTAATAACCAAGTTGGATGATTTTTTACTAAAATAGTATTAATTCCAAATTCTTCAATTTGAAATCCTAAACTATTGATAAAACTAGTTTGTTCTTTAAGAATCAAATATTCACTTGGGCTATATTCAATTTTAATTGGAAATAACATATCAGTTGTAGATGTTTTTTCTTCTTTTAAAGCTTTTATATACTTTTCATAGTTAATTCTTTCTTGAGCCGCATGCTGATCGATTAGATATATTCCTTCATCATTTTGCGCAATTATATAAGTTGCATGAGCAATTCCCACTGTTTTTAAATCGATTGTTTTAATAACTTCATTTTTTTCCTTAGGAATTTCCTCCTCCTTAATGGAAACATCTTGATAATCAAATTCCATTGATGTTTGATAAATGCTTTCAACTTCTTTTATATTAGATATAGTTTTTTCTTTTTTATCTTCATAAGTTAAAGGAGCTTCTTCTTTAGTAACAGATACATTTTTGATTAGAAGATTTTGGTATAAAGCATCTTTAATCTTTTTTTCAATCAATTCTGTCAGTACATTCATTTTACTTAATTTGATATCTTGTTTCGTCGGATGAATATTGACATCAATTAAAGTTGGATCAGTTTCGATACATATTACAACAATAGGATATTTACTTTCTGGTTTATATGTATAGTAAGCATCATTAATAGCTTTATTTATTTCGGCATTTTTAACAATGCGATCGTTTACTATTGTAATAATATGATTGCGATTCGATCTTAATATTTCTGGTTTACAGACAAAGCCTCTAATATCAAAATCATCATTACTTCCTTTAATCTCTAACATATTCTTAGCTACATTAAGGCCATAAATTTCATTAATTGTTTTAAGTAAATTACCACTACCACTAGTTTTAACTAATACTTTATCATCGTTTTCTAAACTAAAGCTTATTTGGGGTTTAGAGATAGCCAACTTTTCTAAATAAGAAACGCAATTTTGTAATTCGCTTTGTTCACTTTTTAAATATTTTAATCTTGCCGGGGTATTATAAAATAAATTGGTAATTTTAATAGAAGTGCCTTTTTTGGCATCACTGCTTGATACATCAAGTAATGCGCCACCTTTAATATGGACATTTGTTCCAACATCGGTCGAACAGGTTTTTAAAACTACTTCACTGACACTAGCTATTGATGGTAAAGCTTCACCGCGAAATCCTAAGGTATTTATAAAAAATAAATCATCATCTTTATAAATCTTACTGGTCGCATGACGTAAAAAAGCTAGCTTGGCATCTTCTTTTTCCATTCCAATGCCATCATCGGTTACCATTATTTCTTTAATTCCACCTTCTTTTAAAGAAACTTTAATAACTTTAGCATGAGCATCAATACTATTTTCGACTAATTCTTTAACAATTGAAGCACATTTTTCAACTACTTCTCCAGCAGCAATTTTATTGGCCAGATTTTCACTCATTACTCTTATTTTTGTCATGCCTATTTCACTTCCTATTTACTACTTAAAAATTGAATTACGTATATCAACTATTAAATTTTTAGTTATTTTTATAGTAGTTTTATTTTTTATATTAATAAAACCAATCCCTTTAATAATTAAATCACTATTTGAAGGAATTGTTATTTCATCATATTCAGCTATTTCTTTATATATTTTTTTGATTACTAAACCATTACTTATATAACAGGTAACACTATTTTCATCTTCTAGTCTGATGCTAAATATATCATGGAAATTTAATGTGACCTCCTTACTTATTTGAAAAGTACGCGGATTTATCTTTTTGCTAGGTAAGATGATTTTTAACAGCTTATCGTTTTGTAAATTACTTACTAAAACAAAGCCAGGACAATCTATTATTTTTTTATCTTCAAAATCAACAATATTATAATCTTGAGTTGAATTTAACATATATGATTTAATCAAATTGTTATTTCCAGTTAAGTTAGATATTATAGTACTTTTTCCACTGTTTGATAAACCACAAAAATAGATGTTTTTAGCTTTTTCAATTTTATCTAATAAATTAGAATTGTTTTTAGATGTATATATAATATTTTCAGTTATTTTATACTCATTTTTTAAAAGATTAGTTATTTTATCCAAAGTAATACTTTTAGGCAAAACATCTATTTTATTGATGACAAAATACTTTGGTTTAGAAATTTTTTTATATATTTTTATTAAGTCTTCAGATAAATTTAATAAATCAGCAACAAAGAAAACTAAATCACTTTTCTTGTTTATTTTATCAATAATACTATGATTATCTATTGCTACATTTAAATCATTTATTTCACTATAATTAATATTGCGAAAACATCTTTCGCAATAAGAAAAATTTAAATCTGAGACATATCCTGAATTTTCTTTATTTTGGGTTTGTAATAAAATGCCACAGCCAACACATTTTTTATTCATAATATTTTCCTTTTTCTAAAATACCCTTTTTTTCTAAACTTTTTAATATTTTACTTTCCCAGAAACGATTAAATTTAGTTTGTGGTGGTTCAACATTACTTAATGCATTTACTAAAATCGAAGTAAACCCCATTCGATTAGCCCCAAATATATCGGTCATTATTTGATCTCCAACGGCAGCTATTTCAAAGTCTTTAAAGTTATAAATACTCATAATTTTTTTATACTTGGTTTTTAGAGGCTTTTTAGAAGAAAAAGCTACATCAACATTTAGTTGTTCTTTAAATGGAGTTAATCTTTTCTTACCACTATTACTCATAATAATGACTTTAAAATCATCTTCTAATTTAGCAAAAAGATTTTTTACTTTATTATTAGGAATACTATCACCATATGAAACCAATGTATTATCTAAATCAAAAAGTAAACACTTAATTCCTCTTTTTTTTAAACTTTTATAATTAATATCATAGATACTTTTTTGATACATATCAGGTATAAATTTATCCATTACTATCACCAAATTTATTGTATCAAATTACTTAATTAAAATCTATAAATAAGAAGAAAAATAAATAAAAAAGTACCTAAGTACCTTTTTTATTTTATAATTGCATCTAAAGCAATTTTTATCATATTTTTTAAACCAGTTTCTCTTTCATCACTACTTACTATATTTTTATCAAATGGAGAATCAACAATTGTTAAAATACACCCAGCATCTTTTTTCAATTCACTAGCAATCAAAAATAGCCCAAAACATTCCATCTCTTCAGCTTTCGTATCAAAGCCATCCGGTATTTGTGATCTTAATTTATTCATATTAATATATGGTCCAAAAAAATCCATTGTAAATGAACCACCAACGTGACTATTTATATTGTTTTCTTTACTAGCGGAGATTAAATTCTCGGTTAAATTTTTTGAACTATAGGCAATGTTTTGAATACGTCCACAATACGTTTCAGCAAAATTTGAATTTGTATAGGATTTATTTGCAATAACAACATCCATTAGTTTTTGATCTTCAGTTGTTGCTCCACACGTTCCAATCCTGATAATTTTTTGAACATCATAAAAATCAAATAATTCATGATAATATATTCCTGCGCAAGGCATTCCCATGCCCGATCCCATTATGGTTACCATAACTCCCTTATAATATCCTGTATAAGCATAATTATTCCTAACGTCATTAACTAAGCGATAATTATCCAAAAAATTTTCGGCTGCAAATTTTGCTCTTAGTGGATCTCCAGGCATTAATACAAGTGGAGAAATATCTTTCTTTGGAGTTTTTATATGAGCGGTTTTAAAGCTTTCATTTTCATCTTTTTGTTCTTCTTCAATTAAGGCATCAACAAATTTTCTTTTAATGTAATTAAACTCTTCCTCAATTACAATTTCAAAACTATTTTCATCATTTTCCTTAACTATTAAAAAATCTTCACTTACTTCAGTTTCATCCTCTAATTTTAACAGCAAATAATAAGCTTTGTTTGCTTCTTTTAAAACATTACTAACTACATAGTCCTCATTGTTTTCTAATGTTATAACTTCTCCTTTTTCTATCATCTAATCATTCCCTTTCCAAATAAACTTGTCTCTTCAAACTTATAAAACCCTTCTGTGTATCCATCAATATTACTAAGGACAACAACAGGTATTCCTCCCTGGCTTATATAGTAATTATATTGATCATCATCAGTAACATAAAACAATTCATTATTATATAATTTTATTATAACAGCTTTAATACTTCTATTTACATTATTATTATAATATGGCTCTATTTTATTATTTCCATAATAAGCATCGAACATGTTATTATAAATAAATGCATTTTCATTTACATAGAATGTATTTGAAAAGATTTTTACATTTTGGTTTGTTACGTTTTCTGAAATTACAGTTGTACTTGTCTCAGGTGGAACAATAACACTTTCAGTTAAATTGGATTTCGTTTCTATATTCATTTCTGTACTTTTTTGAGGTTTTTCAAATATATTTGAAATACTTTTAGCTGCATAGTAGGATGACGATATTGATAAAATAGTTGCCACAATCAAAGGTGTCGTTTTTTTTAAACTACTTTTTATTTTTTTAATATCCATTTCACTTTTTTTCTTTTTAAAAAAATTGACAATTTTGCGTGATTTTTTTTCTTCTACTGGTAATACACCTTCAGAAACTAAATTATTATCAAGTTCATCCGATTTATAAAATAATTCTTTTAAATTATCGTTAATTCCCTCAGGTTTTGGACCATTATCATACTTATTTACTATGTAATCGATTTCTGCAGAAGATAAACCTTTTTGATACAAATCCATTTTAAAATCTATATTAAACTTTAGCCCTTCATCATAGTATTCTAAAAATTTATTTATTGCTGTTGGATAATTAATTTTTAGCTCATTGATTATAAAAGTTTTAAATCTTTGTTTTGTTTTTACCCAATAATCCTTATTTACATTTTGGTGAAAATATGGAATTGTGTATTCTGTTTGTTCTTTACCTGGTAGTGTTTTTTCTTGCTTTTTCGGATTTTGATCAATATCTTCAATTACATTAATTGTTTCGATTGTTTCTACATACTTTTCTCTAAAAAGCAACTCTTTTTCATATCCTTTTATAACATCTTTATATTGTTTTTTTAAAAGCTTATTTAACTTTATCTTTTCTATTACCAACTTGTTGTATTCTTCAATATCTTTTTTATAGATACTCTTTTTACGTCCTTCAGCTGTTGTTGTTAATATAAAATTACTACTATCCAATTTTTTAGAAATTTTTTTAGAATTAAATTCAATATATTTCAATTTTTGACATATATCTTGGAATCTTAACAAATTTTGACCATATGAAAACCTCTGGGCAATATCTTCCCCGCTAGAATACTTAAGTTTGTTTTTTATTTCTAAAAATTCTTTTTGGTCTTCTTTCAAGGTAGAAATAAAGCAAAATAAACAGTCTTTTAAATAATTTAATTTTTCCCTATCTTCCTTTGACAAACTTTCTGACAATTTCAATTCTGCTTCAGATACAAATTCGTCATATAATTGTATAGTTTTATTTGTTGCTTCAATTCTTTCTTTTAACGTTTTTGCTCTTAACAATTGTTCTTTTTGTTCTAATGTTTGAACAAGAATCTCATTTACTTTTTGAACTTCATACATAATATCACCTACAATTAAATTAATTATATCGTCACTAATAAAAAAAATCAATTTTTTAATTTAATAAACATTAAAAAGGAATTAAATACTCATTAATTCCTTTTCTTTTTCAACTAACTTCTCATCAACTATTTTATTATAATCGCCAATTAATTTTTGAATATCATCTAGCAATCTTTTTTCTTCATCTTCAGGATATTCTTCTTTTTTTATTGTGTTGTTAGCATCTTGGCGAATATTTCTTAAAGCCACTTTTGTCTCTTCAGCTAAGCCTTTGGCTTGTTTAACATATTCTCTACGTCTTTCTTCATTTAGTTCTGGCACAGTTAAAATTATTAATTCTCCATTATTTACAGGAGTTATACCAATATTCGCCTCATTAATAGCTCTTTCAATATCTTTTAATGCTCCTTTATCAAAAGGTTTAATCATAAGCTGTCTAGCTTCTGGAACAGTAACATTTGCTAATGAAACAATGGGGGTAGGAGTTCCATAATAATTAGCATTTATCCCATTTAACATTGCTGGATTTGCTCTTCCAGCTCTAATATTTAAAAATTTATTATCTAAATTTTCAATGGTTTTTTGCATTTTTAATTCTATTTCTTTATTCATTTTTATTATTTATCAGTTTTCTGATTCCTTTCTTTAACTAACTTTTATATTTTCATTATAATCGATTAAACTACTTTTGACAATAAAAGATAAATATAATTCATTATTATCAATATAAAAAGCATAATTATTATCATTAAATAAATTGTCTAAGGTAGCTCCAATATTTATTACCTCTACTCCATTATCAATTGACTGACTCGCTTGTAAATGACTATTTACTAAGCCTTTAATTGTATCAAAATTTATATTAAATAATGTGTAAATTTCTTCATTTGATAATATTTTTCCTTTTTCAATCGAAACAATATAACTTTTTACCCCCTTTATTAAGACACCATCATAGCAATCAAAATCATAGCTATTAATAACTAATGTAGCATATTTATTAGTTTGATAAACTTCATAATCTCTAGCTTTAGCTTGAAAAATTTCTACCTCCGGAAACATTATTTCTTTTGTTTCATCTATTGTTTGATCTTTTAAGTAAGTTACTGTGTTTCTTAAAGTATTATTTTCATTTTTTAAAGTATTATTAATAACTTCAGCACTTTCTATATTAATTACAGGTTCCATATAAGTTATATCGGGTTCATCATTTATAGTTTCTTTATTTTCAAAATAAATATAATCTTTATTTTTATCAATTTTAATTTCTTTTTCTTCTACTTTAATTGATTCTTTAGAATCTTTTTTTGTATTATTAACTTGTCTAGTTAAAATATAACCACCTATTATTAGAGCAATTATAAATCCAAAAAAAGCTATAGCCATAAATTTGTTTTTTGTAGTTTCTTCCATTTTTATTCTCCTAAATAATTATTTAGTCCAGCTTCAATGTATGATCTTTTTAAATTTTTATTATACTCATTCCAATAATCTTCTTCGCTTATATTCGCCTGTAATCTTGAAGTATCAGAATCAAAATAAATTACATTACCATCTTTGATAACTAAGAATGTTGGAGCATCTATATCAACATTACCTTCATCATCTCTAAATAAGTAGTTATTTAATTTTTCAACAATAGTCTCATAAGTTCCATTATTATCTTTACGATCATTATAAAAATCATAAAAATATATTTTTTCAATTTTTAAATTTTTTGCTATATCATTTAACAAACTCGCGTAATATTCACTTTGTTTGCTATTTTCAAATCCCATAAAAATAAGAGCGTTACCACTATTTATCTTTTTTAAAGTTTGAGAAGCATTAATTTTCTCAAAAACGTTATCAGTAGTTAGAATATTATATTTGTGAGATATGTTATTTTCTTTTTCTTCAAGTTTGTTATAATTTTGTTTACCTATTATTATAAAAGCTATAAGAACTAAAAATATTAAAATATATGTTACTATTTTCTTAATGTTTTTCATATTACCACCATAATAATTATACCATAAAAATTTTATTATTAAATTAATTCCATAAAAAAAGTCACCTAAGTGACTAATTTCCGTTAACTTGATTCATTACTTCTTCAGCAAAGTTATCATTTCTTTTTTCCATGCCTTCACCAACTTCGTAACGAATTACATCCACAACTTCTCCGTTATTATTTTTAACATATGTTTCCACATCGATATCGCCATCTTTAATAAATGGTTGTAATGTTAAACAAATTTCTTTATAGAACTTATTAATTCTTCCAATAACCATTTTTTCAGCTATATCAGCAGGTTTTCCTTCGTTCATAGCTTGTTCTTTAAGAACTGCTTTTTCTCTTTCAACTATTTCAGCAGGAACATCTTCTTTTTTTACATATTCAGGTCTCATAGCTGCTGCTTGCATTGCTACATCTTTAGCAACTTCTTCATTAGCACCTTTAAGTAAAGCTAGTACAGCTATTTTTCCGCCCATATGTAAGTAAGCTCCAAATGAATCCGAATCTTCTTTTGTTAATACAGCAATTCTTCTTAAAGATAATTTTTCACCAATTTTAGCAGTTTTAGCAACAATTAAATCTCTAACTGTTCCTTCTTCACACGGTAATTCTAAAGTTTCTTCTACAGTAGTAGCATCGCTATTTAAAATAACTTTTCCAATAACATCAATCATGCTAGTAAATTCTTCATTTTTACTAACAAAATCTGTTTCAGAGTTTACTTCGATAACTACAGCTTTATTTCCCTCAACATAAATATTAGCAAGACCTTCAGCTGCAATACGAGATTCTTTTTTAGCAGACTTAGCAATACCTTTTTCTCTTAACCAATCCATTGCTTTGTCCATATCACCATTACATTCAACCAATGCTTTTTTGCAATCCATCATTCCTGCCCCACTAGTTTCACGTAATTCTTTTACCATACTTGCAGTAATTTCCATTTTTATCCTCCTTAACTTAATGCACTAATTAATTCGTCTTTTTTCATAGTTGAATAACCTTTAATACTTTTTTCTTTAGCTAAAGCTTTTAAATCGGCTAAAGTCATTTTAGTTAAATCAACTTCTTCTTTTGCTTCTTCAGCAACAACTTCTTCTACTGTTTCTACTTTTTCTTCAACAACTTCAGTTACAACTTCTTTTGTTTCTTTTTTGTCTTCTTTTGTAGCTTTTTTATCTTCTTCAGTAACATAATCAACCATTTCTAGATTATTTACTTCACAAATTGCATTTGCTAATACTCCTAAAACAACCTTAACAGCTCTAACTGCATCGTCATTTCCTGGAATTACAAAATCAACATCATCTGGATCACAGTTTGTATCTACGATTCCAAATACAGGTATATTTAATTTACGTGCTTCTCTGATAGCATTAATTTCTTTTTTAGGATCAACGATAATTAATGCATTTGGAAGTTTAACCATTTTTCTGATTCCACATAAAACTTTATTTAATTTTTCATATTCTTTTTTAAGTCCGATAACTTCTTTTTTAGGTAATACATCAAATGTACCATTAGCTTCCATAGCTTCGATTTCTTCTAAACGTTTAACTCTTCTTCTAATTGTACGGAAGTTTGTTAATGTTCCACCTAACCATCTTTCAGTTACATAGTAAGATTCTGATCTTTCAGCTTCTTCTTTTGCAGCTTCACTTGCTTGTTTTTTTGTACCTACAAATAAGAAAGTACCACCATTTTCAGCAATTTTCTTGATTTCCTCATAAGCTTCTTCAATTTTGTTTTGAGTCTTTTGCAAGTCGATTATATAAATATCATCCCTTGCAGTAAAAATATATTCTTTCATTTTTGGGTTCCATCTTTTTGTTTGATGTCCAAAATGAACTCCAGCTTCTAATAAATAACTCATAGAAACTACGGCCATAAAAAATCCCTCCTTCGTTATTTCCTCTTAATACTTCATCTTATCTATTCACCTCTTCGGCACTCGAATAGATAATCCATATTAATGCGTATTTGCTTTTTAAAGCCACAATTATTTTATCAAATTATATGTATTATGACAAGAAAAATTTACAAAAAGAATATAGATAAAATTTACAAAAAGAATATAGATGATTTTCAATAACCATTCTTAGTCTCTGAGCTAATTAATTAATCTATTTAACTTTTAAATACATTAAAAAATATCCCTTTAAAGTCATTGAATTTCAATATCTTTTTGTATTTGTATATTTATGAAATTTCTGTTCTTTTAAAGGCACAAAAAAACACTTCTAAAAAGAAGCGCTTTTTATGACATTTTATTTAAACTGCCTTTATTATATCTACTCAATGTCCAGTTCAAAATGTCAACATTTTATATTTTATCATAATTCTTTATAGGCAATTCCTTTTACCAAAGCAGTTAAATCGTTTACATTAGGTTTACCATTACTTATTGCATCATCTTTAGTTGCTAAATTCCATATAATTTCAGAATCAGGTAATTTATATCTTGCCGTATCTATTTTAGCAATATATGAAGCACAATAAATTACATCATTTATATCAACAGTTCCATTTTGATCCCAATCGCCAGGTTTTCCTGTAGATGATGTTGGCGGTTCTAATCCGCTTATTGCAACATTTGCAGCAGTTTTATATTCCTTATCCTCCACAGAAGCATAATTTGCAGGAATAGCAATTGAAGTAACATCATTATTAACTAATAACGGCACAGTTACCGTACCGGAAAGATTATATTTAATTTCTCCAGTTTTTAATCTAACAACTTTTTCTGCACTATCATAATTATAATATACCCCATCACTAAAATTACCAAGACTAACTCCATCAGGTAATCTAAAAGCAACTACCGCACCATTAGCTCGACCATTTCCCTCAGTAAAAGTCTGTTCATGACTGCCTTCCTCTATTCCTTCAGCATATTCCGTATTTTTATTTTTTATAGAAATTTTTAAATCAACTTTCATTTTTCCAGTATTAGCATCAGTTCCTGTCTTAGTTGCACTAAAAGCATTAATATTCAAGTACGGACCAATACAAAATTCATTAACTCCACTAAGTCCACTAGTATCTTTCGACCAAGCATCTTCAGTGGAATCAAACTGATAAGGCGTAATACAAATTTGCTTATTTAAAAATTCTTTAGGGATTGTAATTGGAACACTAGCAGTTTCATTTATATCTATATTAGGCTCTTTATAAACTAAATTAAAAATCAAATTGCCTTTTCTTTCTAAATTAAGATTAGTAAGAGATGAAACATTACCATATGTAGAATCTTCCGGCAATCGGATTTGTACCAATTTATTATTATATCCCGAATAATAAGACGCTTCATTTGCCAAAGTAGGACGCGCTACAGGTTTAACTAATTCTTCAGAATAATACGTTAGGCCATCTCCAAATTGACCAGATTTTTTGAATTTAACTTTTAACGTTGCTGAATAACCATCATTTCCAGTAGTTAATGGCAAATCATGTAAATCATTTATAACTTTACCATTACTATCAGTTATAGTAATTTCCTGTCTATTTAATGATTTCATAACATTAAACGTAAGTACCTTATAGTGTTGATTAGTACTACTAAGATTAGAATAACCACTATCCGTAAAACCTTTAACATCTGCAGACATCTTTTTAAGTGTACCATACATAGTATCTTGACCCACTTCGCCAACATATTTATATTTCACTTCAAAAGTAGCAGTCGTCTTAGCTGGAACTTGACCTAGCCTAAATTCCAAAATTTGTGATGTTTCATTAGCTGCTACAGCTCCATCAATATCTTCACATGATCGTAAACATTTAATAGAAACTGTAGAGACATTATCTCCAATTTTATATGTTACAGAATCTTTGAAATCCTTTGTACTAGTATTTAAAACTCGCACAGCCTTAGGCCAAGGACGCAATTGTACATACATATAATCACTAGCTTTATCACTATTATTTTTTAATGTTAGATAAAAAACTATGTTTTCACTTTCGTGAACTGCATACTCTTTTAGCCCAAAATCAATTTCCAAATCTGCACTATTGGCAGTCATAAACTCAATATTTTTAGTTTCTGTTTCAATTTCTTTTTTACTGTTTTTAAAACCATTAATTTCACCAACATTGACAACAATTATCGATATTAACAGCAAAATAAACAATAGTTTCTTTTTCATATTTCCCTCCTAAAACTATACCCTAAAAAATTTAATAGTTTTTTTGTTTTTTATAGTAATTGCCACAATAACAGCCAATCCACCCATTATGAATAGGAAAGGAAGACTAATACCAGTATCATTTGGTTCTACAGGACATTGTTTTTCATAATCAAGTTTGCTCACGACATCGCCATTACTACCATAAAAAGTATCATCAACTTTTTTACAAATATATTTTTTTTCACTATTTGGTTGAATTGGATCGGTTTCAGGTGTCTCAGTAACTTCTTCGATTCTTTTTACAGTAATACTTGAACCTTCAGTAGCTACTCCATCTTGAGCTGTATTGCTTATATATCCATCAGCAAAAGACATTTTCACCGAATCTCCAACTTTAAAATCATCAGTCACCTTACAAGTAATCTTAGCCACCGTTCCTGGATTAGAAAATTCATCTGCTGGATTTTGCGCATATACCACTATAACTAATCCAGCAGTCACTGTGAACACGCCCGTTCCCGCAGCAGTACATTCTTTAATATTTGAAGGTAATTTTTTTAAAGTCAAATTTGAATCATCATTAAATATAAAATCATTTGCTTGTATTCCTCCGACTTTCATATCAGAATCACCTGGTTTTCCATTAACAGTTAATCCAACAGTAAAAGAATCTCCGCTAAAAGTGGTATCTCCTGTAAGCTCAATAGAATCAGCACATACAATTTCTGCCGTAAAAACAAACATTGATATTAATAATATTATAATTGAATTGAATTTTTTCATTTTTTCTTACCTCTCTTACTCTTATTATTTTTTATTATCAGCATTCCAACACATCCCGTTAATAAAGTGATTATTGGAACTAAAATATAAATATAATTTATTTTTTTAGTAATTTCCATTGTCAAATTAACATCGTCAGCTTCTAATAATGTTTCTGCATCAGCAGCTTGAATATTTCTCAAATTAACAATTGTAGAACCAGTTTTCTTTGTTTTAAATTCTAAAACCCCAACCACATTATCCTTAGTATCTATATTTAATCTATAAGCTACAATCCTTTCACCAATCATTAAATTAAAATTACTTCTTGATTCATAGTTTACTAATTCTAAATAATCCTTATCATATTCTAAATCTGCTTGCACCCCATACAAATTAAAATCTATGGATTCATAATAAATCGGAATCCTTATTACTTTGTTTTTTTCTGCACTCAACTTTACTTCATCACTAAATTTTTCATCAAACCCAATTTGTACTCTTTGAGCAAATACAACCGGTAATGATAAAAAAAATACTGTCAGCACTAATAATATTTTTTTCATTTACATCCCTTTCTAATAAATAATATAATCTTTTTATACTATCCTTTATTATCAATTCAAGTATACTATTAAAACAGCTTCGAGTCAACTAGATATCCTTTTCAGATAATTAGTTTACATCCTTTAAATATATTATTTCTTATTTTTATATTTAACGGAAACTCCCAAATAAATACACTTTTTAACCACAAAAAACAACTGAAATTAATCAATTGTCTTAGCATACAAACAGCCACAATAATTTTGGCGATATAAATTATACTTTTTTGCTAGCTCAATACTTTTTAAATAGCCATCATTTTTCTTAAAGTCACCATATAAATATTTTATCCCTAATTCTTCTTCTATTAATCTACCTAGTTCATTTATTAATTGACTATTTTTGTGGGGTGAAACAGTTAATGTTGTTGCAAAATAATCAAATTGGTTTTCTTTAGCAACTAAAGCTATTTTACGCATTCTTAGTCCAATGCATTTTTCACACCTTTTGCCACCTTCTTTTTCCAGCTCTAAACCCTCTACTACCTTTTCATAATCTTCACCATGATAGTCGCAATCTAAATAAGATACATCATCTAATTGATTTAGTAATTTAATTTGTTCTTTTTTTCTTTTTTCATATTCTTCAATAGGTTGGATATTTGGATTATAATAAATAACTGTTATATCAAAATAATCTTTCATAACATTGATAACATGTGTTGAACAAGGCCCACAACAACTATGTAACAGCACTTTGGGACGCCCTTGTAAATTTTTGACAATTTCTTCAAATACTAAATCATAATTTGTTTTCATTTTTTATTCACTACCTATATCTTCTTTATCTTTAGATTCATAAGCCTTAAAACTAGCATTATCACGATTAGAATTTAAATAAATATATCCGTGAACTTCTTCATCTAAAGTTGCACAAATTTTTTGATAATTATTTAATTTTTCTAAATTGATTGTATCAATATAAACTGTATTAGTATCACTCATACGAAAGATAAAACGATTTTCATCTATTATTGTTCCATTTTTTTCATCAGGACTATATTCTATTTCACTTATTTCTCCAACAATATCATTATTTAATTCAGAAAATCTACTTATCAAATCATTTAATATATTGCTTGGAACATAATTTATGACAACCGGAATTCCTAAATATTTTTGTTCATCTTTAATAGCTTTACCATTGCTTAAATATATTTCATTATTACTACGATAATAAAATAGCGGTTTAGCTTCAGTTACTTTAATGGTTATTTTTCCAAAGATATTTTTACTCACCTTAACATCATCTACTAATTCTAATTTTTTAATATTTTGAGCTATTTTACTCTTATTTATTTTAACTAAAGGCGGATAGTTTTTTAAACCTGCAATATCAATTATTTCTTGATCTTCTATTAAATTAGTACCTAGTATATAAATATTTTTTATTGGTAAAGTAAAAAGATAATAACCAAAAGATGCAATTAAATATATAAACAATACAATAAATAATAATGATCTAATTCTTATTTTCTTTTTATTCTTTTTTGTCATAATTACTCCCAATTTACAAATTCTGGTTCTACTATTAAATCGATATTATTATTTTCCAAAACTTTGCTATGGATTAAGTCAATTAAATCTCTAACATCTTGAGAAGAAGCATTATTATAATTAATGATAAAGTTAGCGTGTTTTTCACTTACTTTTGCTCCTCCAATTGTTTTTCCTTTTAATTTTACATCGCATTCAATAATTCTTCCAGCAAAATCTCCTTCAGGGTTTCTAAAGATACTACCTGCTGATGGATATTCGAGAGGCTGAGATTCTACTCTTCTAGTTCTTCTGTCTTCCATAACTTTTAAAGATTCTTCTTTATTACCAGGCTTTAAACCAAATACAGCGCTTATAACAACTAAATCTTTTAATTTGTCTTTAAGTGAAGAATGACGATATTGAAAATCTATTTCATTAGCTTTAAGAGTTTTAATGTTTCCATTTTTATCAATAACAGTAACGTTTATAAGAAAATCAGAAATCTCTGATTTGTATGCTCCGGCATTTCCAACGATACTACCTCCAACTGTTCCGGGTATTCCAGATGCCCATTCTAATCCTTGTAAATTATTATTCACACATGTTTGAACAAGCTTAGGTAACATCACTCCGGCTTCAGCAGTTACTTGTAAGCCATCTATTTCAACGTTATTTAATTTATCTAGTTTAATAATTGCACCATCATACGTTTTATCACTAAATATTACATTAGAACCATTTCCTAAAATCATATATTTAATTTGATTAGCATTTAAAAATTTAATTAATTCTTGTAAAGATTCTACATCATTTGGAATAACAATGTATTTAGCAATACCTCCAATACGGTAAGTATTATATTTTTTTAAAGAAACATTTTCTAATACTTCACCATATTTATTTAATTTATCGATCATTTTATCAATTCCTTTATTTCATTATAAATAGTATCAGCACTATTTATCGTATTCATCTTTTTAATATTATGTTTTAATTCATAATATTTTTCCTTATCATATAAGATATTGTTAATTAATGCAATTAAAACTTTACTATTAAAATCTTTTTCTTCTAACATATAAGCAGCATTTTTCTTTTTTAATTCTAAGGCATTATAGTATTGATGGTTACCAGCTACAAAGGGAGATGGAATATAAATGGCTGGTAATTCTAAAGCTTGAGCTTCGGTAATTATCCCTGCTCCTGCTCTTGATACTAACAAGTCTGCACTTTTCATAATTCCAGATAAGTTATTTAAATATGGTTTAACTACGACATTTTTAGGAAATTCTTCATTTTTGATAAATTCATCGTAATGACTGTTGCCGGTAATATATAGCACTTGAAACTTAGCATCTTCTATTAAATGTAAAAACTCTTTGAATTTAGTATTTAATGTAGCACTACCTAGGCTACCTGCTACTATAATTACTAATTTTTCTTTAGGATTTAAACCTAATTCTTTTATATTTACTTTTGTAGCTTTTAAAGCCCTATTACCACTCGGATTACCTGTATAGATAACTTTTTTGGCTTGTCTAAAATACTTTTTACTTTCTTCAAAAGAAATCCCTACCATGGAAACTAGCCTAGACAATAATATATTACTTTTTCCTGGTATACTGTTTTGTTCATGAATAAAAGTTTTTATTTTCAACTTGTTAGCTGCTTTGATAACCGGATATGTAACATATCCACCTACTCCTATTACTATATCGGGTTTAAATTTTTTCATAATTTTCAAACATTTTTTGTATGCTTTCCTAATTAAAAATAAATTTTTTATATCTCTCCCAATTAATTTTTTGCTAAAACCATATATTTCTAGTTCTTCATATTTGATATTCTCTTTAGGAACAATATCTTTTTCCATTCTATTATGAGTACCAATATAAATTACTTCTAAATTTTTATCTTTTTCTTTAAACTTTTCAATGATAGCTAAAGCTGGATAAATATGACCTCCGGTTCCTCCGGCTGATACAATTATTCTCATACGTCACCTCTTTAATTTTTATTTTGATGTTTTAAGATATATTCTTGATAATGCTTGCTTTTGTCTGCATAATTTTTAAAAACATTATAACTAGGAGCAGCCGGCGAAAGCAAGACAGCATTGTTTTTCTTGGTTATTTCAAAAGCCTTATCAACGGCATCTTCTAACTTTTCAATATAATAAATATTTTTAGAACAATTCTTAACTAAACTTTCATATATATATTTTCCGGTATCTGGTTGGCAAATTATATTTTCCAATTTGCTATTAGCTAAAAACTCAATAAAACTATCATAATTAATATTACGATCCATTCCGCCGATAATTAAGGTTTCGATATTAGGAATGGCTAAGATGGAATTTTGCGTAGCAGCTGGAATTGTTGCTAAGGTATCATCATAAAAATTGATATCATTAACAGTAGCAATTAAACTCATCCGATGCTCTAACCCTTTAAAATTAGTAATTGTACGTCTAACTTTTTCTAAATCTAAATTTAACAGTTTTGCTACTTGTAAAGCCATCATAATATTTAAACTATTAAAATCTCCAATTAAGTTTCTTTTTAGATTCAAATCGAATATTTCATTGTCATCTAAATAAATCTTATTATGTTTTATATTATCTTTACCAAGTCCAATTAAAGTACTTTTAATATTAGTTTTAGCTATATTATGAATTAAATCATCATTGTCTTTTAAATATATGCCATAGTTATCTTCACTTTGATATCTAAACATATTTAATTTGCCATGATAGTAATTATCTATAGTTTTAAAGTAGTCCAAATGTTCTTCAAATAAATTGGTTATAATTCCAATATTTGGTGATCTTTTTATATCATATAGTTGATGACCACTCATTTCAGCAACAATGATACTATCTTCATTAAAATCATCGATTAAATCAAAAATAGGAATACCAATATTACCCACTAAATAAACATTATCATTTTGCGCTTTTATTATTTCATAAATCAAACTAGTAGTTGTACTTTTTCCTTTGGTACCAGTTACACCGATCACAAAAGCAGCAGTAAAATTTAATAATAACGAAAATTGGGATACAATCTCACATTTATATTCTTTATCTATTAAACAAATTCCTGGGGTTTTGATAACTACTTCATACTTATCTAAATTATCTAGATAGGTTGCACCAAGAACATATTTTGTATTTTCATAATCCACTTTTTCAATGTTCTCATTTTGATCTATTATTGTTATTTCTTTATCCGGTAAATATCTTCTTAAAAAATTATAAGTAGACTTACCTTCCAACCCAAAACCTAAGATAGCAATTTTTTTATCTTTTAAATAATCTAAAATAGCATTAATCATTTTTATTCATCTGCCTTTTTATAATATTTTCAAATTCTAATGGAAGTAAATGATCTGTGTTATATTCATCTAGTAATTCATCTTCTATAAGCTCAAAATTTTCTTTATAATATTTTAATAAATATGGTAAGTTTTCTTTATTTTTCTTTATTGCTTTACTTACAGCATAACCCACTTCTTCAACTGTTCCGACACATTCAAAAGGTTTAGTTTCTTTTTTTCCTAATAATTCTAAGAAAGTATCTAAAAGTTTTTCATCTTCATATAAATTTTTACCAAAGATATCACTTAAATATTCTAAATCCAAAAAGGGGCTTAGAATTATAAAAACAAATAAACACTTTGGACAATCACCACACCATTTCCAAGGAAGGGTTTTACTTCCCACATTACAGCTTTTAAAAATATGATGATATTTTTCTAATTTAGAAAATAAATATGCTATTTGAATTTCTTTTAAAGGGCGAAGAACAGAAAAATAATGAATATCTAAATTAAAGTATTTTCTAGTATAGTTATTAAAATCTTTTTCAAATTCAATACTTTTAGAATATTGGTGATTAATTTTAGTATTTAAAACTGTTGGTTCATTAGCACTACTTTCGTTAGATAATACGATATATTTTCGATTAGTTAAGTAAGCTATTAAATAACTATAAAAAGCTACTATACTACTAAATGGTGTATGTCCATTTAAATAACCTTGTTTGTTTAAAGAAAGCATATTTTGATCAAGAATCCTTGTTACATTGATATTGTCATATCCAGCAACTTCAATGCACTTTTCATGTATTTCTTTAGCATTAATTGTAAAACAAACATTGTCCATATCTTTTAAAGTTTCTAAACTAACGATGGAATCTTTTCCCCCACCAACACAAATAATATTTCCAGAAGATTTAAAATCTGGATCAGCATAATTTATTTTATCTTTTTGACATTTAAAAGAAACTAAAGCATCTTCAGTTACATCTATATTATTTACGTAAAAAAATTCTCCTAATCCAAGAAAATAAAGTTTACGCCACCAATTTAAAGCGCTTTCATCTAAATAACCAGCTTTAATAATAAAATTTTTAGGACAACTTACTTTGTAATAACTAATAGCTTCTGCCATACCAATATTAAATATTAAATATTTTAATAATTCTTTATTAATATTTTGATTAGTTATAATATTTTTAGCAACTTTAAAACAAGGATTAAACGTCGATAATCCTTCAATTTCCATATTATATGTTACAACTAAACTATCATCTATTTCTTCAATTTTATAATCATGATATATAAAATTAGAATACATACTTCTAAGTTCATTAAAATTCATACAGGTTCACCTAATAAAATTATACAATAAAACCCCAAATTAAAACACAACTTTTTACAAAATTGTGTCAACTTAATAATAATTTAAATCTTTTACTTGCAGAACTTTTTCTTCGCCTACAATATTTATTAAGGTTATTTTTTTGTCTTCATTCATTAATTCGGTAATAAATTCATTATTTATATAATTAAAATATTTAAAATTAACTTTATTTACCATTATATAAATTTCTTTCATATCTTCTTTTTTATACCCTTTTACAATTGCCTTGCTTAACGCGGCTTGTTCTGCGGTTATGCAATCGCGAAATACGGGATTTTTGATAGAAACTCCCGTAAATGCATGATCATCATTTGTTAAAACGATGGCGCTATATCCAATATAGTCATTAGGATGATAAGCATTTTTTAATAAATCAAATAATCTTTCATACATATTTCTTCACCTTTTATTCTTTTATTATTACAACTTCTTCTAAAAACTTTTGATAATTTTTTTGATCAAAAGATAAATAAACTATATTTTTATTATCTTTGGAAAATCCAACTAACATATAATAGTTGTTTTCATAATATATGTACCCTTCAGTTTCTTCATCTAAAATACCTAAATAACTATATTCACTATTTAATAAAATATTTTTATAGCTTGTTAAGATGTCATTGGGGATTTCTTCATTTGTTTGAATAGTTATTTCTTCAGCTTCAATATTGTCTTCTATTCCTTTTAGGCTCATTGCCATAAAGGTATTATCATAATTGGTAATTTTGTATAATGTTGGAACGGAAATGTTATTTAATATTATATATTCTTGCTTATCATAATCATCAAATTGAATTTTAGAATTTTCGGTAAAAGTGTAAAAAACTATTAATCCAACTATCGATATAATAGATAAAACCAAACATATTGTGTCCTTTTTCTGAGAATTTTTTAATATCTTACCAGTATATCCTAATATAGCAATAAATAAAGGTATACAAATCACTATATAAATAATAGTTTTTATAATTTTAACTAACTCATTAATGTTTAACACCTTACTGTCCAACGCAAAACAAAAAACCATGATTATAAAAGCAAGTAAAAATGGGCCGAAAGAAAACAATAGAAATAAACCGATAAATAATTTCAATCCAAAAGATGAAGATATAGCGTGTTTTCTTCCACACCTTGGGCAAACTGATGTTTTATAATTTATGTTTGTTCCGCAATAATTGCATATCGCTTCGATTTTAGATTTATTCTTTTCGAAATTATGGCCACAAAACGGACATTTTATAGTATCGTTATTGATTTCATGATTACAATTTATACATTTCATACTCCTTACACCCGCTTTTCTTTACTATTTATTAATATTTTACCATTATCATATTGATAATTTAAAGAGTTAGTTTTGCTAAGAACTGACTTACCAAGCTTTTGTTTTAAATTATGGTGAGCATTTTTAGCAACTTGATATTTTCCATCTTTCGCTTCAAATTTCATTTACCTGAAAAAAGATTTATTATAGTATCTAATTTGTTTTCGGCTATATAATTCTCCTTCAATAGCTATATTGCCAAAAAACAAACTATTTCCTTTTAAAAATCAAATGTTTTTACCATCATTTAAAAAATCATTATTAAAATCATATGGACAAAGATCTTTAATTTTAAATTGTTTTTCTTCTTTGTCATTATTATAGCAATAAATTATAGTTTCCCTATCAAAGAATTCATTTAGTAGCTGGCGACACAAAAAGCACGGAACAATAATTTTTTCTCCTAAACCCATAATATAAATACTATCTAGATCACTCCTTTTATATCCGCTAGATACTGCACTACTTATAGCCACTTGTTCAGCACAAAGTCCATCTTTAGAACTTTTATTTTCAACATTTACACCATAAAATAATTTGCCATCTTTTGCTTTTATTACACAAGCAACTTGATATTTTGAATATGGCGAATAACTATTTTTTAACAAGTCTTTTAAAATATCTTTTATCATATTGAACCTCTATTATTTATTTAATAATACCACATTTTAAATAATTTGTGATAGTTTATTTCATAAAAAAATGGTTTTAAATAACCATTTTAATTATTCTTCTTTGTAGTTAAAGAAAATTTAAAACCAAATATAGAAACTATAATTAATAATCCATAAAGAATAAAATTATCTCCTGTTGTAGGATTGTTATCAACATTATTTATTGAATCCTTTTCTTCAGTTTTTGGTTCTTCTTTTACTTCAGTATTATTAGAATCTTCTTTTAGTTCTTCTTTTTCTTGTTTTTCTAAAACTATTTTTTCAAATTCAACTTTTATTTCTACATTTTCATTAGGCATGATAAATTTATTATCTTTTACCTCTATTTCATTTGCTGTAACACTTTTTAATTTATAACCTTCTTTTGATATTATTGTTAGTGTTACGGTTTCACCATTTATTGCTGTATTTTTATCAGACCTAACTGTACCTTCAACTGTTTCTTTTACAGTAATTGTGTATCTAGTTCCAACAATATAACTACCATCCTCTTGTTTAGAACTTTCTACATTTTTGTTTATATAATCTTCTATTACGTTAGAACTAAATTCACCACCGGATATAAATTCTTTAACATTTTTATCAATATCTAAAGCCGGCTTTTTAGTATCCTCAGCAATAAAAGTACCACCATTAATTAAAAGACCTCCCTCAACTAATGAAGATGAAGTTGTTGTTTTATTGCCATCTTTATCTGTTGAGATACCTTCATATAAAGCGTTACCATTTTTACTTGTAAAAGTCGCTCCAGATATATTTATTTTAACATTATTAGAATAATTTTTTGTGGCTGTAATACTAATTGCAGCTCCTGTAGCCTCTGAACCATTATAGTTTCCACTTGCTGGGTCATAATATTCTCCAGTGGCCGTAAAATTTCCTCCTGTTATATTAAACTCTCCTGCTTTAATTGCAGCAGCTTCGGTTCCTGTAATATCACCAGCTGAAATATTCCATTTTGCGTAACCACTTGCAGATAATGCTGGCGCACTATCTTTGGCCGGAACTCCAGTTGTACCTACTGTTGTAGTAATCTCTCCTCCTGTTATATTAATCACTGGAATATTTCCACTATCTTTTTTGATGTTCCCGTTGACAAATATTCCAACACTTCCGTCATTATAACCATTATTACCATTAATTGCGTTAATAGTTCCAGCAAGTTCAACTACAGCACCATAAGATGCATTGTTTCCAGCGTGTCTTACAACAATACCATAATTAGCACTTAAACTAGCAGCTTCTTTTATGACAGCAGCAGCTTTTGTTATAGGGTCAGAATCAGTTTCACTGCCTGTAACACCTATAATTTTTCCACCATTACTAGTATTAGTAAAAGTACCGTTTTCTAATATTAAAGTAGTTCCAGGATACACATCAAACATATAACCCGCTGTGTCAGTAGTTATTTTACCATTTCCAGTTATAGTTAGGATTCCACTACCGTTTAAAACAATTGTACTATTAACATCAAGAGTATGACTATTAAGGTCAATCGTTACCTCTCTACCCCCAGTAATTGTAATTGGGTCTGCCATGGTAAAATCTGATGTTATTTTACAAATGCTTTCAGTACCACTTATACAATCACTTAAATCTGTTGAATTTGAAATCGCATTAACGTTTATAGTCAATGCTAGCAATGTTATAACAAACATTGAAAGGTAATTTAATTTCCTCACTTCTTCCATCCTTTCTATGATAACTATAACACATATGATATTTTTTTAAAATATCAATATAATTTTAATTAATAACTTTACAGATAGACACTTTTATTTTAACGTATATTCTTATATAATAAATTTAAAGGAATGATTTAAATGAAAGAAAAAAAGAAGTTCCGTTTAAAGAAAAAATATAGAGCAATAATTAGAGTTACTTTTTTTACAATTTCTCTAACAATATTTATATTCAGTATATTTAAAATTATCTTATGGAACTTAGAAAATAGAAAAACCGAAAAACTAGAAAAAAAAATAATAGAAAAAACCGAAATAATTGAAATATCGGAAATAAACAATGAAGAAAACTCTAATTTAGTTAACGAACCAGTATTGCAAACAGACATATATTGGAAATATAAAGACACAGCGTTAATTGATGTCAATTTAAATGAACTAAAAAAAGATAACAAAGACACTATAGGTTGGATTCAAGTATTAGGGACAGATATTAATTATCCCTTTGTCCAAAGCGGAGATAATGATTATTATTTAAAACATGATTTTGCTAAAAGTAAAAATACTGGAGGATGGATATTTTTAGATTATCGAAACAACATTAATAATTTAAATGATAATAATATTATTTATGGACATATGCGAAAAAACGGCTCAATGTTTGGCAGTTTAAAAAATGTATTAACAAGCAATTGGCAAAATAATTCCGATAATCATATCGTTAAAATATCTACTGAAGAATATAGTTATTTATTTCAAGTATTTAGCATATATACAATTCCAGTTGAAACATATTATATTCAAACTGATTTTAGTGATATTGAAAACTATAAAAATTTTTTAAACACCATTGTCAATCGAAGTATTTATAATTTTAATACAGAAGTTAATGAAAAAACTAAAGTATTAACTTTATCAACATGTCATAACAATAATGACCGCTTAGTAGTTCACGCCAAATTAATAAAAGCAGAATCTAAAAATAATTAGTTTCTGCTTTTTAAGTTTTAACCTTGATTTGTTTTCCATTACAAATTACAACTGATGGTATTGATGATGTTAATCCAATTGTTGATCATCCTATTGAAAAGTTTGATAATAAATTAGCAGATAACTAAACTTTTTTTGTTTCGATAGTTCTTAAAACTCATTGTTACTTTTTTCTTACATTAATTCAACTTTTCAATGTTACTTAGTACTTAAAAGCAAATGTTTTACTTATTTTTAAATATGATTATAAAACTTTTTGAGCAAAGTTAAGAATATTTTTTGGGAAAAGATTGACACAAAAAAATTTCTCATTTGAGAAATTTTTAGTTTGAATTCAAAAAATATATTTTAAACTTGTTGAATCCTATTTCTAGTTAGTCCATGTAATGGCTGTGTAAATTCAAAATATCCTTTTCCCATATCAGTTTGCTTTACATCGTTTACGTATTGATACGACTCTGTATCAATAGTTAATCCGTAATGATTTTTTAATTGCATTACCATTGCTGTATAGCAGGCAGTCGCTTTTAAATTATCTTTTTCATATTTAATCATTTTTGTTATCGGCAGCAAATAATTATACATTATGCTATGACATAACATCTTATTATTAGGATCATTTTTTATAGCACAGCTAATTAAAGGCCCAACCACATCGTATTCTAATAAAATATTTTGTTTTAGTGGATCAGGTTGAAGTATTTCATTTCTAAACTTTCTCAAAGTTCTTAGCACAATGCAATCATCATTGTATCCCAAAGTATATACAACTATGGATGTTATAAAACATCCTGATTGTTGATTGCTTTTTTTAGATTCAATAGATTCTTTATAATATCTACAAGCCATATCTGTTTCTTCGTGATATCCACCACATTCCGTACAACGATATGTTTTCCATTCTCTGCCAAAATAAGAATGCTCTCTATAACTGTTTTGGTCTAAAAACATACAGGTTCCACATACTTTAGACATATTATCTCCTCACTTAGCGGAATATAATATATCACGTATTATAAAAATATACAATTATTTTATACGCACTCTTTGGAATACCTCATCATGAATTGATTCAATTTTTCTCATTTTATTATCTATATTACACTTTACCATGTCCCACTCTAAGTATTTTGCAACAAACATAGCGTTATCATAAACCTTCTTCATAAATTCTAAGTCTTTTTCATGAATATCATTTTCTAGTCCTTCATAATTAACTCTTTTTTGTCTAATTTCGGTAACCAAATCAAATGGCGCATACAAAAATATTACTTTATCTGGTTTTTGAACCCCTAATCTTTCATATTCAAAATCAACAACATAATCAATAAAATCTAGTTTTTCATTATAATCTTCTATCAAAGCACTTTGATAAATTAAACTCGAAGTCGTATATCTATCTAATAATATAGTTTTTCCTTCTTCATATAATTTTTTTAATTTAGTATGCCACGCTACTGCTCTATCGGTTGCATATAAAGCATTTATAAAATATGGAGAAAGTTCACTAGGATGACCCATTTCTCCTGCTAAGTACTTTTCTACCGGAACTCCATGATATGTATTGTAAGAAGGAAAATGATGATATGCAATAGTTTCGCCTTCAAACTCTAACTTTTGTCTTAATAGTTCATATTGAGTTGTTTTGCCTATACCATCACAAGCACCTTCTATTACGATTAATTTTCCTTTTTCCATTATAACCCTCACTACTCCTAATTATTGTTTGTCTAACAATATTATATCAATTATTATGTTTTTTTAAATAATAATCTATACTTTATTATTTGATTTATTTCTGCTTATATTTAGAATTATGCCAATAGAAGCCATTGATACTAATAAACTACTTCCTCCATAAGATAAAAATGGTAATGTTACACCGGTAACGGGAATTACACTAATTACAACCATCAAATTTAGCAAAGCTTGGATAATTAATCCAAAAGATAAACCAAACGCTAAGTATTTTCCAAAAAGATTATCACATTTTAAAGCGATATTTATACAACGATAAAATATGAATAAAAAGAAACTTGTAACTATTAAAACTCCTAAGAAACCAAATTCTTCACTAATAATGGAAAAGATAAAATCAGTTTGCGGTTCAGGCAGATAAAAACTTTTTTGGCGTGATTGTAAAAAGCCTTGACCTAGTAATCCACCTGGCCCTATAGCGTACAAAGATTGAATAATTTGATAACCACTACCTAATGGGTCACTCCAAGGATTTATAAAAGATAAAATTCTGGCGACTCGGTAAGGAGCCGCAATAATAAGCCCAACAATACCTAATAAACCTGCACAACCAACTTTGACAAAGAAAGACATTTTAACTCCAGAGACGAAAATAACACAAACTAAAGTTAAAACAATAACCATTGCTGTTCCAAAATCCGGTTCTAGCATAATGAGTAAAAAAAAGATGGCTATTACTCCTATAAGCGGAAATACTCCTTTAATTATTTCTCTTAAACTTTTTTGGTTGTTAGATAAATATTTAGCTACATAAATAATTAAACCTATTTTAGCAAATTCACTAGGTTGGATACCGAAAGATCCGATTCCGAACCAGCTACGTGATCCATTTCTTATTTTTCCGATTCCCGGAATTAAAACTAAAGCCAACAAGAGAAAACAACCTAGTAATATTAAATTAGCTTTTTTCTTATAAAATTTGTAATCAAATTTAGATAAAAATAGCATTAAAAATATCCCAACAATAAAAAATAGACCTTGCGCTTTAACATATTTAAAAGCATCATTAAATTTATACGCTGCCCAAATAGAACTAGCTGAGTAAATCATAAGCAAACCAAAAACGGCTAGCAATATAACCGCAACAAATAAATGCCAATCACATTTTTTATTCATATAAATATCCCCTATTTAATTTTATTTTTTTAAATAAAAAAAAGACTATAAAAGTCTTTAATTATAACCAAACACCATATGTAATAGCTAACATACTTAAAAGTAATCCTACTGTCCAAAATAATTTTATAATATCTGTTTCCGCCCAACCTAACTCTTCAAAGTGATGATGCAAAGGAGCTTTTTTTAATATTTTTTTATTAAATTTTTTTATTGCAAGTATTTGAAACATACTACTTAAAGTTTCAATAACAAATACTCCACCAATTAAAACTAATGAAAATTCATGTCTAGTTAATATGGCAATTGTAGCAAGTGCAGCCCCTAATGATAATGATCCTAAATCCCCCATAAATACTTTGGCAGGATGAGAATTAAAGACTAAGAATCCTAATAATGATCCTACTAATATGAATGAAAATATAGCAACTTCTTGATATCCTTCCATCCAACCAGTATTCCAAGCAATAATCCCAAAAGCTAAAAAAGCAATAGCAGAAAGCCCTGCAGCTAGACCATCTAAACCATCAGTTATATTTACTGCATTACTACTTCCAACCAAAACTAATAAAATAAATAAACCAAAGGTCCATCCTAGAGGGATTTCTATATTTAAGAAAGTAAACTCTAAAGTTGAAGATCCTCCATTTCGCATAAAGATATAGAAAAATATTAAAGCAATAACCATTTGGATCAAAAATTTAGTTGAAATAGCAAGTCCTTTATTATTTTTATATTTAACTTTAAGCCAATCATCAGCAAAACCTAATAATGCATATGCTAAAAAAACAAAAACTAAAATAATTAAATTATGACTTATTTCAATACTTCCTCTAATATACAAGAAAATTAAAGATGCTATTACTGAAAAAATAAAGATAATTCCACCCATTGTTGGAGTTCCATTTTTCTTCAAATGTCTTTCATTTATTGTTTTACTGACACTTTGACCTATATGTAATTTTCTTAAAATGGGAATTACGATTAACCCTAAAAGAATTGAACTAGCAAATCCCAGCATCATGGCCATGACAGCTTTAGCTAATACCAACATAATAGCACCTCTTTCTTATTACATATTATACTACAAAGATAGTTTTTTAACATTTTATTGAAATTTATTTGACATTTATTTACGTTAATTACCAAGCATCAACATAATAGTAGAGCCTTCCGGAGTAAAATAATTAGCTTGAGGACTTTGGTAAATTACACGACTTCCTTTTCCCGTATACTCTATTTTAAAACCTTTTAAAAGTTTTTCAGCTTCTTCTAAATCTTTACCAACTACATTAGGTACAACAACATATTTAGTATCTAACCAATTATATTCTTTAGGCATTCCTTTACTACTTGGCTTTATATCTAATATTTCAATCGCGGATTGCATGATATTTTTTGCTATTGGAGCTGAAACTGTTCCACCATATTGGCTTACTCCTTTAGGATTGTCAACAGCAACATAGACCACAATTTCTGGATCATCTGCAGGCAGGAAACCAATAAACGACAAAATATAGTTTCCAATCATATATTTTCCATTGCTAACTTTTTGAGCTGTTCCAGTTTTTCCTCCAACTCGGTAGTTTTCAATATAAGCATTTCTTCCAGTTCCATTTGCTACAACGCTTTCTAAGGCATATCTAACTAAATTACTAGTTTCTTTACTGATTACTTGCCTTATCTTTGCATTGCCAAATTCTTTAATTAAAGTATTGGTTTCCGATTCATTTAACGCTTTAACAATTTTGGGTTGATATAAAATTCCGCCATTAATTACTGCTGATACAGCTGTGACTTGTTGAATCGGAGTTACACTGATTCCTTGCCCAAAAGATGTTGTAGCGTGTTCAACTGGTCCCATTTTTTCCAACTTAAACATTATTCCACTACTTTCCCCATTTAAATCAATATTAGTTTTTTTGCCAAATCCAAAATTAGCTATATATTCCATTAGTTTTTCTTTTCCGACTTTTTGGCCCATAACAACAAATCCGGGGTTACAAGAGTTTTCCGTAACTTGTAAAAAAGTTTGAGTTCCATGCCCACCATGTTTCCAGCAGTGTAACGTTGCCCCTTCTACACCGATTGCTCCAGTATCAGTATACATATCAGAAAAAATATCAATCACTTTTTCTTCAATAGCGGAAGCAAGAGTAATTATTTTAAAGGTACTTCCTGGCTCATAAGTCATCCATATCGGTAAATTACGATTAATGACTTCAGTTGTATAATCTTGATAATTATTACTATCAAAATTAGGACGACTACTCATTGCTAAAACTTCGCCAGTATCTGGATCCATGACAATAGCTAAGGCGTGTTCAGCGTTATACTTACTAATAACGTTATCCAATTCATTTTCGACAGCCAATTGCAAATCTAAATCAATAGTAGTTTGGATTGTTATTCCACTCGTAGGTGCTTCATATACTTCACTTAATTCTAAGCGGTTACCCTTTCCATCAGAAAAATATTTAATGGCTCCATCTTCACCAGTTAAATAATCATCATAATACAATTCTAAACCAGACAAACCTTGATTATCGATTCCAACATAACCTAATACATGAGATAAAGCCGAAGCATAAGGATAATATCGTTTACTTTCTTTTACTAAATAAACGCCATCGTAATTTAAATTATTAATTTTTTCAGCCGTTTCATAAGATAGTCTTCTTCCTTCTGGATGCACTCTTTCTATACTAGTTTTTTTACTCACATGACTAAACATTTCTTCATAAGTTACTCCTAAAATCTCAGCTAAATCCTTACTTACTGCTTTTTTATCAGCAATTTGATTAGGTATTAAAACTAATGAAGTCGTCGTAATATTAGTAGCTAGTTCTTTCCCGTTTCGATCGACAATAAGTCCCCTATCAGCCGCAATAGGTAGTTTTCTACTCCACAATGAATCCGCTAAGGTAGATAATTTATCATACTGAAATACTTGAATTACAAATACTCTTACGATAACAATTAAGATTAAACAAATAACTACTAAAAAGACATATCTTATTCTTGTATGTATGTCATTAAAAAACATATAATCACCTAAGTAATTATATGTTAAAAGTTTATTTTTTATCTATTTACCTTAAAACTCTTCTTCTGTTTTTTTATAGACTTCATCTTTTTATTTTTTGATAAACAAAACATTATACAATCTATCCGATTTAGATGTTTATGTACAGTGCCATTAAAATAACAACTATTTCCTGCATTAAACTAATCTTAATTTAAATATTTTGTTCCAAATTTAAGTTTTGATAATTCACTAAAATCTAAAGAATAGTTACTCACATTTTTAAATAATAGTCCATTATAAAAATTATCAGATTCATATTTTACAGAACCAGCAACCGTTGAATCATACCAGTAATAACCATCATCTAACTTAACAAAATTCCATGCATGAGGTCCACTAGTATCTCCTAATGCTATTAACGATTCAATCCCCATCCTTTGAAATAAAAGCTGACTAGCAGCTGCAAATCCTGCACAAACACTATCATCTTTCAATAATGCACTCCAAGCAGTTCCACTTTTATTAGTGGCTAGTAAACTATAGTGAGTAGTTTTACCCAACCATGTATATACACTCTTTACTTTATCATAATCGGTTAAACCTTCAAAATCTTTTGCTAAGGAATCAATTTTTCTTTGCAACCTTTTTCCAACAAAGAATAATTGTAATTTATTAGTAGTTACATAGTTGTGTTTAATTAAAAGAACGTCATCACCATCTGTCCAAGAATATCTTGAACTACGATACCAAAAAAAATCAGGATGTTCCATAAGTATAACATCAATTACCTTTATAAAATCATCAGTACAACTATTAAAGGTTGGGTACCCATAATTTCTACAATCTAACTGTCTTTCAACAATCAAATTTTTTATATCATTAAATGTATCTAAGTAAATCTTTTTTGCTTGTTCATTTAACAATGATTCATAATATCTACCATCACTATAATATAAATCTGTTGCGTAATGAATAGAATTTTTATCAATATTTTCATTAATTTTTACAGGTCTAAAATATAAAATATACATATATATAATTAATAGAATTATAATAATACTTACCAAAAAAAATTTAATAATAACTTTTTTTAAATTATTATATATATTATCCTCTTGTTCACACACATATATAGTATTTAAAACCTCATTATCTTTATCATTCATACCACGATAACCTACTTCTAACAAGAGTATACAATAATATATTTTTATTTACAATAAAAAGGAAAAATCTAGATTAATATTAAAAGTAAAAGTTATCATTAGAAAAAAAATTAACTATTTTACCATACACTTATCGAAATATATTTAAAAATATTTAATAGATAGATTCAGTCAAATATTATATTCTTATTATGACAATTAAAATCAAAACTACTAAAAAGATATAAATTATTATCGTATATACGTCATAAAAAAACATATAATCACTAAATAATTATATGTTTTTTTGCCCTATTTTCTAATTTCTTCTTTTTCACATATACTAGCAAAATCATTTAAAACTAATCTAAAGGTATTGATTATATCTGTACTGAACTTTTTATTTTCTAAAGCAATTATATTAGCAGCAATAGCTGAATAATTAGTTTCTTTTTCATCTACTATATAATTAGCATATATAATTGCTAATGATACAATAGAAACATATAATGGAATATCTTTTCCACTTATTCTTTTTGGATAACCAGTACCATCATAATTTTCATGATGAGATAAGCAAATATTGTAAGCATAATCATTTAAAATCTGATCTTTATTATAAAATAACCTTTTTATTAATAAAGCACCATTAGAAGAATAATCACTTAATCTTTTTTCTTCATCTATAGAAATATTTTCATTATTGAGAACTTTATTAGGAACTATTAATTTACCAATATCATAATATTTAGAAGCAATACAAAGTTTATTTATTAATGGTAATGTTAATCCACAATTAGGATTAGTTTCTAAATATTTCAAAGCAAACACTTCGGTAAGTTTACTCACCAAATTAATTTTCTCTTCATTATCCTTTAAATAAACATTTTCTAATTTTTCTAAAATACTATTAACTTCTTTATCCTTATTAATAATTAGACTAGTTAAAGAATTACTATTCATATATAATTTAATAAAATTATTTATTCTAAGTCTTATAATTTCTAAATTGAATGGTTTTTCTAACATATCAGCTATATTATAATTATAAACTCTTTGTCTCGTTTCTTTATCTTCAGCTGCGCTTATAATAATGACCGGTAACTTATTTAATAAATTTTTATCCTTTAAATATTCTAATACAGCAAAACCATCTAATACAGGCATCGCAATATCTAAAAATATTCCCACATAATTTAAAATATTTTCGCTAGAATTATAGTTACTTTCTAATAAATCAATTGCTTCCTTTCCGTTACTAGCAGTAACAATATTAAAATCTTTTTCAAAAGCTTTTTTTAAAATATTTCTAGTAATTGTATCATCATCAACTATAAGTAACGAATTTTTGGTTTTGTTTGTCTCAGCAATAATATTCATTTCTAATTTTTTATTTAAACTTGGATAATTTCTAGTTAATTCTTCTAATAATGATTTTATATAATTAAATCCAGGATTTTCTTCTTTAGCAATATCAATTGTATTATATATTTTTAAAATACTTTCTGAAAAATCTTTAACCATTTTTTGAATTTCTTCATCATTTACTTCTTTGTTTTTACTAAACGCATTTACTTGTGAAGTCATTATTATAATTAATTGATTATTATCATAGTTAACTTTTTTTGCAATCATAATATAATTATCGTATAAATAACTTTCTTTTTTTTGAAAAGAAAAAGTTATTTCGTTCTCAAAATTACCAGATATAATTTTAATATAATTTTCTATATCCGATGAATTTATATAAGTTTTTTCTGATTCTACAAAATCTAAAAATGATCTGGTTTCTTTAAATTTAACATAGTTGTTTTCAAAATTATATGTATTAACTATATCTTTTCTTAAATCAACAACATAAACATTAGAAAATGTTTTTAATAATGCTTCTCCAACAACATTTAGATATTCACTTCCAGGCATCATGACACCACCTTTTTACAAATTTTTATAATTTCCAATTAAAGTTTTAACTTCAACTACAATATTTTCTAAGCTTTTAATATTTTCATTCACAAAAGCTACATTTCCAGCCTTACTAGCTAATTCGTGTTCATAAGCTGCATCAGCTAATTTAGTAAGTCCCAAAGTTCTAGCATTGCTTTTTAAAGCATGAACTAAAATTGCATAGTTTGACAAATCATTTATACTATTTTTTAATGTGTTAAATTGTTCATCTAAACCTTCATAAAACTCTAAAAGAATTTCATGATACATCTGCAAATCTCCAGTATAATTAATTACTGTATTTAAATCTATTCCGGCAGTAACTAAGTAATTTTTTTGATTCTCACTCATTTTAAACTTCCCTTCTATTATTTATTTTAACATAATAAATTAATTTTTAAAATGTTTCTCTAATAATTTATTTAAATCACTAATATTAATAGGTTTTGATAAATATTCATCAAACCCTTCTTTAAGATACATTTCCCTCATCCCCGTAATAGCATTTGCAGTTAAAGCAACTATAGGAGGAATATTATAGGATTTTAAACTTTTTAAAATATGTAATACCTCTATACCATCCATGCCTGGCATCATATGATCCAAGAAAATCAGATCAAACACTTCTCCAGATTTTATAAGATCAACACAAGCCTTACCATTATTCAAAGTAGTAATTTGAAATTTATAATTATCCAATATTCTCTTAGCGACTTTTAAATTAAGTTCATTATCATCAACTAATAAAATTTTATATTTAGAACAATCAAAATATTTATCTACAAACTCAGTCGTTTTATATTCAGTATTAAATAAATCTCCCATAGGACTTCTATCTATAATTTTTTGACTTAAATCGATATAAAAATCTGTTCCTGCTCCATATTTACTTTCAAACCAAACTTTTCCTTTAAGTAAATTTACTAGTTTTTTTGTTATTACTAAACCTAATCCAGTCCCTTCTATCTCATTTTGCATAGCAGATTCTAAACGACTAAATTTTTCAAATAATTTATCATAATCCTCTGCTTTTATACCTAATCCAGTATCTGAAACACGAAAATGTAAATTAACCCAATCCTTTTCCACTTGACCAGTTATAGCTAATTCAATTCGACCTACTTCTGTATATTTTACAGCATTACTTAGTATATTTAAAAGAATTTGAAATAACTTTGTTTTATCACCATAGAGCCTGCTAGGCAAAGAATTATCAATATTAGTAATAAATTTCACTTTGCCACTTGATAGTCTTGCATCAATAATACTATGTAATTCTAAAATAATATTAGCTAAGCTATACTCCCTTTCATCTAAAGTTTCTTCTCCATTTTCAATTTTAGAAATATCTAAAATATTATTAATTATTTCTAATAAATTTCCACCAGCTACATATATATGTTCAATATCTTTTCTAGCTGCTTCTTCATCAAATTCAGGTTCATTTATTAAAGATTCACTAAACCCTATAATTGCATTCATAGGAGTTTTAATTTCATGAGACATGTTTGATAAAAAATCAGATTTTGCTCGATTAGATTCTTCTGCTTTTTTCTTAGCCTTTTCTAATTCATTAATTAAATATAAATCAGGATTTTCAACTGAAAAATAAATAAGATACAGTTTAAACGCCAAACTACTAGTCAAAATATATACTGTTGGAAAAACAAATGAAAGGGGAACTGATATTAGTGTTTCAATAATACTAATAATAATTGGTAGCCTTCTATTAAAAGCAACGACAGTTTTATATTTAGAAACAAAATAAATAGCAACTAAAACTAATATAAGCCCTAAAATATAGACAAAATATAAAGCCTTACCAGACAAATAACCGGTACCATCTACAACTATATATTCTAATGGTAAGAAAAAGAAAATAATACTAACTACACCAAACAATATCCAAAAAGGACGATATTTATTTAATTTTGTTTCAGCATCTTTATTAGTATTAATAAAAGATAAAATATAACGGGCCATTATAGTCAACCAAGCTAATATCAATAAACAATGTACTCGACATAAAATTTCATTGACAACGACCATTTTTAGATGATTTTTTATAGTAAATACCGTAACTATTTCGGAAACTAAAACAAATAATAAGCAAACTAATAAAGCACTAAAATATTTATTTTCATAATTAGTAATTTTTGTTTTATATTTATAAATCAATAATAATAGAATTGTAAAAATTAAACTTCCCAAGGAAAGTAAAATTGTTTGAATCATATAAAATCACCTCCTACTTTTTAAAATAATAGTTAATTAAACTATTTAATTTTTTAGCATCAATTGGTTTAGATAACCATCCATCAAAACCTTCTTTTAAATACATAGCTTTTAACTCAGTTACAACGTTAGCAGTTACAGCAATAATTGGAGGAATATCAAAACCTTTCATTTTTTTTATTATTCTAATAGTTTCGATTCCATTTAGATTAGGCATCATATGATCCAATAAAATTAGATCAAATTTTTCTTTTTTCTTTATTTTTTCAATACAAGCTGCACCATTATCAACTAAAGTAACATCAAAATTATAAGCACTTAACAAACGATGAGCCACTTTTAAATTTAGTTTATTATCATCAACAACTAATATTTTCTTTCCTGTCCCATCAACGCGAACATCATTTATTTTTAAATTTTCTTTTATCTTTAAAATATCTCCTATTTTTCGATAATCAACAATATGATTAGATAATGTCACTCTAAAGATTGAACCTACTCCGTATTCACTTTTAAAATCTATTGTTCCTTTTAACATATCTACCAAACTTTTTGTAATATTAAGTCCTAGCCCTGTTCCAGAATCTAACTCACTATCTTCAGTAATTTTAGCAAACTTTGTAAATATTTTTTCAAAATCATCTTGTTTTATTCCAACACCCGTATCACTAATTATAAATTCTAAGTTAGCAATATTATTATTTTGATGACAATTAATAGCTAATTTTATCTCTCCAGCTTTAGTATATTTAACACTATTATTTAATAAATTTAATAATATCTTATAAATTTTCTGTTTATCGCCAACCATTTTAGTAGGAATATTTTGATCAACCTCTACAACAAAATTCACTTTATTCTTATTGATTCTTGCTTCAATATAACTAATTAATTCAAAAACAATATCTCCAATATAATATTCTTTTAAATCAATTTTTTCTTTACCAGATTCAATGCGAGAAACATCTAAAATGTTACTAATAGTAGCAATTAAATTATTACCCGCTAAATAAATATTTCTGGCGTCAGCTTGAACAACTTCCCTAGATAAAAACTTTTCATTTAATAAAGATTCGCTAAATCCCATAATAGCATTCATCGGAGTTCTTATTTCATGAGACATTTTAGCTAAAAATTCTGTTTTTTCTTTGTCAGCTTCTTCTGCTTCTTTTTTAGCAATTTCCAATTCGCTAACCAATTTAGAATCTTGACTAGCTAAAGCAAAATACAATATTACAACGCCAAAACCAAAAGAAAAAGTTAATTCATTAATTTCTGTATATAAAATTTGAAATACTAACATAAAGAAATATACGTTCATAAATAAATAAATAGATAATTTCTTTAAAAAAGATGCTTTATTTTTCTTCCTAAAAAGCAAGTAAATCATATACCCTCCAACAAAAGCAAAAATAGCATACAAACTATAAACCCCAGGGCCTCCAATTACATATAATTCATTATTAATTCCTGAAGTATAAGTTATTTCAAAAAAGCAAGAAAATATAAAACAAACCAAACCAAACAACACAGAGAAAATGAAAAATGGTTCCTTAAATAGAAGTTTTGTATCCCTATAATTATCACTATTTCCTGATATCCATATATATATAAGTAAAGAAATAAACCAAGTAACTGCTCCTAAAATGTATAAACGACATAAAATTTCATTTAATAAAGGAATTTTCTCTCTAATACTCATTGTAAAGACACAATATAATTCCAATATAAATAAACCAATTGTTAAAACAAGCAAAAAACGATATAATGAATTTTCTACATCATTATATTTTTTCTTTGTTAAATAAACAATAGCTATTATTAGTGTAAAAACTAATCCTGATATTGTAAGTCCTATACTAGCAAACACATTAACCACATCTTTTCTATCTTATACTTTTATTTTATCTTATCTGTATTTTTATTACAAGAAAAAAGCACTTATGTGCTTAAGGTAATTGTCAAATTATCTATATCTTTAACATTAGTTCCTGATGGAATACTTGATGATGTAACAAAACCATATCCTTCCAAAGTATAATCAATATTTAATAAGTTACACAAATTAATTACATCACTAGCAGAATATCCAATTATATCCGGTAATAAATAATTATCATCGTTAGTTAAAATAAATACTTTAGCTCCTTTATTGCGAGTCATATTGAATAAAGGATACTGGTTTATTACTTTATCTCCACTTCCTAAGACAATTGGTTTTAGACTTTTTGTTTCCAATACACTAACCACATCAGGAGTGTTTTTGTTTATATAATTATCTAAAGTAATTATTTTTGAAGAATCAACATCACTTTTTGTATTCGTAATATTAGAATATTTAGCTATTTCTTCAACCGCCTTAGTTACAACATCTGCTAAAA
Organism: Bacilli bacterium; assembly: GCA_017435485.1. Lineage (GTDB taxonomy): Bacteria > Bacillota_I > Bacilli_A > RF39 > UBA660 > RGIG1752. The sequence continues at coordinate 99,924 of JAFSEY010000007.1, forward strand.
CATTATTTTCTGTATTTACTTGTTTTACAGATACATAGAAAATATATTTAGGATCTTCATATGGAAAATATCCAGCAAAACTTTTAATGTAATCATAACTTCCCGTTAAGTATCCACCTTTAGGTCCTGCTATTTGGGCTGTACCAGTTTTTCCAGCCATTGTTACATTGTCTGGCTGCCATGCTTTCGATAAACCATTATAAACTACATCATACATTAAAGAATTCATTTTAGTAACAGTTGATTCACTAACCTTTTGTCCTAAATTAGTCACTTCAGTTTCAAAAGTAACTTCTCCTTCGCTATTAACTATCTTATCAACGATATATGGTTTTATCATTTGGCCATTATTAGTTAAAACAGTTAATGCTTGCAAATTTTGAATTGGAGTAGTTGTAAGTCCTTGGCCAAATGAAGCATTAGCAAGTTCTGTTTTATAATTAAAATCGATTTTACCAGCTACTTCACCATTTAATTCAAATTCAGTAATTTTACCAAAACCCATTTTTTCATAAAATGCTCTTAATCTTTTATTACCTAATTCTAAACCCAGTTTTGTCGCAGCAACGTTGGACGAATAAGCAAAACCAACGTCATAAGTTATTTCGCCCCATCCTTTATTGTTAAAGTCACGAATTGTATGATCAGCAACTTCAATTTTACCTGATTCAAATGTTTCTAGCCCATTATATATTCCTTCTTCCATGGCAGCCATAAAAGAATATATTTTCATCGTACTACCAGGTTCATATTGATATGAAACTAACGGATTTAAATAAGAAGATAAAGTATTTAAGTCATTTAAATTAAAGCTTGGATTTGATCCAGATGCCACAATTGCCCCCGTTTTGGCATCCATAACTGTAAATGTCATCCAATCATAATCGTAATCTTTATCTAAATCTTTAATAGCATTTTCAACTATTATTTGGATATTATTATCAATTGTTAAAAAAATATCAGACCCACTTATTGGTTCTTCTGTATTAGACGGCGTATTAGGCATTTGATACCCATAGGCATCTTTTTGATATTCAGTGTAACCATCTATACCTTGTAATTCTTTATCAAAAGTTTTTTCAATACCCATTTCCCCAGTAATTTTACCTTCTTCATCATTTTTTGCATAACCAATAATATAAGAAGCAAAATTCCCCATTTTATAATATCTAGTTGTACTTACAATAAAATCAATTCCGGGAAGATTTAAACTATCTATTTCTTTTTTCTTAAGTTCTGTTAAATCTCTTCCTTTTGAACCAAATTCAACTTGATAAACATCTTTTTTATTTAAGTATCCTAATATTTCTTCTTCTGATAATTCTAATACTTCCGATAACTTTTTGGCAGTCAATGCTTTATCGACTACATGCTTTGGATCAGACTCATCAGTAGTACGTGATTCTTCTAAATAGGCAATTAAAGTATAGGAATTAACTGTTTGAGCTAAAACATTGCCATTTAAATCGTAAATTGAACCACGAGAGGCATATAAAGTTTTCTTAACAGTATTTCTTCCATTAGCAAAGCTAGTTAAATTAATACCATCGACGTTACTGCTTAATGCTACGAAAGATAATTTGAAAATTATAGCAACAAACAAAAAAACAACGATTATCATGACAAATTTATATAATCTTACCGTTGTTTTCTTGTTTTTCATCTTAGTCACCTTATTCGTTTATACTTTTAATATTATTATTGTTATAAGAAAGACCTAATTCATCTGCTAAAGCTTTAATATTTTCTAATGATGCAAGTTCATTTATTTGCATATTTAAGCTTTCATTAGTCTTTGCTTGTTTCTCTATTTTATTTTGTAATTTAGAAACCTCAATATTACTTTGTGATAATAGAGCTTGAGTTAAAACATTGCAAACTGGGATTGCTAAAATAAGAAAAGCTAGTAATAAATACATTAGTTTTTCACCTTTTAAAAATTTTAGTTTTTTTGTTTTAGCTCTAGTCATAATTTATACCCTTTCAATTACTCTTAATTTAGCACTATTACTTCTTCTATTCTCTTCTAATTCTTTATTAGATGGTAATATTGGTTTTTTATTTATTAATTTAATTAAAGGCTTATACTCATCAGGAATTACTGGTAAACCCTTAACTATTTCATCTGTTTCACTATATTGTTTGAAAATATGCTTTACAATTCTATCTTCCAAAGAGTGGAATGTTATAACACATATTCTGCCGCCAGGTTTTAACATTTTAATTGCTTCTGGCAAAGCTTTTTCAATTACTTTTAATTCTTCATTAACTTCAATTCTAATTGCTTGAAAAATTTGTCTTTCCGGGTGTTTTTCATTAAAGTATTTAGCACCCACTGCCCTTTTGATCACTTCAACAAGTTCTGTAGTTGTTTCGATTTTTTTATCTTGACGATAAAAAACTATTTTTCTAGCTATTACTTTAGATAATTTTTCTTCTCCATATTTAAAGAAAATATCAGTCAACTCGTCTTGCGAATAATTATTAACTACTTCGTAAGCACTTTTTTCTTTCGTATTATCCATACGCATGTCAAGTTTTCCTTCACGCATGAAAGAAAAACCTCGTTCACTATTATCAATTTGAGGTGAAGAAATCCCTAAATCAAATAGAAAACCATCGACAAGTCCAATGTTATCATTTTCTAAATTTTCTTTTAAGTTAGAAAAATTATCATGAAATATTTTAAAGTTAGAAGATATTTCACTTAAACGGCGCTGAGCAAAATCTATGGCTTCTTGGTCAGCATCAAAGGCGAATAGAAAACCCCTTTTCAAACGCTTTAATATTTCTTGGCTATGTCCTGCATAACCGACGGTCGCATCTACGTATACCCCATCTTCTTTGATGGCTAAATTTTCAATTACTTCATTTAATAAAACACTATAATGCATTATAAATCAAAATCCGTAAATAAGTTTTCAGCAATATCTTCTAATTTAGAAGAATTGTCCTCTAAAAATTCATCCCAAGAAGACTCGCTCCATATTTCAAGTCGATCGTTAGCGCCGATTATAACACACTCTTTGGTTAAACCGGCGTAACTTTGTAAGGGAGATACGACATTGATTCGACCTTGTTTATCGAATTCACATTCAGCAGCACCAGAAAAGAAGCTTCTTATAAATGTACGGGCATCTTTTTTTGTAAATGGTAAGCTTTTAAGTTTGCTTACAATATTATTCCATTCAGCTTCAGAATAAACATAAAGACATTTTTCTAAGCCACGAGTAATAATAAATTTTTCACCAAGTTCACTACGAAACTTGTTAGGAATTACTAATCTTCCTTTTTCATCAATATTATGATGAAATTCACCCATGAACATTTTAATCCCCCACTTTCTGCCACAGCATGCCACTGTCTACCATTATATTAATATAATCTAATTCAAAAGTAAATTATTTTTCTAAAAAAATTACCCCTTTACGTAAAATTTACAGACATTTTTTCTTGTTAAAAAATTATAATTACGTATAATATAAATGAGGTAAAAATATGAAAGTAATCCATAATATTGAACCAATTTATAACCAGAAATCACAAATATTAATTTTAGGTTCGATACCAAGTAAAATATCAAGAGAAAATAATTTTTATTATGCCAACCCTACAAATAGATTTTGGAAAATTATAGGTAATATTTTTAATGTTGAATTAAAAGATAACAATGATAAAAGAGAATTCCTATTAAAAAATCATATTGCATTATGGGATGTAATCAAATCATGTGATATAAATGGTTCAGCAGATGCTAGTATTAAAAACGTCGTTGTAAATGACATAGATTTAATAATTAAAAATAGTCAAATAAAAAATATATATTGTACAGGAAAGATATCTCATAAGTTATTTATAAAGTACTTCCCTCAATATATATCAATAACCACTCTTTTACCTAGTCCATCTAGTGCTAATGCTACTTATAGTTTAGAAAGATTAATAAGAGAATATGAAAATGTAAAATTGAATATCTAAAAAATCACCAATTTTTTCTTGGTGATTTTAATTTTGTTAATTATTTAGTAGTGCTTCTAAATTTTCAATTTCTTCTGCTAATTTTTGTCTTTCTTGTTCAACTAAATTAGATGGTGCTTTACTGACATAGTTTTCATTAGCCAAAAGATTTTTTCTTCTTTCGATACTCATCTTTAAACTTTCTATTTGTTTTGCTAGAATCTCTTCATCTTCTTTAGTTATTTCTTTTTCAAAGAAGATTGAAATATTTAGATTATTTACTTTTACAATATATTCCTTTTTAGTTTCTTTTTCAGAGATAATTTTATCTTCAAATTTTAACATTTTAGCTACAAAGCTATAATCGTAATCATTATTTAAACAAACTTTATAATCTTTTGTTATATTATTTTCTGCTTTTATATTTCTAAATAAAGTAATGAAATTAATTATATCATCCACTTCTTTTTTAGCATCATTAAAGATAAATTCTTTATCATATTTAGGATAGCTACTTATCATAATGTTTTCACTATTTTTAAGCGGTAATTTGTCATATAATTCATCAGTTACATAAGGCATGAATGGATGTAATAATTTTAAAATAGTTTTTAATACTCTTAATAAAACTGATTTGGTAGAATCATTCATGTTATATTTAGCAAATTCAATATATGAATCGCAAAAATCATTCCAAATAAATGAATATAATTCTGTTCCAACAACATTAAATTCATATTTTTCCATATGTTTAGTTACAACATCAATAGTTTCATTCATTCTAGTTAAAATCCATTTATCATAAATATTTAGATTATCTAAACGATAATTTTGTTTATCTAAATCTTCAATATTTAATAAAACGAATCTTGAAGCATTCCATAATTTATTAATAAAGTTCCATGATGATTTTACTTTTTCTTCATCGTATCTTAAATCCATTCCTGGAGCAGATGATGTTGTTAAGAAGTATCTTAAAGCGTCATTTCCATATGATTCAATAACATCCATTGGATCAACACCATTACCTAATGATTTACTCATTTTTCTTCCTTGGTTATCTCTAATAAGTCCGTGGATTAAACAATCTTTAAATGGACGTTTATCTAAGAAGTGTAATCCTTGGAATGTCATTCTATTAACCCAGAATGGAATAATATCATACCCAGTTACTAAAACGTTAGTTGGATAATATCTTTCTAGTAATTCTGTGTTGTTTGGCCATCCAAGAGTACTAAATGGCCATAACGCACTACTAAACCAAGTATCTAATACATCTTCATCTTGTACCCATCCTTCACCTTCTGGCGCTGTCTTACCAACATAGATTTCATCACCTTTATACCAAGCAGGGATTCGGTGTCCCCACCATAATTGACGAGAGATACACCAGTCATATGTTATCTCCATCCAGTGATTCATTATTTTTTCAAATCTTTCAGGAACGAAGTTTACTTTAGCTTTTTTATCTTGTTGCGTTTCTAATACTCGATCCGCAAGTGGTCTCATTTTAACAAACCATTGTTTAGATAAATATGGTTCAACCATAACATCAGTTCTTTCAGAATGACCAACATTATGAGTTATTTCTTCAATTTCAATTAATAAATCTGCTGCTTGTAGATCTTTAACTAAAGCTTCACGGCATTCTTCTCTAGTCATACCTTCATATTTACCAGCATTAGCATTCATTGTAGCATCCGGATTCATTACCACAATTTTTTCTAAGTTGTGACGCATGCCTACTTCGTAGTCATTTGGGTCATGAGCTGGAGTTATTTTAACAACACCAGTTCCAAATTCTGGATCAGCATGATAATCAGCTATAATTGGAATTAATTTATTAACGATTGGTAAGATAACATTTTTACCTATTAAATCTTTATATCTTTCATCTTTAGGATTTACCGCAACTGCTGTATCACCAAATAATGTTTCTGGTCTAGTTGTGGCAACTTCTAAATATTTATCAGTTCCTTCAATAAAGTATTTTAAATGATAGAAAGCCCCTTTAACATCTTTATAAATAACTTCTTCATTAGATAAAGCGGTCATTGCTTGAGGATCCCAATTGATGATTCTTTCGCCACGATAGATTAATCCTTCATTATATAATCTAACAAATACTTCATTTACAGCTTGGTTTAATCCTTCATCCAAAGTAAATCTTTCTTTTGAATAAGCTAAACTAAGTCCTAATTTAGCCCATTGATTATGGATGTTTTCAGCATACTCATGTTTCCACTTCCAAGCTTCTTCTAACCACTTTTCCCGATCCATTTCTCTTGGATTAATTCCTTCACTTTTTAACTTTGCATCAATTTTAGCTTGAGTAGCAATCCCAGCATGATCCATACCAGGAAGCCAAAAAGCATCATAGCCTTGCATTCTTTTAAATCTAATAATAATATCTTGTAAAGCTGTATCCCAAGCGTGTCCTAAATGTAATTTACCCGTTACATTTGGAGGCGGAATTACAATACAAAATGGTAATCTCTTTTTATCAAAAGATTCAAAATACCCTTTTTCCTTCCAATTATTATATTTACCTTCTTCAACTATTTTATGATTATATTTTTTATCTAACATAAAACCATCCTTTCTAAATAAAAAAAACATCCATCCCAAAGGACGAATGTTATCGTGGTACCACCTTATTTTTTTCTTAAAGTCTTAATGCGACTAACATTATATCTTACTAGCTATTCAGATATACAACTCCCAAGCTACCTTCAATAATTATCATCATTAGTTTACACCAACCACTAACTCTCTATAGTAAATTAATTATTTACTCCTCTTGTTCTTCGTTTTTACACGATTATTTTATCAAAGTTTAATTTTTATTTCAATCATTTTCTTGAACACTTAGTTCAATAGATTTTAATAATTCATCACCAGCATAAAACTCAATAGTTGAATCAGTCAATTTATGAGTAATCATTTTATCACCAGCATAGTAGAAATTCCCTCTTATATTTGTTTTAAAATTATCTTCTAATTTATCAAATTGATAAATATAGTAATTATAGTTTCTTTTTAATAAAACTAATTTAGAAAAAAGCGCTAATTCTTTATCTCCAATTGTTTCCAAATATTCTTTATTTTGATAATCGTATAATTTATCAAAATCATCACCACTTACAATAACCAACTCTTCATTAAAATCTTTTATTTTTAATTCGCTGGAAAATAACTCATTTTGCCCTTGATAAATCCCCCATTTATTATCTTTTAAAACTATAAACCTATTATTTTTAAATTCCAAATCATTAAAATTACAGTCTAATAAATTGTTAACTGTAGTTCCAACACTTATTGCTCCCCACAAGCCATTTTGACTAACTTTGAAAACATTATCCATCAAACTTCGAACATCATCATATGTCTTTAAATTTTCTCCTGAAGTTATCTCATACAAATAAATTTTTTTATCATCTTTAATAAAAGTATATTTACTATTTATAATTGATGATTTACTATTACTATTAATAGCATAATCACAATTATCACTAAGACAACTATATGTTCCTAATAATTTATCATTCTCATAAAAATACAACTTATTATTAAACTTAAATTCATGATTTAAATTAGCTGTTGTTTTTATGTGCATATACGTTCCATATATACTACAAGGAATAAAAATTATTAAAAAAATTATAATTGAATAAAAAGTATACTTATTCTTCTCCATTATTTTCCTCCTTCACAAAAAGTATTCTATCATATGTCTTATCTTCTTTATAAATAGTAACTCCACTACTATCTATCGCATAAGCATTATCATAATCTTTCAATTTTAATTCTACATCTTTAATCAACACCGTTTTATCATATGAACTTACCGTTAATTTATTATCCTTAATTGCTACATAATTATTTTCATATAATGCAATATAATCATAAGATTCGTTTGTTATTTCATTTCCTAAAAAATCAAATAACCGGAATTTAGTATTATCAATTGTTTTTACAAAATTTTTATAGTAATCTACAATTTTATAACTATACTCTTTCGTTATAAAATTTTTATTACTATCCATAAGCGCATAGGTTCCACTAGATCTATTAATTAAATAATAATCTTTTAATTTTTCAATTTTAGCATTAGAAAAATCTAATAAAGAATATACGCCCTCTTTAGTAATTGAAATCATTCCATATTTATTTTTCTTAGCACTAAGAGCCATTATATTTAACTTCTCTGTATCATAGAACGTTAATGATAATTTTCCAGTATAAATCCCAGCATCAACACTTAAATAAGTACTTAGAGTTTTTTTATCCACCAAATCATATAAAACTATTGAGTTGTTCGTAATGTCTAAAACATCTTTTATAAATACATATCTATTATTAATTAATGGTAAATAACCTAAAACTTGATTTGTTATAGTATCGCTAGAATAATAACTTTCTGTTGCTAAATAACAATTTTCTAATGTAGAATTTTCATCAACAATTATATTTTTATTTTTACAAGGATAAGTGCCGATTAATGTTTGCTTTTCCTCATCACTATAGAAATACAATTTTCCATCAATATATGATACATAATTTAACTTATTATTAACTATTGATTCTAAAATATTAATCTCATAATTTTTCTCTTTTTCATTATTAATAGTTATTATATTAATTATTTTGTCATTTATATCAATATCTGCCGCATACTTAATCTCTAACATTTTATCATTTTCATCGTAAATATACGTCTTGTTATAATATGTATTTGTTAATTTAATACCATCCATATTCAAATATTTTTCGTTTGCATCAACTATATAAAGTAATTTATCCTTGATAATACCCATATAATTTTCAATTAAATATATATATTCATAATTTTCTTTCAATACTTTATTCCCTTTATAATCATAAACAGAGTAAGTATTATCTAAATCCTTTACTTTGAGATAATTATCGTTATATCCAACAATTCTATTATCTATCGGTTTACTTAGTCTTTCTTCCTTTTGGTTTATTAAAAAATATTTATCATTTATTTTAGCAATAATATTTTCCAACCGTTGAACACTTTTATCACTTATCGCTAAATATTCATAATCAAATTTTATAATTTGAGATATACCATTTTCAGTAATTTGAATTAATCCATATGCTCCCTCAGTATTTACAACAATATAATATGAATCATTATTAATTGCTTTCTTTACTAAAGCATATGTTTCTTCAACTTTTTTTTCTTTAATATTATACAGTCTAATTATACTATCTTTATCACTATCATTATCATAAATAAAAACATAAGTATCATTTACAATTGGGGTTTGAGTATTTAAGTTTTTTCCATTTTCATAAACATATTTTGTTTCATCTAAATCATCTTCATTAACATTATATGCTACATAACATTTTTCATTTTCTTTGTTTTTACACTCGTATTTTCCAATTTCTTCTTCATTATCATTTAATAAAATTAAATTACCATCTTCAAAACGATAATTTTTATTTTCAATAACTATCTTTGGCTCTTCAGATTGCTTTATAATTTTTTTATTATCTTCTTTACAAAGAAATATTATTCCTACAACTAAAACCACTATCAGTAACACAATTAAACAAATAATTAAAATCTTCTGTTTTTTTGAAAACATATTCCATCTATTTTTCAAGCTCATTTTTCCATTTATCCTTTTGGGATTATTATTAACTTCTTTTTGGTTTCCTTGTTCGTTATTTTCTTCAATCAAATCAAATATTTTAGTATCCTCATCTTTATAGCTCATCTAAATCACATCCTTAATATTCTAATTAATTATAACATAATAAACAATAAAAAAACACTTATTTTTTTTAAGTGTTAATCATTGCTTGATGTTGAAACCTTTGAATTAGTTCTTATTCTAGTCTCTCCAAGGTTTTCTTTAGGAACCATTGCTAACAATTCTTCATCAGTTAATTCCCAATAAGCTAATGGATTTTTCCAATCCGGATAAATTTCCGTTGCTGCAGCTTTAAGTTTATCTTGTAAAGTTCCCATTTGAGAAGCAATATACAAGGCGCTTCCTATTTCTGTATTAACAGATCCAAAAGAAATTAATTTTGAATTTTCTGTTCCAATATAAATTTCTTGCATTGTCCCATGCATAATAGTATGCAATCCTAATCTTTTAGCCAATAAAATTGATGACCCCATTTTATTTCCGGTATTAATTAAAAAACTTCCTCTTTTGATATTTGTTTCGTCAAAAAAGTCAATATTTACAATCTGTTGGCAGCTAAAACTATCTTTGTGAAAATTTCTTTTACTACCATCATTTGTTTTACTAGTATGATTTTTTTCTGATACTACAATAGCTGTATAATTTTCCGGAAGGATTACTTTAACTAGCTTCTCATTATCTTCACATGGACTAATTGTAAAACCCATCTTTGTTAAAGATTCTTCTATGTTTTTTATTCCTATTTTTGACACTATTTGTTCTCTAACATCTTCATTATTTGCCATTTTTGTCAACTCCATTTCAACGTTTGTATACTTTAACATAACTTTTACACCATTGTCAACAAAAAGTGCTGCTATTTAAAAATTTGTAAGAAAATACTTACAAATTTATAATACAATAGCTATTAAATTATTTGACCCTTTGTTAACTATTTTTGTAACAGTATTAGAAAGTTTGTAACGGGTATTTTCCGGCATTAAAGATAATTTGGCTCCTATACCTTCTTGAACTATTTCTTCTAAACTTCGCCCAAATATTTCGCTTTTCCAAATACTAGATGGATCTGTTTCATAATCTTTCATCAAATAGTTAATTAATTCTTTACTTTGTAATTCACTTCCGATAATTGGCTCAAAAGTACTTTCAACTTCAACTTTCATTAAATGAATAGAAGAAGCGACGGCTTTTAGTTTAACACCATATCTACTTCCTTGTTTAACTATCTCTGGAGTTGCTAGCTTCATATCTTTTATACCAGGATACATAATCCCATAGCCAGTTTTTTGGGCCATTTTTAAAGCAGAACGAATTTGTTCCATTTCATTTTTACTTTCCTGATAATTAGCAAAGATTTTGATTAAACCTGCTTTAGAGGTTGCAGCATCTCCGACCATTTCTTTCAAAGTAGCTTGATAAAGTTCATTAGACGATTCTAAGTTTAAAGTTATAATTCCAGTTGAAGCATCCAATTCACTTATATAAGCCTTTTTAATATATTCACTTTCTTGATAATATTCAATAATATTTTCAACATCTTTTATTTTTGTGATGTTTACAACACTTTCTTTAATTTTTGTTAAATAATGTTCTTTTATTTTATGTTCATTTGATAAAACATGAATCCATTTAGGCATATTTACTTTAATATCAATCACCGGAAATTCATATAAGGCTTGTTTTAGTATTTCAATAATTTCTTGTTCATTCATGCTTTCAATACTAACCGGCATGACAGGAACATCATACATTTCACGAAGTTCATTTACTAACTCAACTGTCTTCGTATTAGTTGGATGGACAGTATTTAATATAACAATAAATGGTTTTCCTATTTCTTTTAATTCTCCAACAATTTTTTCTTCTGCTTCAATATAACTTTCTCTTTTAATTTCGCCAAATGATCCATCACTTGTTACCACAATTCCAATCGTCGCATGATCTCTAATAACCTTTTGGGTGCCTATTTCAGCCGCCTCTACAAAGGGAACTGCTTCCTCAAACCAAGGCGTTTTAACCATCCTTGGATTACCATCTTCATCTTCATACCCGTTAGCTTCGGGAATTACATAACCAACACAATCAACAAGTTTAATATCAGTTTTAAACTCTTCAATTTGAATATTGGCTCCATTTGAAGGAACAAATTTCGGCTCGGTTGTCATGATAGTTTTTCCTTGAGCACTTTGAGGAATTTCATCTAAACATCTTTTTTTCTCATATTCATCCTTTATATTAGGTACAACAATATTTTCAATAAACCTTTTTATAAAAGTACTTTTTCCAGTTCTAACGGCCCCTACTACACCTAAATATATTTCACCGTTTCCTCTTTTTGCTATCGACTGGATTATAGCGTTTTTTTCCATAAAACCATCTCCATTTTTCTAATAAATACTATGACAATATCACTAATTTATACCAACAAAAAAGTAAACACTTCATTCTTTTATGTTTACTTTTTCTTACAATTCATATTAAATCGTTATTACGAAGCTTTTTCTATATCAATATTCATTTCTAAACCATTAATATCAAAACTTTCAAATAAATTATCTTTTTTGATAATATCAACTGATAACGTTTCATTTTTAATATATTCTTCAAACATTGAAATTGTTTTTTCAATATTTTCATTTCCATCATAGTATAAATTGATACGATCTGCTACATTAAAGTCTTTGTTCTTACGTAATTGTTGTACTTTAGAAACAATTTCACGAGCATTTCCTTCTAAAATTAATTCTTCGGTTAATGTTGTATCAAGAATAATAAATTCATTATTTTCCATTCCAACATTGAAACCTTCTTTAGATGCAATTCTTATATCGACCATTTCTGGCGTAATTTCCTTTTCTTCTGCACCAACTTCTAAAGTAATTGATTCACCTTTTTGTAATGTTGAAATCATATTGGCATCTAATGCTTCTAGTTTAGTTTGGAATTCTTTAATAAGTGGCCCAAATACTTTACCAACAACTTTAAAGTTTGGTTTCACTGATAAATTCATGTATTCATTTAGATCTGTTACAAATTCAATTTCTTTAATATTTAATTCTTCTTCTATTAATGGCACTAAATCAGAAATTAATTCTTTATTTTTACCATCTAATAATGCTTTACTTAATGGTTGACGTACCTTTATCTTAGTTTCTTCACGAACATAACGTCCGATAGAAATTAAATTTCTTACTAAATCCATTCTTTGTTCAACGTGTTCATCAATTAATTTTTCATCATAGGTTGGATAATCAGTTAAATGAACTGATTCTTCACCTGTTAGATTACGATATAGTTCTTCTGAGATATATGGAGTTATTGGAGCAATTAGTTTAGATAATCCAACTAATACTTCGTATGTAGTAACATAAACACTTTTCTTAGAATTATCTAGTTCACTACCCCAGAATCTATTTCTATTTCTTCTAATGTACCAGTTAGATAAGTCTTCTGCTACAAATGAAGATAAATAATGAACTACTTTATTTAAATCATATTCATCAAACGACTCGCGTACATTTTTTACTAATCTATTATATTTTGATAGTAACCATTTATCTATTTCTTCTCTGTTTTCATAATCAACTTGACATTTATCAATATCAATTCCATCAATGTTAGCATACATCGCAAAGAAACTATAAGTATTTTTTAATGGATTAAAGAATTTAGAATAAACTTCTTTTAAACCTTCAATATTAAACTTTAATGGTGTCCATACTGGAGATACATAAGGAAGATAAAATCTTACAGTATCTGCTCCATATTGTTTAATAGTTGTAAATGGTTCAACTATATTTCCACGCGATTTACTCATTTTCTTACCTTCAGCATCTAAAAGTAAGTCATTTACTAAGACATTTTTAAATGGTGAACATCCTTTAACAAAAGTGGAAATTACCATCAATGTATAGAACCAACCTCTTGTTTGATCAATTCCTTCACAAATGAAATCAGCTGGAAATTGACTTTCCCATAATTCTTTGTTTTCAAATGGATAATGATATTGCGCAAATGGCATTGCTCCTGAATCAAACCAACAATCTAAGACATCTGGAATACGTGTCATATTTTGACCACATTTTGGACATTTCAAATGAACATTATCAATGTATGGTTTATGTAAATCAAAATCTTCACCAATTTCTTCTAACGCTAACTCTTTTAATTCCGCAATTGACCCGATCATATGAGCGTGACCACATTCACATTTCCAATATGGAATCGGACTTCCCCAATATCTACTACGAGATACATTCCAATCACGTGCATTAGCTAGCCAATTAGCAAATCTTTTTTCCCCAACATAAGCTGGATACCAGTTTACTTTACTATTTGCTTCAACTAACTTATCTGTCATTTCACTAACTTTAATATAATAACTTGGCATTGAATAGTAAATTAATGGAGTATCACATCTCCAACAATGTGGATATTCATGAGCAAGTTTTTGCCTTTTAAATAATTTATCATTTTCTTTTAAGTAATCTACAACTTCTTCATTTACATCATGAACAAATTTACCTTCCCATAAACCACCAACATAACATCCATCTTTTCCTACCGGATTCAAATATGGTAAGTCATAATTTTTACCAATATTAGCATCATCTTCTCCAAATGCCGGAGCAATGTGAACGATACCAGTACCATCTTCCATCGTTACATAACTATCGCAAGTAACAAAGAAAGCTTTTTTATCAACATCGAATGAAGGAACTAATTGTTCATATTCTTGATATTCTAAATCTTTTCCTTTATATGTTTCTAAGATAGTTACTTCTTCACCCAGAACTTTTTCAACTAAAGCGCTAGCCACAATAAATTTTGTTCCTTTAGATTCTACTAAAGAGTATTCTTCATCAGGATTTACACATAAAGCAACATTAGCAATTAATGTCCATGGTGTAGTTGTCCATACCAAGAAATAAACATCTTCATCCTTTTTCTTAAATGGTACATATACAGTTATAGCTGTATCCGTTTGATAATTTTGAGCAACTTCGTGAGTGGCAAGTCCTGTTCCGCAATGTGGACAATAAGGCACTACTCTAGTCCCTTCATAGAACATGTCTTTTTCAAACATTTCTTTTAAAATCCACCACTCAGTTTCAATATACTCATTTTTATAGGTTAAATATGGATTATCAACATCAAAAAATTGTCCCATTTTTGCAGTAAGATCTGTAAAAGCATCCTCGTTAGCTCTAACACTCTTACGACATTCTTCATTAAATTTTTCAATGCCTAATGCTTCGATTTCTTTTTTAGATGAAATTCCTAATTTTTTTTCTACATGATTTTCTATAGGCAAGCCATGCGTATCCCATCCTATTTTTCTGATTACTTTCTTACCATTCATTACATGATATTTAGTAACACAGTCTTTCAGGTTTTTTGATACCATATGATGAAGTCCAGGAAATCCATTAGCAAATGCTGGACCATCATAGAAGACAAAAGTTTCATTATTTTCATTTTTTTTATTTTGAGCATCGTGCATGGCGTTCATACTCTTCCATGAAGATAAGATCGATTCTTCCACTTCACTAACTGGTCTTTTGTCTAATTCTTTAAAATTTTTCATAAACACTTTCCTTTCTAAATAA
Organism: Bacilli bacterium; assembly: GCA_017435485.1. Lineage (GTDB taxonomy): Bacteria > Bacillota_I > Bacilli_A > RF39 > UBA660 > RGIG1752. The sequence goes on from JAFSEY010000007.1 coordinate 115,180, forward strand.
AAAAACACTCATCCCCAAAGGACGAATGTTATCGTGGTACCACCTTATTTTTTTCTCTTTTTTATAACGCAGAATCTCTGCGAATTATCTTACTATTTTCAGATAATTAACTCCAAAGTGATATTAAATAGCTATTCTTTATTAGTTTGCACCAACCACTAACTCTCTTAAAAGCATTCGCTATTTAACGTGTCTTTTTCAATGTATTTCCTGTATTATACTATTAAATGTTTTATTTTTCTAGTCCCAATTATCAAATATTAAAGCTATCTAAAAATGTTTTTAAAACTTTTTGGACTTCTTCTTCCGAATCAAGCTTAGAAATAAATAAATCTTCCTGACCTTCTTTTTTAATTAATTTACGCACTGCAAAATCTTCTCCTTCTACAGCGGATAGAATTAAATAATCATTATCATCTAATAATAATCTTTTTATTTCATAATATTCTTTTCCGTCTTCTAATGTAACAACATTTATTTTTACGTCATCTTGCATATTTTCACCTTTTATTCTTTATTTAATCTAATACTACACCAAATTCTGCTTCTAAAACTTCTTCTACTGGTAATAAAACTACATAGTCAGGAGTTACTCTTACCTGATTTTCAATAGCAGTTTTATATTTATCATAATATTCTAGCATTACTTCATATGGATCTCTATCATAAGGTAACTTACCGATATTATTAAGAAAATCCATTAATTCTTGTGGACCTATTTCCATTCCATAGTCTTCTAACACTTTTTCTCTTAAAGCCCCATATATTTTTTTAATCCATTCTTCTGGAGTATAACCATGACCATACTGATCATTAAGTTTTGGAGTACTTTCAGATGTCTCATTTTCTAACCCCGTATATATTCTCGCCAGTTGAACGTAAAGCGTTTCAGAATTCTTATAACTTTCTTTTTCAATTATTTCATTGACATATCTTTCTTCCTCATACCAATGCTCTCCTCGATCATAATTTCGGCCATCACTACATCCAGCCATAACAGAACTAATTTTTTTCTCTGCATCAACAGATATAATATGATCTTCCCAATTATTAATTCCAATATTAGCAATCATTCCTATACCCCCAACTATTCCAAGAACTGCTAATATAGATAATATTTTTTGTATCAATATTAAAATGTCACTTTTCATTTTTATTTTTGAAACTCTTTTTTGTTGTGGTCTATACACAATGTTTTGATCTCCATCACATTTGACATTTTTTTTTGCAAACTCAATTATTTTACTTTGCGCTTCCAAGTTATTAGCTTCACTTAAAGTATTTTTTGAAATTTCTTTTCCGTATTCATTTATTGTATTATTTCTTAAATATTCATTCAACTGAGCTTTTCTTTTTAAATCATCATAACTTTCCATAATATTCACCCATTTCTATAATCAAAAGTTTTATCTTATTTAAAATTAAACTCGCTTGCTTACATAAAAATATTACTATTAAAAACACAAATTGTCAATTAAGTGCAAAATATGTTTTCTAATTTTACACATCTTATATTGAACATGATAAAATTATTATAGGTGATATAATGATAAATGATTTAAGTATTTTTAAAGAATACGATATTAGAGGAGTATACCCAACTAGTATAAACGAAAATGTAGCTTATATTATTGGTAAAGGTTATGGCAGTTATATAAAACAAAAATATAATCAATCATGTTGTATTGTTTCTCATGATAATAGATTATCTTCAGATTCGTTAAGTAATAGTTTAATTAAAGGAATCTTAGAAAGCGGATGTAACGTTATTGATTATGGGCTTACTACCACGCCAATGCATTATTACGGAAGATATTTAAATAATATGTTAGGAATAATGATTACAGCTTCTCATAACCCAAAAGATGATAACGGTTTTAAATTTTCTTTTGATATGCTTGCCAACGCTAGAGGTCAAATGATTGTTGATTTTAAAAATTATATTTTAGCAGGACAATTTTTATCAGGAACAGGAACACTACAACAAAATGATATTACCGATAAATACTTACAGTATTTAAAATCAGGTATAAAATTAGGGTCTCATAAAAGAAAAGTTATTATCGATTGTGGAAATGGAACGACAAGTATTATAGCTCGTAAAGTACACGAAATGTTTAATTTAAACTTTGAAATTATTTTTGGCGAAAGCGATGGTAATTTTCCCAATCATCATCCTGATCCATGTGTTGAAAGCAATCTAAAAACATTAAAGCAAAGAGTTCTTCAAGAAAAAGCTGATCTAGGTATTGCTTATGATGGTGATGGCGATCGAGTTGGAATTGTTGACGACAAAGGAAATTATATTCCAACTGATATTTACATGATATTAATAATTAGAAGTATAATTAATAATGTGAATAATAAATCATTTCTATTTGATGTTAAATGTTCAAAAGCATTAGAAGACGAAATAACAAGATTAGGTGGAACACCTATTTGTTACCGAACTGGAGCAAGCTATACACAAGCCAGAACTAAAGAATTAGGATTGGCTTTTGGAGGGGAGTTTTCCGGACACGTTTATTTTAGAGACAAAGTAGCTGATATGGGCAGCGGCATCTATGCTGGTTTAAGATTATTAGAAATTTTAAGTAATACATCTGATTCTTTAAGTCAGCTAACAAGCGACATTCCTAAATACTATGCAACAGAAGAAATAAAAATTCCTACTGATAACCAAATTAAATTTCAAGTTATCGAAAAAGTTAAAGCTTTTTGTCAAAATTTAAATTATTCATTAAATACTATTGACGGGGTAAGAATTAATTTCACGAATGGTTGGGGATTAGTAAGAGCAAGTAATACTGGGCCAAATATAACATTAAGATGTGAATCAACGGATGAAAAATCAACGAAAAATTTACAAAATTGGTTAGAAAAATTAGTTCACACATATAAAAAAGAATTAGAAAAAGAGCTAAAAAAATAATTGGCATTTAATAAATTGCCAATTATTTTTTATAATTTATTCATTTTTTTCTACGACTTTTATTCTATTTATAACAGGTTGTTTTTCATATTCGATTGTTCCATTATTATCAATCGGCTTAGCATCAGCACAAATCTTATCAACTATTTCAATTCCTTCAGTTACATAACCAAATACGGCATATGATCCATCCAAGTGAGTGCTATCTTCTTGAACTATGAAAAACTGTGAACTAGCACTATTCATATCTTCGCTTCTGGCCATAGAAAGAGCTCCTTTAGTATGGGAAAGTCCGTTATATACTCCATTTTGTTTAAATTCACCTTTAATAGTTTGCGCTGAACCACCAGTTCCATCGTGTTTAGGATCTCCACCTTGCATCATAAAACCATCAATAATGCGATGAAAAGTAAGTCCATCATAAAATCCATCATTTGCTAAATTAATAAAATTTGTAACCGTAATTGGAGCAATATTAGCATTTAACTTAGCTGTAATAACCCCATAATCTTTAATATCAATTTCAACATAATGATACCCAGATAATAACTCATCTTCTTTAGAATTACATCCACATAGCATGAAACACGCTAATATAATTAATAATAGTTTTTTCATTTATAATTATCCTTCAAATATTTAACAATATTTTTTAAAGCTATTTTATTATAATAATAGCTAAATGCTCCTTGTTGATAAGCAATATAAGGTTCGCGAAGTGGTCCATCACAAGATAACTCGATTGAAGAACCAGAAACGAATGAACCACTAGCCATAACAATTTTATCTTCGTATCCCGGCATCTCAGTTTCTTCAATATATGCTTTAGAGTCGATTAAAGAATTTGCTTGAATTAAATTAACATATTCCTTAAGTAACTTTTTATCATTAAAAATGATACTTAGAACAATATCCGCATGTTCTTCATTATATATCGGATCAGTTTTAATATTAAAATCTTGCATAATACGGCTTGTTAAAATAACACTTTTAACGCTATCAAACACTACTCTTGGTGCATTAGCTAGTCCTTGTAAAATATATTTATTGGCACCTAGGCTTGGACCAACTTCTTTTCCTTGCCCTACTACATTTAATCTTTCGGCTACTAGTTTAACTAGATTCTTTCTTCCTACAACATAAGCCCCATTATTGGCAATTGTTCCACCTAAGTTTTTAATTAAGGATCCAACACAGATATCTGCACCTGCTTCGGTTGGTTCTTTATCACTTACAAACTCACAATAACAATTGTCAACCATAATTATTACATCTTTATCAATTTCTTTTATAAAATCAATTATATCTTTTACTTTTTCAATCGTAAAACTTTTTCTTGTGCTATAACCTTTTGATCTTTGAATCATTAACATTTTAACTTTATTATTTTTTAAAAATTTACCAATTGCTTCCTTATCAAATTCATCATCTTTTAAATCAATTTTATTATAATTAACGCCAAAAGCTTTTAAAGATGAAGGATTTTCTCTTATTCCAATTACTTCTTGTAATGTGTCATAAGGATCACCATTAATACTTAATAATAAATCATTTGGTCTTAATATCCCAAACAAAGTCGTTTGAAGAGCATGAGTTCCGGAGATAAATTGATTTCTAACTAAAGCATCCTCAGCTTTAAAAATATCTTTGTAAACACTTTCAATAACATCTCTTCCTAAATCCCCATAACCATAACCAGTACTAGAAGAAAAGTGTTCTTCTCCTACTTTGTTATCTATAAAGGCTTTTAAAACTTTTTCAGAATTAAGTTCACATATTTTTTCATATTTTTGATATATTGGTAACAATTCTTGTTCTAACTCATCAAAATATTTATTTATATTCATTTTAAACCTCCATCAACTCTAATCAAACTATTGGTAATGTAACTAGCTTCGTCGCTAGCTAAGAAACAAATAGTATTTGCGATTTCTTCTGGCTTACCAAATCTATTTAATAGTATATATTGTTTTTCACTTTCCAAATATTTGGGATCCATTTCTAAAACACTTTCAGTAGCTGTCCATCCTGGTGCTACAGTATTTACTCTAACATATGGCGCCAAGGCTGCCGCAAAACTATTTGTTAAAGATATAATCCCTGCTTTAGAAGCATTATAATCTATCGAATAAGTTTCAGGTGTATCAATTCCATTAGTTGAAGAAATGTTAATAATATTACCACTTTTTTGTTTAGCCATAACTTCCCCAAAATGTTTACAAACTAAAAATGTTCCCGTTAAATTAGTTTGCATAATTTTATTAAATTCATCTTCAGTTTTATCATAATATTCATTATCTTGAGTTATTGCTGCATTGTTAACAACACAATCAATAGTTTCAAAATTTTGTAGTATTTTTTCTAACATCTTTTTTACTTCTGATTCTTTTGAAACATCTGCTTTAACTAACAGAGCTTTAACCTGAAAATTGTTTTCAACATATTCTTTTAAACCTAGTGCTTTTTCTTCGCTATTTAAATAATTAATTATAACGTTGTAACCATTTTGCGCAAATTTGATTATTGTAGCAGCTCCAATTCCTTTGGCACTTCCAGTTACTAAAACCGTTTTTTTCATATTCCATCACCAAAATAATTATAGCAAATAAAAATTTAAAACAAAATAGTTTTAAATTTCAAGTTCTCTACTTATTGTATAATTGTATATAGGAAATATTGAGTTACTGAGTGTCTACCTCTAATTTTTTAGAGAGGAAGTTTGATAAAATGAAAACTAAGACTTTTATTACGAAAATACTAAAGTACATTACTATCATTTTATTCCTCCTTATCATCCTGATAGTAGTTATAAAAAAATGACACTTAATTTCTAAAATAGAAATTAAATGTCTCACCAATGTTAGGTAGGCATTCAGTAGTTCAGACTAAATGTTTCCCTTTTTTATTATATTCAAGTTGCCTTAATATATTTTATTGTAACACAAAATCTATTAATTTAGCAAATTTACTTATTCTAAACTTATTTGTCGTTTGTTATATCACCATTTCCACTAACTGGAATTGATTCGCCTAAATACGTAGGTTTAGGTTTAATTATACATTTTATAAAATCTTTATTTCTAGCAAGTATTTCTCTTACTTCTCTATAAGTTGCTCCAACATATGCCCTAGGATCAGCATTTACGCCATAAGTTTCAATTCCTAATTGATTAGCAATATATATAGCCCTATATAAATGATATTTTTGAGTCACTACTACTATTTTATTAACTTTAAAAATTACTTTTGCCCTATAAATACTTTCATAAGTAGAAAAACCAGCATGATCCATAAATATATCTTCTGCTGGAACACCTTGATCTATCGCATATTCTTTCATTATATTCACTTCATCATAATCTTTTCTACCATGATCTCCACTCATTATTATTTTAGACGAAATACCCTCTTTATATAATTTTATACCTTCATTTAATCTATCTTCCAGCATAGGACTTGGTTTTCCATTTCTAATACCCGCCCCTAAAATTACAATGCTATCAACATTACTAAGTTTATCTTTCTCAACATTAATTTGATTTTTAGTCGATTGAATCACATAGAAATTTATACCTAATATTGCTACACTGCTAATAATTATAACTAGTAAAATATATTTAATAATTTTTTTCATTTTTAAACATCACTACCTTAACATTTTGTATCTATATTTAATATATCATAAAAAATGCAGACTTTTTAGTCTACATTTATATTTTGCCATTTCCAATCAGTTACTTCTGGAATATCTTTACCATGTTCTTTGATATACCAAGAATGTTTTTCTAATGCATCTTTACAATATTTAGTAATTTCTTCTTTAACAAAAACACCTGGTAAATGATTTAATGCTAGTAAAACTAAATTAAATCTATCTATTTTATTTTGAACTCTCATATCAAATGGAGTTGTAATTGTTCCTTCTTCATTATATCCTCTAACATGTAAGTTAGTATTTTCCCTTTTATATGTTAATTCATGAATTAAATTAGCATAACCATGGAAAGCAAAAATAATTGGTTTATTTTTGGTAAATAGTTCATTATAATTGACATCACTTAAACCATGAGGATGAGTTAGATTAGATTGTAACTTCATAAGATCAACAACATTTACAAAACGTATTTTTAAATCAGGAATATACTCATGTAAGATAGATGTTGCAGCAAGAGTTTCTAATGTTGGAGTATCTCCACAACAAGCCATAATAATATCTGGGTCTTTTTCTTTACAATTACTAGCAAAATCCCAAACGCCAATACCCTTAGCACAATGTGTTTTAGCTTCATCAATACTTAACCATTGTTCTTTTGGATGTTTAGAAGCAACAATTACATTAACATAATTTTTAGTTTTAATTATATGATCAAAACATGATAGTAAACAGTTAGCATCAGCTGGGAGATAAATTCTAGAAATACTCGCTTTTTTGGTTACCAAGTGATTTAAGAAACCTGGATCTTGATGAGAATATCCATTATGATCTTGTTGCCAAACATGACTTGATAAAATTATATTTAGGGATGATACATCCGCACGCCAAGGAATATTTTGACAAACTTTTAACCATTTAGCGTGTTGACTTACCATCGAATCTACTACTCTTATAAATGCTTCATAACAATGGAAAAATCCATGTCGTCCAGTTAAAATATACCCTTCTAATAATCCTTCACACACATGTTCTGATAATATAGAATCTACTACCGCGCCATTATCTGCTAAAAATTCATCCGATTTTACAGTATCTAAATTCCATTGTCTATTTGTTACTTCAAAAACAGCATTTAATCGATTAGATAGCGCTTCGTCTGGTCCAAATATTCTAAAGTTTCTCTCTCTATCATTAAGCTTAATAATATCTCTTACAAACTCACCTAACACTTTCATGTCTTGTTTTATAACATTTCCCGGATAAGTTACATCTATAGCATAAGATGTATAATCAGGAACATTTAATTCTTTTAATAATAAACCGCCATTAGCGTAGGGATTATCTCCCATTCTTTGTTTTCCTTTGCAAGCAAATTCTTTAATATGATTTTTAATACTACCATCTTCATTAAATAATTTTTCCGGATGATAACTTTTTAACCAATCTTCTAATCTTTTTAAAGATTCAGGGTCTTCTTTAGTTACTTCAATTGGAACCTGATGAGCTCTAAAATTACCTTCTATCTTTTTACCATCGATTTCTTTTGGTCCAGTCCATCCTTTTAGAGAGCGTAAAATAATCATTGGCCATCTAGCCTCTTCAAAACCTAATTTAATTTTACGAATATCTTCTAAAGCATCTTCTAAAACCTTAGCCATATCTTCGTGCATAGTGTCTATATCATTTTCATGGACAATGTATGGTTTGTAGCCTAAACCTTTAAAATAACTTATTAAATCTTCTTCACTTATTCTCGCTAACAAAGTTGGATTAGCGATTTTATAACCATTTAAATGTAAAATCGGTAAAACAACACCATCTTTCATTGGATTTAATATTTTATGAATTAACCAACTTCCAGCAAGAGGCCCCGTTTCAGCTTCACCATCGCCAATGACACAAGCTACCATTAATTTAGGATTATCTAAAACTGCTCCATATGAATGCGCAAGACTATAACCTAATTCTCCACCTTCATTAATTGAGCCAGGTACTTCTGGAGCTACATGACTAGGCATTCCTCCAGGAAAACTAAAACTTTTAAATAGTTTTTTTAATCCTTCTTCATTTTGCGTAATTTCTGGATAATATTCTGTATATGTACCATCAATATAATTTTGGGAAATAATACAGTTGCCTCCATGACCTGGTCCTGAAACATAGATCATGTTTAAATCGTATTTCTTAATAATTCTATTTAAATGTGTATAAATAAAATTTTGTCCAGGACAAGTACCCCAATGCCCTACTAATTTACTTTTTACATCATCAAATTCTAAAGTCCTTTTAAGTAAGGGATTATCTTTTAAATATAATTGAGCTGCTGATAAATAATTAGCTGTACTTAAATAATCATTTAATAAATTTAATTCCTTTTTTGTTAATAAATCTTGTTCCATAGATACCTTCCTATTCTAAAATAATTATAATATGTATTTATAAAAAACGCAAAACTTACTTAAATAAAAAGACACTTAAGTGTCTATTGTTCGTAATTATAAATACCATGTATTTTTTCTAAATCAGTTTGGCTTGGTTGTTCTACGACCCATTTATCATCATCTTTATTAACATTAAAATCAATTGTATAAGTTGTTGTATCAGTCATTTTTTTCATTTCATCTAATTTGTAATCTAAATATTTACTATTATCATAAATATCTTCATCATCATAAAATTCTGTTATGTTATCTTTCATATAATTTTGGGCGTTATTTTGAGCTTTATATAAATCATAAACTGTAATTTTTGCTGTTACTACGGCAGTATCACCATTATATTTTTCATCAATTATTTCATATTGAATATCTTGATATTGTTTTTTTAAAATTTCTTTATAAATATCTTTTTGTTTATCTGATAAATTTTCGTTATTAATAGTGTTATCTAAATCTGCCAAAACGTCATCACTTAAATTTTTATATTGATTTAAATAATCGGTAACAGCATTAGTAGCCCCCATATCTGTACAACTACAACCAAATAAAGCTAAACAACCTAATACGATAGCTATAAACTTTTTCATATTACTCTCCTTCTAGTACTATTTTGCTAATTTTTTAGGTTTTTATACCTAAAATTGGACATTAAGATAATATTTTGCTAAAATATAAAAAGGTGATTAGAAATGAAAAGAATTCTAACAGGTTTAAAGCCCAGCGGTGAACTTACTTTAGGAAGTTTAATTGGGGGAATCAACCAAATGGTTAAATATCAAGAAGACTATGAGTCATTCATGTTTGTTCCTGATTTACATGCCATTACAGTTGAGCAAGATCCTAAAACTTTAAAGGAACGAATTAGAAAAAATGTTGCATTATATATAGCTTGCGGAGTGAATCCAGAGAAAAATACTATCTATATTCAATCTGATAATTTATATCATGCTAATTTGTCTTGGGTTTTAGAATGTCATACATATATGGGTGAAGCAAGTAGAATGACGCAATATAAAGATAAATCATCTAAAGGTGAAAATGTTTCCGTTGGATTATTTACTTATCCTATTTTAATGGCGGCTGACATTTTACTTTATGATGCTGATTTTGTCCCTACTGGTATTGATCAAAAACAACATGTTGAACTAGCTCGTAATATTGCTAATCGTTTTAATAATAAATATGGTAATACTTTTGTTGTTCCTGAACCATTAATTCCAGAAGTTGGCGCTAAGATTATGGATCTACAAAACCCTACGCAAAAAATGAGTAAGTCTGCTGATAATTATAAAGGAACTATTCTACTTTTAGATTCTGAAGATGTTGTTCGCAAAAAGATTGCTTCGGCTGTAACTGATAGTGAAGGAAAAATTTATTTTGATCCAGAAAATAAGCCGGGTATTTCAAACCTATTAACAATCTATTCCTGTTTAAGCAAAATGCCTTTAAAAGATGTAGAAGAAAAGTTTAAAGAATCTAATTATGGTAATTTTAAAAAAGAAGTTGCTGATATAATTATTCGTACATTAACTACTATTCAAGAAAAATATAATGAATTAATAAATAGTTCTAGATTAGATGAAATCTTAGATTCTGGAAAAGAAAAAACCGTTAAGATAGCTAAAGAAAAATATGAGGAAGTAATTAAAAAAGTTGGTTTAAATCGTTAACCAACTTTTATATTTTATTGTATGATAATCTTACTAAATAATAAATTTTTAGGACATTATCTGTTAAATCATTTTTTAAATCATCTTGCATTTTATGATATATTTTCTCAATATCTTTATTTAAGCTATTAAACCATTCTAAATGATAATAAATTAACTTGTTATCATTTTTTTCTTTATAAGCCTTTTCTAATTCTTTTTTAATAACTAGTTTTATTAATTCCTCTTGTCTTAAATCATTTTTGTTTTTTGATTTAACTCCTCTAGTAAAAACAATTTTTTCTTTTTTTAAGCTATAACCAATTTCTAATAAATTTAATTCATCTTCTAAAAGTAATAAGCTCTTTCCTATTATAGTTCCATCTTGTGAAAAATTTAAAGCGATACATGATTTTGTATCAGTAAAAATACAAGCATAAGAAATAGTTTTTATCTTATTTTCAATTTTAAAAGTAGTTTTATCTTTTAAATTACTAACCCAATCACTTTCTAATTTTCCTTCATACTCAAATAGATTTAATAAAGTTTTTTCTTCTATTCTAAAGATAGGAATTTTTTTTATTTTAACTAAATCATCATCTTTTTCCCATTCATAAAAATTATAATAAGGCTTGCCTTCTTTATTAAAATTAAGAATTATATCATAATAATAGTTCATCTTTTTTTAATCCTTTCTAAACTTATGAATATTAAGATAATACCTATAACAAAAAAATAACACTCAATTCTTCTAATAATAAAATTACCAAATAAGAAAAAACTATACCCCATTACTAATAAATTAAGATATAAAATAATAAAAAATAATCCAATACTACTTAAAATTATTCCTAATAATAAATTTATATATTTAATCAATATAACACCCAATATAATTTTATTTCTTAAATTCTAATTTTATTTATATAATTTATTAGGTGATAAAATGTTATATATTTTATATATTATTTATGGAATAATTGGCGGTTTAGCTGGGTATCTATTTTTGACTAACAATACTTTGCTTTTATTATTTAATTATATTTTTAATACTGAAAATGTTTATGATAAAAATTTATTAATCTTTATTAATTTAGGAATTATTTTAGGGTTTGGTATTATATATATTAAAAATTTCTTAAACAAGATTAAAAGTTTACTTAAAGCAAAAATAAAAAAGAAAGATAAGAAAAAGATAAAAGAAAAAAAACTTAAGAAGAATAATAAAGCTATATTAATTATAGCTGGAATTTATTTTATTAGCTTTATTATTTCAAAAAAATATACATTAAAAGCCTTAAATCCTAAAATAATAGGTTTATATTGTATAATAAATGGCATTTTATTATTTTTAATTAGAAAGAACAATGGAACAAAAGAAGAAAAAGAGATGAGATTTAAAACTATTGCTTTAATTATATTAGGTAATATAATTAGTAATTTCTTTAGTTTCAATAATTTAATCGTTACCTTCTTTATTTGTATATTAAGCAATTTTAAATTAAAAGTAGCTTTTAAATATAGCTTATGTATATATGTGACAAGTTTAGTTAGTTTTACATTTTTAAATGTAAATAATTTACTAGCAACATTTACTTTATTTTATTTACCTTATTATTTAATTGCTTTATTAACAGCATCTATAACTAGTATTTATTATTTTAAAAGTTTTGAAGAAAAATTAATAAAAAAACAATTTAGATATTTCATAGTTGTCAATTTAGTGTTAGGTATTTTTTCTTTGGTTTATTTTCGCTAATTTAATTTTGCTTAATGGTTAATTATAAGTTATACTTAAATTGGGTGATGTAAAAATGAGTCATAATAAAGGAGAAAAAAATACTAATAAATTAATTCAAATTAGTCTAATTTGTTTATTAATAGCAGTTTTTATTACCGCTATAATTTCATGCCCTACTTATTATCGGAAGTTAGAAAATTATAAAAAGATTGATATTAATCTAAAAGAGTTAAATGAAAAAAAAGAAATAAAGGAAACAATAAAAAAAGTTTCTGTAGTTACAACTGGAGATGCTTTAATTCATAGTGGAGTTTATAAAGATGCGTACAACGGAACTAGCTATGATTTTAGTAAACAATTTGAATTAGTTGCTCCAATTATTAGTAAGTATGATATTGCGTATTATAATCAAGAAACAGTTTTTGGTGGTGAAGAATTAGGGTATTCAAATTATCCAAGATTTAATACGCCAAATCATTTGGGAATTGATATGCAAGAAGCGGGATTTAATATGGTATCTTTAGCAACTAATCATAGTTTAGATAAAAATGAAACGGGAGCTAGAAACGCTGTAGAATTTTGGAATTCACAAAAAAACGTTTTATCTAGCGGGATGTATTTAAGTGAAGAAGATCGTTTAGAAGATCGCATATTTGAAAAAAATGGTATTACATATACTCTTCTATCTTATACAACAAGCACTAATGGCCTTCCTGTTCCAAGTGGAAAAGACTATTTAGTAAATGTTTATTCTGAAGAGAAAGTTAAAGAAGATGTTTTAAGATATCAAGACAAAGTAGACATTATTTTTGTTGCTATGCATTGGGGAATTGAATATACTCATACTCCAAATTCTGAACAAGTACAAATTGCAAACTACTTAGCTAATTTAGGAGTAGAAGTTGTAATTGGTTGTCATCCGCATGTTATACAACCAATTGAAAAAATAGATAATACTTTAGTTATTTATTCTTTAGGTAATTTTATTAGTGCTCAAAAAGGGGAAAAGAAATTAGTAGGTATGCTAGCAGCGTTTGATATTACAAAAACAACCAAAAATAATTCATCGGAAATTGTTATTAATAATATTGAAGTAGATTTAACTTGGACGTATTATAAAGGATTTAGACAATTTAAAGTCGTTCCATTTAGCATCATGGAAGATAAATATTTAAATAATAATGAAACTGTCTATAATAAATACAAAGCGATAATTGAAAAGTCGACAGTACCAGTTACTATTAAAGGGTTAAAAAGTGGCATATAAAAAAGTCTTAAAATTTTAAGACTTTTATTTTTTATAATTTTCTTTTACTGATTTAATTCTTCTAACTAAAGCACTATTTTTATATGACTTTTTAAATTTATCCATTATGTTTTTTAATTCAATCGCCATTTGCTCTACCATATCTTCTTCAAATAACGCTGAAGTATTGCTACCTTGAATATCAGACCAATTTACTGGTGTTAAAGTTGGTTGCTCATTATCTTGAGTCGAGACTTTTTTGTTTTCTGGAAATTCTATAATTTTTCCTTTAATATTTAAATTGCATTTCTTTTGGACACTTTTTCTTATTTCCATTAATTTTAAAGATACATCATATGGTTGTGCGTGTCTTATCAGTTCAATTCGGCAAACAAATTCTTCTGCTTCTTCAGGAATTAAAATATTTTTAGCCTCTTTTTCATAGACTTTCAAATCTTCTTCCGTTAAAATTACCCATTCATAATTATTATCAGCATCATATGGTATTATCTTTAAATTTTCACCATTATAATAAGCATAGTCTTTTAAGCAATTGTTATATCTGCTAACTTTTTCTTTACGAACTAAACATCCATCTAATGTATATCCAACTTCATTTATGTTAAATCCTTTTAATACCGGTTCTAACATTGAACTCATCATATTAAGCGATATTAACTCATTCGCAATATTAGTAGGAACACTATTGTAATCTAAATTATTTAAAATTTGTTCTTTATATGTTTCTAATAATAACGCTGCTCTTCTACTATAAATATTATATTTTTGCGCACTATTATTTTGACTTTTTATTATTTCTTGGATCGATAATGCCGCATCTTGTGATAACGTTGATTCTGTATTTTTTTTCATATTTGTCTCTCCCTGACATATATTATAATAAAAAATTAAAAAAGGTAAAGATAAATTTAATTATTTAGCATTTTATAGCATTTACAAAGGCCATTATTTCCTTCATAAATAGCTATTTCTTCACCTTTATATAGCATAATTATTTTTCCTTCTTTTAAAATATTTAAATGATTACCATTCTTTACTTTTATATACTCTTCTTCTGTTAATTCATATATTTCATAGGGAAAAATATCTTTAGCTTGTAATAATTCATAATTATTATTTGAAACTTCTTCTAAATTATAGGAATTTTCTATTATAAATTCCCCTTGCTTTGTTCTATTTAATAATTGCATAGTTCCAATTGTTCCCAGTTTTAAACAAATATCATTAATTAAGCTTCTTATATATGTTCCTTTTGATACTTTTACTCTAAAAGTTAATGTGTTTATATCATAATTTAAAACTTCAATTTCACTAATTGTTATTTTTCTTTTAGGAAGTTCTATTTCTTCCTTACTTCTCGCATATTCATATAATTTTTTACCATTTATTTTGACTGCTGAGTATTTTGGGGTTTCTTGAACACTTTCTCCCAAAAAAGAATCTAAAACTTCTTTTATTTTTTCTATCGGGTATTCCTTTGTCTCTTCAACTTTTAAAATATTTCCAGTAATATCTAAGGTATCTGTTAATACGCCAAATTTGATTGTAGCAACATATTCTTTATCTAAAGCTGTTAATTCGTTAACTAGTTTGGTATATTTTCCTATACAAATGACAAGCACACCTGTCGCAATTGGATCAAGTGTACCTGTATGGCCGATTTTTTTCGTATTAAATATTTTATTTAGTTTATTTACAATATCTCTACTAGTTGGACCGGCCGGTTTGTTTATTATTAATATTCCATTATTCTTCTTCATGAATTTCTTCTAAAATCTTTTCGATTTTATTTCCGTATTCAATTGATTTATCAAAAATAAATCTTAGTTGAGGAGTATGACGAACATCTATTCTCTTAGATAGTTCTCCTCTAACATAACTAGCCGCTTCTTTTAATTCTTTTTCAAGTTGTTCGGCTGTTAAATTACTAAGACTGGTAAAATAAACTTTAGCAAAACTTAAATCATTAGTTACTTCACAACCTGTAATTGTAATTGTTTTTAATAAAGAATCGTTTGCTTCATTAGCAATGATATTACTTATTTCTTGAGAAATATCTGCTGCTAATCTTTGAATTTTATAATTTGCCATTATCTTTTTACCTCAACCATTTCAAACATTTCAATTAAATCTCTTTCTTTAATATCATTGAAGCTTTCTAGAGTAATTCCACATTCAAATCCTTTTTTTACTTCTTTGACAGTATCTTTTTCTCTTTGAACGCTTGCTACTTTTGTTTCAGCGACAACAATACCATCACGAATGATACGACAAGATGAACCGTTTTTAGCAATTCCATCTGTTACATAGCATCCAGCGATATTACCAACTTTAGAGAATTTAAAGATTTTTCTGATTTCTGCAGTTCCAAGAACTTTTTCTTCAAATTCTGGATCTAGCATACCTTTCATGGCAAGCTCCATGTCTTCAACAGCTTTGTAGATAATTGTATACAATCTAATGTCTACACCATATTCTTTAGCTACTTCTTTAGTTATATTGCTTGGGCTTACATTAAATCCAATAATAATAGCATTTGAAGCATTAGCTAGAACAACATCGCTTTCAGTAATTGTACCAATACCACTACGGATAACTTTTACTCTTACGTCCTCTACTTCAATTTTTTCTAAAGCATTTTTAACCGCTTCCTCACTACCCCGAACATCAGCTTTTAAAACGACATTAATTTCTTTTTGACCTGCGTTAATTTTAGCAAATAAGTCATCTAAAGAGATTGATTCTTTTTTAAATTTATTTTCTTTAGCTAAAATTTGACGTTTAGCCGCAATGCTCTTAGCTTCTGATTCGGTTTCAAAAGCCATGAATTTATCACCAGCACTTGGATTTTCAACTAATCCTGTAATTTCAACCGGAGTTGCTGGTCCAGCTTCAACGATCGATTCACCTAAGTCATTTTTCATTGTTCTTACTCTTCCATGAGTTGTTCCAACAACGATAGGATCACCTAATCTTAAGGTACCGTTTAATATGATTAAACTAGCAATTCCTCCAACATTCCGATCTACTTTTGATTCAACTACTGAACCCACAGCATATCTATTTGGGTTAGCTTTTAATTCATTAACTTCGCTAATTGTTTGAATAGTTTCTAATAATAAATCAATACCTTCTCCAGTAGCAGCCGAAATATTAATAAACGGAATATCTCCACCCCATGATTCAGGAGTAATATTTATTTCAGCCATTTCTTGATAAATCTTATCTACATTAGCGGTTGGTTTATCAATTTTATTTACAGCTACAACAATTGGCACATTAGCACTTAAAGCATGATCAACAGCTTCTTTAGTTTGAGGCATTACTCCATCATCAGCCGCTACAATTATGATTACAATATCTGTTACACTAGCTCCTCTAGCACGCATTTCGGTAAAAGCCGCATGCCCTGGAGTATCAATGAATGTTATTTTACTATCTTTATAATCAATTTGGTAAGCCCCAATATGTTGGGTAATTCCTCCAAATTCTCCATCAACAACATGAGAATTTCTGATATAATCTAATAACGTAGTTTTTCCATGGTCAACATGCCCCATAATAGTAACAATTGGTGGTCGCTTTACTAAGTCTTCTTCTTTGTCAATTATTTCATATTCTTCAAAGTTGGCTACATCTTGAGTTTCTTCCTTTTTTAAGGTTTTTCCATAATCTAAAGCAACTATTTCTGCATTTTCATAATCAATCGCTTGATTTAAACTAACCATTAGTCCTAAACTAATTAATTTTTTGATAATGTCAGTTCCATTAATCTTTAAGGCATCAGCTAAATCAGCAACAGTCATACCTTCTTTATATAAAACAATAGAATCATCAGCTTCATTACTTTTTAGTTTTTCTTTGTGTTTATACATTTCCTTTTTTAGATTATTAAAATCATTATTTTTTTGATTATTATTTTTCTTTAATTTTTGTTTTTTATCGATAGTATTGATTTGTTTACTAATATTTGAATTTTCCATGATATCTTCGACGACATCATCAATTTCATCTGCTTCTTCATAAGTTACTTCTTCATCAGTACTAATTAAATTAATGGCATTATCTAAAACAATAATATCATCATCATAAAGTTCATCAGAAGCATCACTTACATCGATTCCTAATTCCTTACATTTTTTTAATACTTCAGCTACCGATACATTCATTTCTAATGCATATTCTTTAACTGTCATAACATCACCCTTTCTAATATTTATTTTTCAATTCTTCAAAAATACTATCTGGTATTTCGACTTCTAAAACTCTATTAAGAGCTTTAGTTTTCTGGGCTTTCTCAATTACTTCTTTATCTTTTTTTAAGTAAGCTCCTTTACCATTAGCTTTCCCCGTTTCATCTATAATTATATTCTTTTCTGGCGTTCTTACGATTCTAATTAAATCTTTTTTTTCACACTTTTCTCGCGTTATTATGCACATACGCATAGGTATTTTTTTTACTTTCATAACATCACCCTTTCTATATTATTTATTTTTTGGGAAAAGCTATCGTTCTTTCTCGAGAATAGTTCTTATTTTCATTATCAAAATTTTTTATAGTATCATCGGTCATATTTTGATTAAATTCAATTATGCCATCAATAACAGCTTGTTTAATTCCAGCTAAAGTATAAAATCCGTTTGCATTTTCTTCTTTAGCTAATCCATTCATAATTTTTTGTGCTACTAAAACCATAATATATGAAGAACCTATCATAGTATAAAGATTATCATCAGTTATAACATTTGATATGTCAATAATGCCATCATAATTTATTCTTTCACAAGTTTTAGTTTTTAATTTAAAAGAACGACCACACTCTAAACAAATTGTAAACCCTTCATCAACTCCATTGAGATAAGATTTACCTAAATATAAAGAAAAATTATGTGTACAAGTATCTAAAAAGTTTTTTTGACGCTCTTCTAAATCGCCTAAAACTTTTTTTTGAGTCTCTACTAATTCTGCATTTCTTTTAGCAATATTGTAAAATTGTTCATAATCTTTTAAAATTGACATTTCTATTTATTCCCTTCTTCTTGAATTTGAACAAGCGTTTTAACATTAATTTTATATTTTGTTAAACGACTAGCTAAAACAACATTTGAACCCTTTTTACCAATTGCTAAACTTAAATTTTCATCATTAACAATAGCCAACGCTTCTTTTTTTACTGGATCAACAATATTTACTATAACATCTTTAGCTGGGCTTAAAGCATTTTTAATATATTCAGCTGGATCTTCGCTATATAATACTAAATCAACTTTTTCACCATTTAATTCTTTTAGAATGCTTCCAATACGGCAACCTTTTTCGCCAATACAAGCTCCTATAGCATCAACTTTTTCGTTGTTTGAATAAACAGCAACTTTACTACGCACACCAGCTTCACGAGCCACTCCATATAACTCTATAGTTCCGTCTTGTAATTCAGGTATTTCTGTTTCAAATAATCTTTTAACAAATCCAAAGTTCTTACGAGAAAGTAAAATTAGTGGTCCTTTTGTTTGGTTTTCAACTTTAGTTATATAAACTTTGATATTTGTTCCCATTTTAATTTCTTCACCTGGGATAATTTCTGATTTTGGTAAGATTCCTCTTGTTCTTCCTAAATCAATATAGTAGTTACGATTATCTTCCATAGCCACTAAACCAAGCATCATTTCAAATTCTTTTCCTTCAAATTCAGCAATAATACTATTTTTTTCAGCTTCTCTTATTTTTTGCGTAATAACTTGTTTAGCAGTACTAGCTGCAACTCTTCCAAAATCTTTAGGTGTAACTTCTTTTTCAATTGTTTCTCCTACTTTAATTCCAGGAACAATTTCTTCAGCTTGTTCTAAAATAATTTGCGCATCAGGATTAATTGCTGGTGGTATTTTTACGACATTTCCTTCTTCATCGATTTCTTCTGTTCCAAAATCAACATCGTCAACAACGATTAAGTAAGAGAATACCTTGATATCTCCTGTTTCACGATTGATTTCAACTCTAACATTAGTTTTAGAGTCAAAATTCTTTTTATAAGCTGTCTGTAATGCTAATTCCATAGCTTCATATACAACATCTTTACTAATATGTTTTTCTTCAACAATATGATCTAATGCTTTAATAAATTCTTTTCCGTTCATCTTTCTAACCTCTTTCCTTACTAATTACATCTAAGATATAACTATCATCAATAATATCTAATTCATCAATCAAAGGATTAATAATATTAGTTGCTTCAACAATAGTATCTAGATCAATTCCGCTTTCCTTATCTAACTCAATAGTCAAGAAATTATATTTACCATTTTTTGAAAAAGTAATATCAGTTATAATAATATCAATTTCTGCTAAACTAGGAGTTAGTTTTTCTCTTATTTTATCTAACTTTTCTTTCATACCTCACCTCAATATAATAATAAAAGCAGGTTTGTATGCCCGCTTTTGTTTGTATAACGTTTAAATTATAACACATTTAGCTTAGTAAATAAAGCTTTTTTTATTTTTCGTTTTTCATCATTGGGAATAAAACCACATCTCTAATTGAATATTGATCATAAATTATCATAAGAAGTCTATCAATACCAAATCCTAGTCCTGAGATTGGTGGCATTCCTTGTTCCATAGCTCCCATAAATCCTTCATCAATTTCCATAGTTTCATCGTCGCCTTGTTCTTTGGCTTTTAATTGTTCTTTAAAGTTTTCTCTTTGAATAATTGGATTTACAAGTTCTGAGTAAGCCTTGCACAATTCGGTTCCACAAGCTACTACTTGAAAAACATCAATTATTTTATCATTTTCATCATTACGACGAGCTAATGGGATTAAAAATGCTGGATAATTATATATAATTGTCGGTTGAATAATATTAGCTCTTATTGTTTTTTTATAAACAAAATCGATAATTTGACTAATTGATTTATAATCTTCTAATTCATTATAAGTAAATAATCCTTTTTCAACTATTTTATCTTTTAATTCTGAAGGTTCTTCAATATTTAAGAAATCAAACCCTAATATCTCAGTTAATTTTTCGGTATAATTAATTCTAGTTAAATTTTCTACACCAAAATCTAATATTTCACCTTGATATTCAACTTTAGTTGTTCCAATTAAATCTAATAATAATTCTTTAATAAACTTTTGATAAAATTTAATATTATCTTCAAAATTCCAATACGCAACATACCATTCTACTTGAGTAAACTCTTGTAAATGTTGAGTATCCATACCTTCATTTCTAAAACATTTTGCTAGTTCATAAACACGATTAAATCCACCTGATACACATTGTTTTAAATATGTCTCTGGAGCTATTCTTAGATTAAAGTCCATATCTAAAGCATTATGATGAGTATAAAATGGTCTAGCAGCCGCTCCACATACAGCATTTTGCATAATTGGAGTTTCTACTTGTAAAAAACCATTTTCTCCTAAAAATCTATGAATAAATGCATATAATTTACTTCTACCCAAAAACACTTTTCTAGATTCTTCATTAGATATTAAATCAACATATCTTTGGCGATATTTTAATTCTGTATCAGTTACACCATGAAATTTTTCTGGTAGTGGTTTTAACGCTTTCCCTAAAAATTTGATTGATTCTGCTAGCAAAGTTTTTTCACCAGTTTGAGTAGTAATTATTTCTCCAGTTGCCCCAAGAAAATCTCCTAAATCAACTAATTTTTTTACAAATTCGTAATCATCAGCATTAGTAATATCGGCTTTTAATTGGACTTGAATATCAGCTTCAATATCTCTTAAGCGAATAAAAATTAATTTCCCCATTTTTCTCATAAATACAATTCGCCCAGCAATGCTTACATTATTAGTTCCATCTTCCAAGCTTCTTGCTTCTAATAATGTATTAGTCATTTCAAATCTTTCAGGATATGGATTAGTATAATTTTTAATTTCTTCTAATTTGTTTCTTCTTATTATCTCTTGTTCTGTTAATTCTTTCATATATTACTTCCTTTCTTCGAAAATACATTATGCTTTATTTTATACTCATCCAATATGGATGTCAAACATTTTAAGACATAACAATTAATTATATTTTATATTATTTTTGACTAAATTTGAAGAGGTTATTGTAATTTTTATTTTAAAATACGTTTAACATATTATATCTTTAGCTAAGAAGATTAACTCAATACTATTTCCAAATACCCATTTTATTTTATCCAACCATTGGCCACATATTTCGTTTCACTAACGATAATAAAAGCTTTTTTATCGTATATTTCTATCAATTCTTTTAAAAGATTTAATTTTTTGGAATCTAATTCTATAAAAAGCATGTGACTATTTTGATCATCTTTGGTTTTTTTTAACATTATTTCTGAAACTCCAAAATTGTTGGCTTTTATTTCTTCTTTTAATCCTTTACATTCTTTTGTCGTAATGACTTGAACACAAATTATTTCTTCGACAAATCTTTTTACTAACCAACTACCAATAAATGAACCAGATGCATAACCTAAAGAATAACTGATAGGTATAAGTAAAGAATTTACATCTGTTTGTAATGCTTCTCTAGCTACAAAAAACCAAATGAATACTTCAAAGAAAGCTAAGATACTAGCTTTTACTCTTTGACCCTTTACCATAATTAAAGTTCGATATGTTCCAATCGATACATCTAAAATCCTGGCAAAAAATATTTTTAGACATAATAAAAACATAATATCACCTACTTATATTATGTTTTAATTTAATTTTAATATAGCTAAAATGATGAGAAAAAGTAAAATTCCTACTATAAATAAAGCTATTTTAAAATTATACTTTTCTTTATTGGTTTTTAATGGTTTAAAGTCATTATTATAATTATTGAAACTATTTTGATTATTTTCTTTATTCCATTTACGATTTTGTTCAAGTTGTCCCGCGCTCATCATCATACCGCATTGCTTGCAAACGCATCCATGTGATGGTAGCGGACTTCCACATCTATTACAATTCATTAGTTACACTTAAATCCTGACTGTTCTAAAGAATCAATAAATTCATTAATAGTTTCATAATTATTTATGTTGATACCTGTATATGTTTCTACTTGATTGATATATTTCGGTCCAAAGTTATAAACAATTGAAAAGTGTCTATTACTTTTAGATGCTTTAACAATTTTTTTATAATTATCAAATCCCTCTAAATTACCTAATATATTATTATAAATATCGCTAAATTCATCTTTATAATTACTTGAATCTGCTGAGTATTCTAATCTCATACTAAGTCTAGTTACTTCATCATTTTTATAATTAAAATTGATATTTGAGCGAAATAACCAATTATCTTCTTTACTTTGATATGCACAGGAAACGCTATTAAATCCAATAGACATAAATATTAAAGATAATAATACGATAATACACATAGCCATTGAAATAATAATTTTTGGAGACATATTTTTCAAAGAACTTAATAATGATTTTTGAGCTTTTTTTATAGCTTTTACATCAATTGTGCTAGTAAAACTTTCTAATAATCCTTCTTGTTTAGATTCATCCTTCTTCGTTTTGCTTGCTTTCGTAATTAATTTTTTACCGCAAACAACACATTTAATTTCATCTTTCTTATTTTTTTTACCACACTTGGGACACACCATAAAAATACCTCCTAGGTTCATTTTTACACAATTAAGTATACCATAATTTTAATAATTTGCAAACTATCAAAAAAATGGTTATTTTTTTTGCTTTTTAACCACATTATAATTAGGTGATTATATGCAATTTATTAATTTATTTTTGATGTATTCTATTTTAGGTTATTCTTTAGAAACATTGTCATCTTTAATAACTAATCCAGGATTTAATAGTGGGATGCTTAGAGGACCTTGGACTCCAATATATGGAATAGCTATCTTAATAATCTATTTTATTAATAAAAAACTTGAAATGTTAAATCTAAAAAAATGGCAGAAAGTAATTTTGTTTTTTATTATTATAACTACTCTTCTGACTCTTTTAGAATTTATTTGTGGTAATTTAATTTATATTTTCTTAAATAAAACATATTGGGATTATACTGATTTTAAATTTAATTTAGGAAAATTTATTACTTTAGAAATATCTTTAATATGGGGCGTTGGAGCAACTTTAATAAATTATTTATTATTAAATAAGTCTTTAAAAATTGCTAAAAAAATTTCCAAATTTATAACTATTTTACTAAGCTTAGTATTTATCGGAGATATAGCTTACTATATCTTAGAAAGAATTTAAACTTAGGACATAACCTATACACATATCTTCTTATAACATATTATTTATTAGGAGGTTTAAAAATGTTATTTGAAGGTAACGATTATAATTTTGATATGGCTTATTATAGTTTGCCAGGAATGCCAACTAATATGGAAAAAATGGGTTCTAAAAATATCTTAAGTCCTTATGAAGGATTTTTAAGAGGAAATATGTTTAAAGATGAATATGACCCTTATAAAAATTTAACTTATTTAAAGTTAAAACCCAAAACTAATCAAGAAAAATTATTATATGAAATAATGTCTTTATGTTTTGCCATCAACGATTTAAATTTATACTTGGATTTAAATCCTAATGATATGGAATCATTTAATTTATTAAAAAGTTATATTAAAGAAAAAAATAAATTAACTGATACTTATATCAATCAATATGGACCATTAGTTATTGATGAGACAACTGGTTCTAAATATGAATGGTTAAATGATTGGCCTTGGGATAGTAAAAGGGGTGATATGTATGTTTAAATATGTTAAGCATCTAAATTATCCAATTAATATTCGTAAAAAAGATTTAAGAATGGCTAAATATCTATTGACACAATTTGGTGGTGCTAACGGAGAATTAGCTGCTGCCATGAGATATTTTTCACAAAAATTTACAATGCCTGATGATAAAGGTAAAGCTCTACTTAATGATATTGCAACAGAAGAATTAGGACATTGTGAAATGATTTGTACAATGGTTAAACAGCTTACTCAAAATGCCACTATTAAAGAATTGGAAGAAGCTGGCTTAGGAAGTTATTATGCTGATCATAACAAAGGCATTTATCCGACTGACGCTTCAGGAGTTCCTTTTACAGCAACCTACTTTGCAGTTACAGCAGACCCACTAGCTGACTTAATGGAAGATATGGCCGCTGAGCAAAAAGCTAGAGCTGTTTATGAAAATTTAATTGATTTAACTAATGATGAAGATATATTAGGCCCACTATTATTCTTACGTCAACGAGAAGTAGTTCATTTTAATAGATTTAAAGAATTATATGAATATTATGTAAAAAAAGGATATTAAATAGTCCTTTTTTTATGGTATAATCATAATGGTGAAAGATATGGCAAAGAAAAAGAAAAGTAAAGACGCAAAAGAAAGTTTCACTTATAGTGTTGAACTTACTGGTCTTTTATTAATATTAATCGGACTTATTGGATTTGGTTTTGGACCGGTTGGTTCTTTAATCAAAAAGTTCGCAATGTTTTTAACAGGAAACTGGTGGATGATATTACTAGCAAGTGTTTTAGTAATTGGCGCCCATATGTTGATAAAAAGAAAAATACCTAAATTTTTATCTCCTAAATTAATTGGATTTTATGTTATAACATTAGTCGTTTTAGGAGCTAGCCATTTTGGATTTTTAGAAAATTGTGAAAATGCTTCAGAAATTATGAAAGTAACAATTGATCAATTTATGGAAAGAATTAGTTCAATTGGTTCAAACACTGCCCTACTTACTTCTGGTAATTCAACCATTGAAATTGGCGGAGGAATTATTGGAGCTAGTTTTTCAACATTACTATATATGCTATTTGGGCAAACTGGTGTGATTATTGTTAGTGTAATTTTAGTTATCTTTGGAGCTATTTTATTATTTGATATTAATCTATCTGAAGTTTTTGGTAAAATAATTGCTAAATTTAAATCAGACATTAAAAAAGAAAAAAGCCCTAAAGAAACAACCGAGCAAAAAAGGAATTTTAATGTTGACACATTAGAATATGATGATGAACCTGAAGAGAAAAAAGATGATCGAATTGTTATTACAAGTGTTGAAGAATTAAAAAGTAATAAATTTAAAGAACTACCAAGCGAACAACCAATTGTTAATAACGATACTGCTTCTCCCGTTGTTCCAACTAGCGGTACATATACTCTTCCTCCACTATCATTATTAGATAATCCAGCTGCTAACAAAAAAGTTTCAACTGATTTTACTAAAAATAATAAAGAAGCCTTAGAAAGAGTTTTAGCAGATTTCCAAATAAGTGGTAAAGTTGTCGCTATTCATATCGGACCAGCTGTAACTCAATATGAAGTTGTTGTACCTAGCGGAACAAAAGTTAGTAGAATCTTATCAATAAATAAAGAAATAGCTTTAGCATTAGCTGCTAAAGATGTTAGAATCCAAGCACCAATACCTGGTAAAAGTACAATTGGGGTAGAAATTCCAAATCCAAGTATTAGTATGGTTAAAGTAAAAGAAATATTAGGAATTGAAGATAAAAGCCAAAAAGGCGCTAAGTTATTAGTAGCTTTAGGAAAAGATATTATGGGTAATCCTAAATCAATGGACATTGCTAAAACACCTCACCTTTTAGTTGCGGGTGCTACCGGTTCAGGTAAATCAGTATGTATTAATACAATTTTAGCATCTATCTTAATGCGTTATCGTCCAGATGAAGTTAAATTAGTTTTAGTCGATCCAAAGAAAGTTGAGTTATCAAACTATAATGGTGTTCCTCACCTACTATGTCCAGTAGTAACAGATCCGAAAAAAGCTTCAATTGCTTTGCAAAAAATTGTATCGGAAATGGAACGAAGATATGGTGAATTTGAAAAAAATGCTGTAAAAAATATTACAACCTATAACGAGTTTATAGAAAAAGAAAACAAGAAGCATCCAGATTCTCCTCTTCCAAAGATGCCTTATATTGTCGTTATTATCGATGAACTTGCAGACTTAATGTTAGTGGCTTCTAAGGAAGTTGAAGATTCAATTATGCGTATTACCCAAATGGCTAGAGCTGCTGGTATTCACTTAATCGTTGCAACACAAAGACCATCAACAGATGTAATTACCGGAGTTGTTAAAAGTAACATACCATCAAGAATTAGTTTTGCCGTTTCAAGTCAAATTGACTCTAGAACTATTTTAGATGGTTCAGGAGCCGAAAAATTACTTGGTAAAGGTGATATGTTATACTTACCAATGGGTGAAAATATCCCAACTCGTATTCAAGGATGCTTTATTTCTGATGAAGAAATAGCACGTATTATAGATTATTGTTGCAAAGCTCAAAAAGCTAAATATGATGAAACAATCTTTAGTACCAATGATACTGGACCATCTTCTCCATCATCTGGCGAAAAAGAAAATTATGATGATCCAATGTATGATGAAATAGTTGAATTTGCTGTATCCACTGGTAAAATAAGTGCTTCGTTAATCCAAAGAAGATTTAGATTTGGTTACAATAGAGCTGCTCGCATTATTGATTTATTAGAAGATCGTGGCATTATTGGTCCACAAAATGGTTCTAAACCAAGAGAGGTTTTAGTCAAATTAAAAGAAGAAGAATAATTATTCGATTACTCTTCTTCTTTTTTTCTGATTCTTGGATTATTTATTAGTTCAGTTACTAAATCTTCATAAGTTTTAGCATATTCTTTATATTGTTTTCGTAATTCTTTTTTATACTCTTCGCTTTCTTCTTGGCCTCTAATTAATTTACCATTAACCACACAGCCTGCTAAACATCCACTTTTTATATATTCTGCCAATGTTTCAAAAGCTTCTTTAGTTTCATCATTATTAACTTCAATATTTAATCCAGTATTTTGAAATTGACAAGCTTCAAATACAGTATCAAGTGTTCTTAGACTTATCCAACCTACTTGATGGTTTAAATCATTACCTCTAAAATCACAGTTTATATATTTATCTGATTTAATAAATGCTGGTTTAATACCCGTTTTTCTAAAATTACAATTTTCAACTTTTTTGCCCAAAAATTTTAGATTATTGCTTAAATCAGTCCCTTCAAAGTTAACATTTTTTATGATAACTTGCCTGCCAAAAATAATATTGGCATTTGTATAAGACATATCAATTAAATATGTAGAAGATTCTTTAAAAATTAATGGGAAATTAGGAATTTCATAATATCCATCTTTTCTTTTAGTACCATTTGAAATTACATAATGAACAACATCCCATTCTATATTAGAAAAATCAAGTTCGCTTAAATCTATTTCACTTAATTTCACTTTACCAAAATAAGGAATCTTAGGACTATTTTCTGTTTCCGGTAATGATAGAAATAACATATCATTTAATAACTCAGCTGGCAGCTTAATTCTTTCAGCTTTATCTTTTTTATAATCTTTTCTATCACAAGTACAGCTTTCTAAAGCTCTTTTTAAATGTTTTTGGCTTGAAGCAGATAACTCATCCCATTTAATTTCACTTAAATCTATGTGTTCAATTAGTGAATAGAAAAATTTTCCTAAAATTAGTCTGTCATCATAACATAAATCTTCTGGAACATTTTCTGATACATCAATTAATGTCATTAAAGTATCTTTAGGTAAATATCTTGTAACTGTTGGTTCTTTTTTATATAAAGCATTTGCAATACGCTTTCTAAGTTCTTGTTTCGTAACAAAATTTAATTTCATTTATAACCCTCCTATGTAAATATTATAACTTTATTATTAAATTTAGTAAATTACAAATTCAATGCAGTTTTTATAAAGTATGATTGCTTGCCAAAATCGAAAGTTTATGATAACATTAGTATGTAAGCAAGGAATCTTGCATAAAATAAAATGAGGAACATTTAATTTCGTAAGTGAATGTCTCCTCTGTTTAATAGGTTGACACTCAGCTAAGAGTGTCTATTTTTATTGCTAACACCAATAAGGTAGAAAGTAATAGTATGATAGCAATGAGTTTTAAAACTTTAACTATGAAAGTTTTGTTATTCATTTTTATCTACCTCCTCTCAATTATAAAATTGGAGGATGACACTCACATTAAATGTTCCTATATATAATTATACTATTTATCTATTTTTTACACAAGCAAACAAACTACTTTTTGTAGACTTTTTGATGCATTTAATATATATATAATTGGATTTTCTTAATTAGCTAAAGTCTATTAAATATATTTAATTATTTCTTATTATATTTAGTAATTATAGCTTTTGTAAAATATTAAATTTAACAGAAATAATTTTGTTTATATTTTTTTACATAATATTTGCAAAATATTATGTAGATATCTAAAAAAATATTGTATAATGTATATGATAGGAGATAACGTTGTTATATGAATAGAGATGAATGTTTAAAAAAATTAGAAGAAGCTTGTAAAAAATTAGAAAGTATTGGTAACGTTGTTGAATTCAAACAAAATAATCCAGATGCCTTATTTGGAATTATACAACCAGTTGTACAATATTATAACTATATACAAACTAATTTTAAAGATGATGAGTTTGCTATACTTGATTCAATGGCAACAGTGTTAGAGGTTGGAGAAAATAACCCTAGTTTAAAAGGTGTTGTGGATAGTATTACCGGTATTGACAAAAACAAAACTCAAGCACAAGAGTTTGATAAAACTTCTTTTGTAAATAAAACTACTGCAATAGTTAATGAGTTTAGAGTACAAAATGCTATTGATACCAATACTATTGGTGATTTTCAATTTGCTTTAAAACAATGTATGGAACTATTAAATGCTAATAGAAGTTTTTTTACCCAAGAGGAATATCAACAATTAGCAGATATGATATCAAATGAATTAGGAAAAATTGCTAGATTTAATCAATTCTGTGAGAATAATCCAGATGGATTAAAGATGTAAAAAAAGTATAAGTGAATGTATAATTTATATTTGACTAACTTCATTTAGGAGCAATGCTCCTTTTTTTCTAAAAAAACTCTCCTTAAAAGGAAAGTTAACTTGATTGTAAATTCTTTTTTAAATATTTATTAATATTTTTTAATCCTTGTTTTTCTAACTCTAATTCATTAATTATTTTTTCATGCTCTTCTTTTGAAACATTGTTATTTTCTAAAAGATGGATGCATTCGTTTTTACTAATTTTATTAAATTTAATAACAGCATCAAAATGAGACGATAATTCTTTATTAGAAGTATCTTCTAAAGATTTTTTATTAAATCCTAATGATAATTTAGATTCTTCTTTTGTTGTAGCAATTATTAAAGTTTTATTAAAATTTATTATTTCTCCTTTAGCATCCGTTATGAAACTATCATCTAATATTTTAAATATTAGATTTAATACTTCAGAAGATGCATGTTCGATATTATCAAACAGAATAACACTATACGGATAATCTTTTATTTGTTTTAAAACATAATCATCATTATAACCAACATACCCTGCCGATACACCAATTAGTTTACTTAGCGACGTCTCTTTTTGATATTCTTTTAAATCAACTATTAAAATTTTAGTGTTTGGATTATAAAGGTTAGCTAATTGTTTGGCACAGTAGGTTTTACCTACCCCACTAGGCCCATAAAACAATAAACTTTTTTTAGTATCAATATTTTCTATTTTATCTTTAATATGAAAAATTATTTTTTCTAAAGATTCATTTTGACCAAATATTTTATTTTTTAATTTCATTTCTAAATTACTTAAATCAGTCAAAACAGGCATTTTTGTTTTATTGGCAATCACCTTTAAAATATCTTCCTCGCTTATTGTTATATTATTTTTACTACTAATTCTATTATTTAATTTTAGTTCTTCATTACAATAAAAAGATGCCTTTTCAAAGTTACCTTCTTTAATACATTTAGTTTTTAAATCATTTAATATTTGTTTATTCAATAAATGGTTACTTAAATCGTCTTTATTTTTAATATTTTGTTTTAATTTTACATGAGAACAAATTGTATCTAATAGCTCAATTGATTTATCAGGATTACTTTTATTAGATAGATAACGATCTGCTAATTCTACTATTTTTTCTAAAATAGGATCAGTCAAAGTAATATTATGAAAGTTTTCATACTCATTTTTAATTCCTTTTAATAAATCTTTAGTTTCTTCTAAACTTGGTTCTTCGATTAAAATTTTTTCAAAGCGTCTTTCTAAAGCTTTATCTTTAGTTAGATATTTATCATATTCATGAGTAGTTGTAGCTCCAATTATTTTTAAATCCCCTCTTGCTAAATAGGGTTTTAAAATATCACTAGCACTTATAGCCCCTTCTGATCCTCCAGCATTTAACATGGTATGAATTTCATCAATAAACAAAATAATATTTTTATTATCAACAACTTCCTCAATTATCTTAGTTAAACGTTCTTCAAACTCTCCACGATATTTAGTTCCAGCAACCAACGACCCCATTTCCAACATAACAATTACTTTATCTTGCATTTCTAGGCATATTTCTTTGTTGTTTATTAATCTGGCTAACTCTTCAACAATAGCTGTTTTACCTACTCCAGCTTTACCAACTAAGATTGGATTGTTTTTTTTCTTACGAAGTAATACTTCCGTAATTTGGTCAATTTCTTTTTCTCTGCCAATAATATTTTCATCCATACTAATTGTTTCATTTAAATTACAACCTATTTCCATTATTTTTAGATGCCCAGGATCTTTTTTAGTATCTTTTAAATCTTTATGAAGTTTTTCAACATCGACTCCTAGCCCAATTAATAAACGAAAAGCTATTCCTTCGGCTTCTTCAATTAAAGCTAAGAGTAAATCTTTGCAGGTTACATTTTGTTTTTTTTGTTCGTCTTTATCTTCTAAAGCATTAGCAATTATTCTTTTTAATAATGGTGTGTATAAATTTATTTCTAAATTCTTAGTACATTTACCGACAACATCAATTAATTCTTCTTTGAATATTTCATAAGTTATATCATACTTTTTTAAAATATTAATACATGTTTTGTCATATTTTAAAATGCTTAATAATAAGTGTTCACTACCAACATATGGATGTCTCAAATTATATCTTTCTTCTTCGGCTTTCTTTAATACTTTACTTACTTCTAATCCAAAATTAAAAAACATAGAATTGTTTCCTCTCTAACAATATTCTATGTTTATCTTGATATTTTAATTATTATTTTATGCAGATTTTTTTCTAAATTTATTTTTTAATTTATTTAACATTTCTTTACCAAAAACTTGATCAATTATTTTCATCTTATAAATAGTAAAGATGTATAAAGCTCCAACTATGATAGAAATAACAGCTACTTTAATTATCATTAACATTCTACTTGTTTCATTTAATGGTATTAAGTTATTTAAGCCGAATGTAATTAAAGTTAGTCCAATTAACGATGGAATAGTTTTCTTAAATATCCTTATTGTTTCTTGGTATTTAAAATTATAGTTTTTCTTTAAATATTTAGTTGCTATCGTAATTGAAACAATATAACCACAAATACTAGCCAAAATAGCTCCATAGTAAACTGGCATTCCTAACCAATGTAAAATATACATGAAGACGATATCTAATACTAAGTTAGTAACATACCCAGATATAGCACTTTTATAAACTACTTTAAAAGCATTCATGCTTTGAAGGGTAAAGTTGGTCACCATAAATAGATTCAAGAAAATGGCCGTAAAGATATTAAACGTTAGAATATGTCCACCTACACTATTGTATCCATAAAAGATTGTCCATATCGGCATTGCAAGCATACTAATACCTAAAACCATGGGCGAACATACTGTTAATACTATTTGTAATGCTTTATTAAAATGATTATTTAACAATTTTTTATCTTTTAAAGTATAAGCTTCCACAATACTTGGAATTAAACTAGTTGTAAGTCCAGTTCCCAAAGCAGTGACAATCATTAAAATTTTCTTACTCCAAGTACTTATAGCAGTAGAAACAAATTCAACAGTTGCTGCACTATATCCAAAGTGATTAGTCATTCTTAAAATTAAGACCATATCTACAAAATCATATATAGCCACTGAAATACTTACTAAGATCATGGGAATGGCATACTTAATTATCTTTTTGATAATATCTTTATCTTTTACTTCTTTATTTTCTTTTAACTTTTTGGCTAAACTCAGCTCTTCTTTATTTTTTAAACATTTAACAGCAACATAGATTAGAGAAGCTAATCCGCCAACACAAGAACTAAATGTTGCAAGCCCTACACCATATTTTATAGGTAATTTAAATACTTTAATAAGTAAAAAGCTTCCAAGTAAAATAGTTGCTACTCTTAATACCTGTTCAACAACTTGACTGATACTTGATACTCCAATTATTTTATGACCTTGTAAATACCCTCTTAGAATACTTAATAATGGTACTACTAAAATAGAAAATGATACACATCTTATAACAAAGGTAACATCAGCAATTGTATTACCACCGGTCAAATCACCAATTATTAACATTGCAATTGGTTTAGCAAAAATAAATAAAATAATAAAACATAGTAATGATAACAAAGAAATTAATTTAACTCCTAATTTAATTGTTCTTACTTTAGCTTCCTCTTTTTTTAAGGTATTAAATTCATTTACAATCTTACTTATCGCATTAGGTATTCCTGCGGTTGATAAATCTAAAAACATTATATAGATATTATAAGCATAGGCATATAAGGCACTTCCCATCGTTCCTACGATAGCATAAAAAGGAATAACATAGATTATCCCTAATATTTTAGTTAAAACAATTGCAATTGTCGCAATTAAAGTTCCTTCAACAAATCCACTTTTTCTCATTTGTCTACCTCATTATCCCAAGTAGCATTCTGATAATCTTTAATATATCTTCTGCTAACCTTCCAAATTAATATACTTCTTTTTAAATTTCGATCTTTACTATAAACAACTGGATTAATTCTATTTGGCCATAACTTTAAAACTTCTTGTTTAAATTCAATATTCTTAAGATATTTTTTAGCTATACATTTAGGAACAAATGACAATAAAACTTTATCATTATAATACTTAAACTTTCTTTCTTTATTAAAGATAACATCATCAACTAATATTTTAACTAAATTACCTCCTAAAGCTGAAAGATAATAACTACATCTTCCTTGTCGAGCATTTATTTCTAACACTTTAAATTTTTTATCACGATAATCATATTTTAAATCAAATTCAGCAAATCCTGTATAACCTATTTCTTCCATAAAAGATTTTAATTTTTTAATGACAGGTTTAACATCAATATTATAAGTGTTATATCCATTAATTAAAATAGCAGCATTCCCAATCATAGTCTTTTTATGCTCTTGTAAACCGATTTGAGCAAAAGTCATATCAGTTACTATTCCATTTTTATTACAATAAACAACACTATCAAAAAGATAAGAATCATCACCAGGAATAAATTCTTGAATTATTAAAGTATCATCGTATCCGCCATTTTTGATATTATCAATAACTTTTAAAGCTTCTATTTCATCATATACTTTATATATTTTATTTTTTCCTTCAAAACTAATATGATTATATTTAACAACATCAGCAGGTTTTATTATAACTGGATATGTTAATCCTTTTATTTTTGGTTTAGATTTACTTGTACATGCATAATAAATGGTATTAGGTATATCAATATCATATTTAGCATACTTTTTATAAAATTTTTCTTTGTTAATAAAACTATTTAATATATTTTTATTTGGATAATTATAGACACAATTTTCTGGTAAATGATTATTTACTAAAAAGGCTGCATATGTTTCATTAGAACTTATAATTAATATTTTTTTCTTTTTAAACTCTTTAGCAAATTTATTAATAGCTTTTAAGAAATGTTTTTCATCCCATATTTTATCATTATATATAATGTTAATAATATTAGAATAATGCGTAAAAGCCATCTTACTATGCGCTAACATATAGGCTTTTTTACCATAAGCTTCATGAGTACATCTAGCCATATAATAAGCGTTTATATCACTACCAATTATTAATATTTCAAAGTCCATTATTATCACCTTATCTAAAAAGATTATATAATGTTTTACTAAATACTGTCAAATTAAATAAAAAGTCATTTTTCCAGCTTTTGCCACTTGTAATATATTTTAATATTTTATATAATTTGTACGAACAAACGTTTTGAAGGAGGCAATATGGAAAATATATATCCTAATAGAAATATTATTTGTATAGATTTAAAAAGCTTTTTTGCATCATGTGAATGCCTTATTAGAAACTTGGATCCATTTACTACTCCTTTAGTTGTTGCTAATAAAAATCAAGGTAATGGCGCTATTACTTTAGCTGTAACTCCTTTTCTAAAAATCAAAGGAGTTAAATCAAGAGGTCGTTTATATGAAATTCCTAATCATATTAAATATACAATTGTTAATCCTCAAATGAAATTATATATGCAAAAAAGTTGTGAAGTTGTTAAGGTTTATTTAGATTTTGTAGCTGAAGAAGATTTGCATATTTACTCCATTGATGAATGCTTTTTAGATGTTACTGATTATTTAAAAATGTATAATAAAAATGATTATGAACTCGCTTTAACTATTCTAAAAACTGTAAAAGAAAAAACAGGACTTACTGCTACTTGTGGAATTGGACCTAATATGTTACTTGCAAAAGTAGCAATGGATATTGAAGCAAAACATAATGATGATTTTATCGCCAAATGGACTTATGATGATATTCCAAGTAAGCTTTGGCCGATTACTCCTCTATCTAAAATGTGGGGAATTGGACCCAATATGGAAAAGAAATTAAATAAACTTAAAATAAAGACAATTGGAGATTTAGCTAAATATGATAGATATAGCTTAAAAGATAAGTTTGGCGTTATGGGCTTAGAATTATGGAATCATGCTAATGGAATTGATTTAAGTAAAATTAGGGACTGGAAAAGCATCAAAAAAGAAGCTTCTTATAGCCATAGCCAAGTTTTATTTAAAGACTATTATGGTGAAGATATTGAACTTATCATTTCAGAAATGGTTGATATAATTTGTGCTCGCTTAAGAAGTAATAGTAAACAAGCCATGATAGTTGGCCTCGGAATAACTTATTCCAAAAATATTGGCGGAGGTTTTTTTCACACTACAAAATTAGATAATCCAACGGACAATGCTTTAGAAATAACAAGTGTATGTAATTTTCTTTTTGAACGTTATTATACAAATTTACCAATTAGAAAAGTTACTATTAGTTTAGGCAACTTATGTACCAAAAGCAGTGTTCAATTAGATTTATTTAATTCTGTTAAAGAGATTGAATCACAAAACGAATTAGATGAAGCTATTGATAAAATAAGAGATAAATATGGTAAAAATACTATTTTAAAAGCTACTAGTTTATTAGAAAATTCAACCATCAAGGATAGAAATAATAAAATTGGAGGTCATCAAGCATGATAGATAGAGGTATAATTAAATGGCAACCATTTGATTCTGTTATGTCATCAAGTGAAATTAAAAAATTTATTTTATCTGAGAAAGCTAAAATAAATAAACCTCGGCTAAGTGAAGATCAGCAAATTATTATTGAACAAACTTTATTGGAGGCTTGGCATAATAATATAAAATTAACAATAACTTATTTTAAGAATAATAAAATATACAAGTTAGAGAAAAAAATATTAAAAATAATTTCTATAAATAAAAAAATAATCTTTGAAGATTATTCTTTTATCTATTTTGATCAAATTTTAAAAGTAAGTATTTAATTCATTTCCTGAATATATTTTAAGTTAGATTGTAATCTAGAATCATTTGGAGATATTTCTAAAGCTTTATTAATATAATATAAAGCTTTTTCTTTATCATTTTTTTCATAATAAACTAAACTTAATAAATCATAAGCAGTATGATCAAAAGTAAATACCTCATTTATATATGTTTTCTCATTTATTGGAATTTCCAATGCTTTTAAAGTTAGCTTCTCTACTTCATCATAATTTTTCTTCGTATATTCCATAATAGCTTTTTCAATTAACGGATCTCGTAAATGCGGAGCTTCATCAATTGCTTTATCAAGCCACATCCGAGCTTCTTCAAAGCGATTTAATCTTTGATAGCATCTTGCAATAAAACGCATTGAAGCACTTCTTTCATCTTTCCAAGTTGCTCTTGGTAATGATAGATGGCGAATTAAAGTATCAATTGCTTCATTATTTTTATTATAATACATGTATTCTCGTCCCAGATAATGCACATTCCTGTCATCATCAGGATCTTCTTGAACTGATAATTCTAAAAGCGGCAAATAACTACTTCTTGATTTAGTCTGATCTGGATAATGATTGATTGTTAATTCGGGGATAGTTAACCATTTTTCTTCTTTATTATAAGATAAAATTTCATGTACCGGATGAGTCCATTTATAGCCGTCTAAAGTATGAATTTTTTCTTGATAAAAACTAACTATTGGTTTATTATTTTTATCCAAACTCCAATTATAAGTATAGCGAATTCTGGTTACTCCTTCTTGATAATTGTCTTCAATTAATTTACGCCATCCTGGAATAAACACCTCATCCAAATCAGTACAAATACAAATATCAGTATCTTTTGGTAAAAGTTTTAATGATTCATTACGAGCAACATCAAAACGCCATGGTCTTATTGTTTTTTGAGAGACATTAACTCCCAATGCTTTTAATTTTTCAACCGTATTATCATTACTTCCTGTATCTAAAACATATATTTCATCTGCTTCTTTCATAGACGATACCCATCTATCAACAAATTTTTCTTCATTTTTAGAAATTGCATATATACATATTTTTAATTTTTTCATAAATTACCTCATATTAATATATGAAGAATATAAAAAAAGGATTATTTTAATTATCCTTTTTTGTAAATTTTATAGTATTTAGCAATACTATAAAAGAAATTATCGATAAGATTATATATTTAAAAATATTGTCTGATGTTTTAGGATTGGTATCTTCATTTTTAACAACCTGTTCTTCTTTTATTTCCTCTTTTTTAGTTATATCACCTTTAATTTCTTCATTAGCTTCTACTATATAGTAATTACTAAAATGTTTAGTTTCAAATTGTAAGTATTTTTGATTATTATAATCAATAATTTGGACATCATAATATTCAACTTTTTTTAAGTCTTCTGACATATAAATTACTTTTAAGTTACCATTCCATTCTTCATTCAATGGTATCATAACGTGAGTAACATTATTAAAATCACTTATTACTTTATCTAATATTTTTGAATATAATTTCAAATTATATGAATTAAGATTTTTATATCCTAAATCATCTAAATGTTTTAATTCTTTTTCACTTACTTCAAATTGTTCCACTAATAATTTAGCATCTAATGGAACATTTCCTGATGTTGTTTTTAAAATAATTCCGGTTTTAGAATCACGGGTTGTAATAGTATCGAATTTATTATATTCACTTACATCTAAAGGGGCAATTCCAATTTCAATTCTTTGATCATTAATATATAATCCATAAGTATACATTGCAACTATTTCTTCAACTTCATCTAAGTAGTTTTTTTCATCTATCTTTGCATACTCTAAATCTCTATTAGTTTCAACCGTTTTATAATACTTATCTATATCAATATTTAAATAATCTTTAAATAAATAGCCTACATTTCCATTAGCAAACGGAGTTTCAAATTTATCCTTATCATACTCTTCTACTTTTATTTTCACTTCTGGATTACCAACGTAGTTGTTTAATCTTTCTTCTAACACTTTAGCATAATCTTCCTTTTTTGTACCAACCGGAACAAAAAACATATTAGCATTTGAATAAGTATTTAAAGTAAAACCATATATAATTCCATCTTTTTCAATATAAGTAGATCCTTCAGCCATTGAAATATAATTATCTCCCCGTCTTGTATCTTCAAATCCTACAAAGAAATTATAGTCAGGGTTTTCTTCTACTACTTTTTTTAACTCAGCAAATTCTGATAAAGCTAACTCACTTGAAAATGCTGTTGAAGAGTTTGAAGGATAATATAGTAAATGATTTAAATATGCTACATCAGCTACATAAACGTCATCTATTATGGTTTTTATAATTCCAAATGATTCTTCTTTTGTTTTTTCGTCACCATCAACTTGAGTGAAAGTACCATTTAAAACAAATTCGACACTTTCTTGTTCTTCAAATAAATAAACAGCACCATTACATTCATCTTTTTCAAAAAACTTAGTTACCGTTTTTTCTTGCTCATAGTCATAAACTTCGTATTCTTTCCCTTTTCTATGGCACCACATATCAATGGCATCATCTTTTTGAAAAGGTAGTAATTTTTCTAATTCACTTCTAACTAAATTACGTAAAAACCAACCATCAATTTCTGTGCTCATCACTTCTTCTGTTCTAGATTCTAAAATCAGCTCATAATTTTTTTGCATATCAACAAATTTGAAATCAAATTCGTATGTAGATAGCAAATCTGCAATTTGCTTTTTTCTTTCACTTTCCGCTGCATTAATATTTGGAATTAGTAAAACAAAAACTAAGAAAATAAATAAAAAATATTTTTTCATAAGTCACCTATCTTTCTATACCTAAAGTATATAATAATTTATTTATAGTTACAACAAAAAAAGAGCTTTCGCTCTTCTTAATTATTCTCCGTTTGTACCAGGAACACCTTGTTCTCCTTGAATTCCCTGAACACCTTATGGACCAGTTGGACCTTGTGGTATTGTTAAATTTAAAACAAAATTAGGTGCCGTCCCTGTTATTGAAGCTGCTGCTTCAGTACCTGGATCTCCTGTTGTTACAGTACCAATAGTTAATGTTGGGGTTTCGCCATCTGCTCCAGTGGCTCCCGTTGCTCCAGTGGCTCCCGTTGCTCCAGTGGCTCCCGTTGCTCCAGTGGCTCCCGTTGCTCCAGTGGCTCCCGTTGCTCCAGTGGCTCCCGTTGCTCCAGTGGCTCCCGTTGCTCCAGTGGCTCCCG
>JAFSEY010000008.1 GCA_017435485.1 Bacilli bacterium
AGATTAGGTTTGATAACTGATGATGAATTTAATTCAAGTAATGTTCAACAAATAGTTATAGATAGATGGCAAGAACTTTTTAAAGGTACTAAATATAAACCAATTGATATTCATACTCAATTATGGTTATGGAGTAGAAATAGTTTTAAGGAGGTAAAATAATGAAGGTTTTAATAGGTACTAAAAATCCTGGCAAAATACAAGGAGCAAAAGAAGCTTTTTCAAATTATTTTAAAGATTATGAAATTGAAGGTATTTCTGTTTCTTCTGATGTTAGTGAAGAACCTGTAAATAATGAGATTTATGAAGGTGCTAGAAATCGTGTAGATAATTTAATAAAATATGCTAACGAAAATAATATAACTGCTGAATATTTTCTTGGTATAGAATCTGGGATAACAAACTTATTAGGCAAATGGATAATTATAAATGTTGCTGTAATAAAAGATAAAAATGGTTATGAAAGTTGGGGAACAAGTTCTGCTTTTCCAGTTCCTGATAAATATGTAGAAGAAATTATTAAAACTGATTTAGGGCAAGTTATGGATAATATCTTTAAACAACATGACTTGAGAAGTGGAAAAGGCGGCGTAAGTTTTTTAACAAATGATGTAATTAGTAGAATAGATATGACAAGGCAAGCATTTGTTATGGCGTTATCTCAGCATATCAATGAAGTTTGGAATGATAAAATTTAATGATAATTAAGGAGAATTAACAATGGATAAAGATTTAGAATTTTTAATTAATTTAGTAAAAAACGCTAGTCAATTAATTAATGATCAATTCATAGTTAAAGCAAAAGATGATAAAGGTGATTTAGTAACTAACTTTGATTATGAAATAGAAAAATACATAATTGAAAAAATTAAGGAAAATTATCCAGATTTTTCTATAGTAAGTGAAGAATATAATTCTGAAGAAGGCTTGACTGATAATTGCTTTACTATTGATCCGATTGATGGAACTATTAATTTTGCAAATAATATTCCTCTATGGGGAATTCAAGTAGCTTGTATAAAAGACAGAAAAACTTGTGCGGCAGTTATTTATTTACCAAAATTAAATGAGCTTTATTATGCAGATCAAAGTGGTGCTTTTTTGAACGGAGATAAAATTTTTGTTAATAATTTAGATATAAATAGAGGATTGTATACTATAGACGGACCAGGAAAATCAGTAGGACAATTAAAAATGAAAGATATCAGTCCGCATTGCCGAGATTTATATTGCGCTGCTGTAAATTTTGCGTGGGTAGCCAGTGGTAGACTTAGTGCAACAAATTTCGTGTGGGATACTTTATGGGATTATATTCCGGGTCAGTTTATCGTAGAAAAAGCAGGTGGAGTAATTTATAACGATACAAAAAAGCACATTGCTGCTAATAATAATAAATTTTTAGAAATTATGAAAAATAATTCATAATTTAATAAAAAAAGTTTAGGAGGAAAAATAAGATGAATTTAAATGATAAAGTGAATGATTATGATAAGTTTGCTAAAAAAAGACATTATGAAGTTACTAATGGAATGAAAAAGTCATTAAGATTTGTAGAAAAACCAATGATGATATCTATGTTGCCTAATTTAGAAGGGAAAAGAATTCTTATGTTAGGTTGTGGAACTGCTGAAGAAAGTGAGATTTTAGGTAAATATAATCCTAAAAAAATAACTGGAATTGATATTTCAGAAAAATCGATAGCCATTGCTAAAGCAAGTTATCCAACTTGTGATTTTTATGTAGGAGATATGTTGGATCTGCCATTTAAAGAAAATGAATTTGATTTTATTTTTAGTAGTTTAGCAATTAGTCATGTTGAAGATAAAGATAGGGTTTTTAAAGAATTATATAGAATATTAGACAATAATGGGGAATTATTATTTTCTGTTGGGCATCCAATAAGGTTTGCTACCGAAAAAATTAACCATAATGATACTTCTTATCATGTTATAGGATTTGAATCAGGAAGTAATGGTAAACATGTTCTAGGTAACTATATGTCTCATTCAAAACAGGTAAATTATTTTAAAGATAACGAAGTATTAGAAGAATTTATTGCACCTCCATCATATTTTTTTGAAACACTTATGAATAATAATTTTATAGTTGAAAATTTTAAAGAATCAAGATGTATTGATGAATGCAAAGAAATAGATGAAGCTTATTATGAAAGGTTTAAAGAATTACCTCAGTTTATGGGCTTTCTAGCAAAAAAACAAAAGACAAATTAGTATTTATTTGTCTTTTTTATTGTTATTTATAATGTATATATTGAGTTAGATTAAAGATAAAAAAAAGATACATATTGGTTCGTAAGTTTTTTTTAATTGGAGCAGTTGATAGGAGATTTTAAATTAATATAATATGAGATAATTTCAATTAAAATTACTTTTACAATCAAATAATTTAAAAATATTGTATAATTATATTAGTTAAGCGGAGGGGTATATTATGAAAATTTTATTATTCACACATAAGAGTGACATTGACGGAATGGGAAATGTTGTATTATCTAAATTAGCATTTGAAGATGTAACCTATGTATTATGTGAAACTTTTAATCTTCAAAAAGAAGTTTCCAAATTTTATGAAAATGGTAGCATTTATAATTATGATATGATTTTTGTTACTGATTTATGGTTAGAAGAACCAATGTTGAGTAAAGTAGCGGATGATATAAACTTAAAAGATAAATTTTATGTTTTTGATCATCATAAGTCAGCAATTGAAGGAGCTTTTAATATTTATCCATTCACAACAATAAAAATATCAAATGAAAAAGGATTATGTAGTGGAACTAGTTTATTTTATGAATATCTTACAAATAAAGGTTTAATAGATGTTAATAATTCAGCTATTAGAGAATTTTCTGAACTAACAAGAAAATATGATACTTGGGAATGGAAGACAAAATATAATGAGGAAATGTCTCATGAATTAACTTTGCT
This sequence comes from Bacilli bacterium, assembly GCA_017435485.1. Classification (GTDB taxonomy): domain Bacteria; phylum Bacillota_I; class Bacilli_A; order RF39; family UBA660; genus RGIG1752. The sequence goes on from JAFSEY010000008.1 coordinate 2,949, forward strand.
TTTTGATTCAGTAGGTTGTGATGG
>JAFSEY010000009.1 GCA_017435485.1 Bacilli bacterium
GGGCATTACTCATTAATTATATGTCACAAAGTGGATATTGTCAACAAAAAAAGTACTTTTATAAATACTTTTTTAATTCCTCTAAATTATTCTGTTCAGTCTTTAATAATCTTTTAGCTAAATCAACAATCTTTTTTGGAATATTAGGAATATTATTTAATTTTTCATTTATTTCAATAATACCTTTGTTAGTTCCTTCAATCATCATCTTAGCTATACAAGAATCATTCGGTTCTTTAGCCATTTCCATATTAACCATAAAAGTAGTACTTACCCTGGCCATCGTGTTTATACCCTCTACAGTACCATCTTCTTTTTTTAATAACTCAGTTGCTTGATTGCAAATATCTTCGTATTGAACTCTTTGCTTTTCTAATATTATTTTTAATTGTTTTCCTTTAACTTTTCCAACTACATTATCTATTCCTATTATGCCCATTTGCGCATTTTTATACATATAATTTAAAAAATCTAAATCTTTTTCCATAAAAAATATCACCCACTACTATTATGGATGATATTTTAAAATTTATACTTCTTGTACAACTGCAATAATCATTGGTTTACATTCAGTTTCACTATACAAGTATTTACTTAATTCTTCTCTTATTTCCGTTTTTATTTTATTATAATCAACATAATTTGGCGTGATATTTCTTTCGATTATTATTTCACACATATTCTTTATTTCATTTATCATTTCCGTTGAATCTTTAATATAAACAAATCCTCTAGTTACAACTTCTGGCCCAACTAATAAAATACGATTTTTCTTAGAAATTGTTGCACTTATTAAAACAATACCATTTTCACTTAACATTTCACGATCTTTTAATACTAATTCCCCGACATCGTCACTACTTTTTCCATCAATTAAAACATCATTTACTTTAATATGTTCAAAGTTATCTAGAAGCTTGCCATTTTCAAATGTAACAACATCACCATTTTGTTTTAATAAAATATTTTCCTTTGGAACTTTTAAATTACTAGCTAAATTAGCAGCTCCCACCATATAACGATACTCACCTTTTACTGGCATAAAATATTTTGGATTAGTAAGCTTGATCATTAGCATTAAATCTTCACTAGAAGCATGATGTAAAATAGTTTTATCTTTCGGAATAGAAATAGTTTTACATCCTTGCATTGCTAAATCATTTTCAATTTTAACAATTGTTTTTTCGGTACTATCATATCTAGGTTCCGCAAAAACTATTGTATCAGATTTTCGAAGTTTAATAAACTTATCGTATCCCCCTACTATTTTATTAATAGTTGAATATTGATTTGCTTTATCATCACAAATTAGTAAAATACTATTATCATCTTCAATATTAGATAAATCACCTAAAATTCCTTCTTGTATTTCCAAATAGTTATTATCTAAACCAAAATTAACCATATTTTGTAATCTTTTACCCATTACAACAACTTTTCGATGCGTATTAGCAGCAGCACTTAAAATACCACCAATTGTAAATAAATGCGTTGGTAAAACTAAGAAGATTACTCTTTTATTTTCTTTCTTTAAACATTCTCTAAAAAAACTAACTAGATGATGATTAGGAGATGTATGTCCGATCTTTTCAGAAAAAACTGATTCTGACAACAAACATAGAACTCCTTGTTTACCTACATAAGCAATTTTTCCTAAGTCCATATCATAGGCATTATTCATACTTGGGTCAATTAAGAAATCTCCAGTATAACAAATAGCTCCATCGCTTGTATTTAAAACATACATTACTGAATCAGGTGAACTATGTGATACTGAAATCGGAAACACAGAATTTTTACCAAAATTAATTTTTTTATGTGGTTTTATTTCAATAATGTTTTTCTCATTTACCCCATCTTCCATTAAAACATATTTCGTAAATTTAGTAGCATAAATTGGTAAATTAGGAATGTTATCTAATAAATCTGAAACACTTCCCATATTTTCATAATGTCCATGAGTTAAAAATACTCCTTTTATTCTTTTTTGATTTTTCACTAAATAATCAAAATCAGGTATTATATAATCAATTCCTAACATATTTCCACTAGCATATTTTAATCCACAGTCAAAAATAAACAAATCGTTATCAACATCAACTATGTAAGTATTCTTACCATTTTCATCTAATCCACCCAAACTAAAAATTTTTATCTTACTCATTATAAATCCTCTTTTCTAAAAATAAAAAGTTTCTTTGTTAGACACATTATAACAAAGAAACTTAAAATTTGCAAATACTCGTATTCAAAATATTAGTTAAAGAGTTATTCTGTTCTTAAAGCAACTACCGGATCTTTTTTACTGGCTATTTTGGCCGGAATAAATCCTGCTATAACTGTTAATAAAATACTGATAACAATTAAGATTACAGCCCCCGTTAATGGTAATACAGAAATGTTACTTATGTTAACAACTTTTTTTATAATTATATTAATAGGAATATTTAATAAAACTGTTACAATTATTCCAAATAATCCTGCAGCAAATCCTTCAATTAAAGTTTCCGCATTAAATACTCTTGAAATATCTTTTTTACTAGCTCCCATTGCCCTTAAAATTCCTATTTCTTTGGTTCTTTCAATAACAGAAATATAGGTAATTATAGCAATCATTATTGATGATACCACCAAACTTATTGCAACAAAAGCGATCAAAACGCTACTTATAACATTAACAATAGTTGATACTGAACTCATCATTATTCCTACTATATCTGTATAGGTTATTTTTTCATTTTCTTCTTTACCTTTATTATAATCTTCTATAATCTTTGTAATTTCTTCTTTCGAATCAAAATCCTTTGGATACAATGATATTGAATCCGGATCTTCTAAATCAATAATTCCTAATTTAGATAAATTTTGTTCATAAGTAGCTTTAGCGTTGTCGGAATAATTTTTCATGTATTCAGCTAATTCTATTTCACTTAGACTTTGTAATTGTTGTAATTCTTGAGGTGTTAAATCATTAATATTAAATCCTTTATCTTGCCCAAATTCTTTTCCCGTAAAAATATTAATATTTTCTTTTTCTAGTTGTTCTTTTGCAATAGCTGTTTTATTAATTTCATTGATTAAATATTCTGTCAAATCACTACGATATCCGACCATCCCCCCAAAACCACTAGCACTAACTGCTTCTTCATTTGGTTTGATAATACCAACTATTTTAATTTCTGGTGCATTTTTAATTATTTTTTTTATATAGTCTTCATCATTTGACATATCTAACCATAATCCATTTTTCTTTTGATAATAATCAGTATTAAGAACTAGTTTAAATGTTAATCCTAATAGATCATCAGTTTCATAAGAAGTACTTTCAAATGTTACTTCTTTTCCTGACGTCATATTATTAAATTGCTCTTTTAAATAATCTTGGCTTAAAATCCCTAGACTATATAAAGCATAATCTGCTATTTGATTGTTTTTATCAATTTGCAATACTAATTCGTTATATTTTTCTGGCCATTTTCCTGCTACTAAATCATATTGTTGCTCATTTAATTCTTGATTATCTAACATTTCATAAAAAACATCATAATTAGATAGATAGCCGCTATAAGCATTAGATATTCCTGCCGTACTCATACCTATAGAATCAAAAATAGTAGTTGGATTAACTTTTACTATCTCTTCATCTTCTTTATAAAGATTCATTGTAATATTATAGCCATATTTGATATTAGAAACATAATCTTCAATATTTGATTTATCACTTTCTAAATATTCTTTAAATGCCTTAATATCATTTTTTTCGACTTCTTGGGACATTGAGCTAAACATATCACCCATGATGTTGACAGCGTGGATTTTACCATCTTTTTCATCACCATTCTTATTTTCTTTAGTTAATGTTTCAATCATCGCACTCATATCAACTGTTTCTTTTTGTATAGTAAGTGGATAAGAACTTAATGTTTCTTCTTCTGTTTTAGTTATATAATTTTGAATACCATTTGATAAAGATAGAATTAAAGCAATGCCAATAATTCCAATTGAACCAGCAAATGCTGTTAGAATAGTTCTGCCTTTTTTAGTCATTAAATTATTTAAACTAAGTGATAAAGCGGTCCTAAAGTTCATTGATGTTTTCTTAGATTTTTCTGTAGAATCATTTGTTTTTTCTTCTTTACCATCAAATGGATCAGTATCGTTAGTAACTTTTCCGTCTAATAAATTGATAATTCTTGTTGAATATTTTTGGGCCAATTCAGGATTATGAGTTACCATGATTACTAATTTATCTTTGGCAATTTCTTTTAATAAATCTAAAACTTGAATACTTGTTTCGGAATCAAGGGCTCCCGTAGGTTCATCAGCAAGTAATATTTCTGGATCATTAACTAACGCTCTAGCAATTGCTATTCTTTGCATCTGTCCACCAGACATTTGATTTGGTTTTTTATTGATTTGTTTTTCTAAACCTACTCTTTTTAAAACATCTATACTTCTTTTTCTTCTTTCTGTTTTACTAATACCTGATAAGGTTAAAGCTAGCTCAACATTTTGTAGTGCTGTTTGATGTGGTATTAAATTATAACTTTGAAAAACAAAACCTACGCGATGATTACGATAAGTATCCCAAGCACGATCATTATATTCCTTAGTAGATATACCATTAATCAACAAATCACCTGATGTGTATTTATCTAATCCGCCAATAATATTGAGCATAGTTGTTTTTCCGCTACCACTTTGTCCTAGAATAGAAACAAATTCATTTTTTCTAAACTTAACATTTACTTTATTTAATGCTTTTTGTTTTAATCCAGCTACTTCATATACTTTAGTTATATTTTTTAATTCTAGCATTTCTTAAGCTCCTTTTTCTTCTAATATTTCTTTTATATGTTTTGAAATTCTTAAATATTCGCTTATTTCATTATATGACAAAAATTTTATAATTAAATTTATTTTTCTTTATTTATTCAAAATACATATCCATTATACTACATTCGTCTACTATCTAACACTATTAGATAGTACCATTTTATATAGAAAAAAGCAATGTTTTACCCTTTAAATGTCAATATGTAAATTTATATCTTCTTCAGTTGCTTTTTTATCCTTCTTTGAAATTATAGTTTGAAGAATCTCATTCAGCACTTCTTTTGAATTTTTTGTATTAATATTCATTTCTGCTATTCCATAATGATTTCCATCTTTATCATATAAAAATATACTTCTGGTTTTTATTCTATTATATTTAAAAATTAACATTTTTAAATTTTAATAAAAAGTTTTTATCTGCTTCACTTACTCGATAACTATCCCGACATTTACTAATAGCTTTATTAATAATAAATTTATTTAGATGATGATTTTCTAAATAATCATAAGTTTTTTGGCGATGTTTAATTGCACATTCACATAAAAGCCAGGCGGCTGCCATATTAACATAATATTCTTTTTCTTCATATAATGAATTAAGCAATTTAAATATTTCATCTAAATAATTATCTTTATCTAATAAAGAAAATAAAATTATAATACCAATTCTTCTTTGAAAACATAGTTTTCTTTTCAAATATGATTTAGCTAAATCTAAATATTTATCTTCACACTTTTTTATTTTAAATTTTAAAACATCACAACTTGCCCAATTATCAACAATTTTACTATAAGATTCTAAATATTTCATTTGCATATTATAATCTTTTATTTCGTTAATTATGTATGCATAGATTATGGTATTTTCATGATAAGTAAATTTGGTAATTTCTAAAAATGATAGATAATTACCCTTTAATATTTCTTTAGCTATTTTCTTTAAATCTTTAGAAGGAATTGCTAGAACAGGAAGATTAGTATTTACAATATTTCTTGTCCATTCAATCTTTTTCTCATCTTTATTTTTTAAAGATAAGAAATATTCTTGAAATAGATTAATATCTGTATTTTGCCAATTGTCTATTATTAGATTCATCATTCTTACTCAATAACTTCATAAATTAAAGTTGGTTCATAAACTTTATCTTTAGAGTATTCCACTCCTTCTAAAAATACTTTTTCAGCTTCCTTTAAAAGTTCATCATCATTATAGTAAAAATATGCTAGCTCATCACCCTTTTTTACATAATCATTTATTTTTTTTAAAAGAATAATTCCAGCTTCATAATCTATTTTATCTTCTTTAGTTTGTCTTCCTGCTTTTAACATCATGCTTGATCTACCAATATTTTCAGCTACCAATTTAGTAATATAACCTTCCTTTGTTGCTTTGATGATTAAGACTTTAGACTTATTTTCTCTAAAAATACTATTATATTTTCCATTTTGAGATTCTATAAGTTCTTTAAATTTTTCTAGTGCCCTACCATTATCAAGCGTTTCATTGACTAGATATTCACATTCTTCTATCGATTTACCAAGTGCCATATTAAGAAGATTGCTTGCTAACATCACCGTTACTTTTTTTAAATCTTCTGGACCATTATTATTTAAAACTTGGACTACTTCTTGTACTTCTAACAAGTTTCCAACGTTTCGTCCTAATGGGATATCCATATTAGTTAAAATTGCTCTAACTTTTTTATTAAAGTGTTTACCTATTTTTACCATTGTTTTAGCAAGCTTTCTGGCACTTTCAATGTCCTTCATAAAAGCTCCTGAACCAACTTTAACATCTAAAACTAAACAATCTGCTCCTGATGCTAGCTTTTTACTCATAATACTTGATGCAATCAAAGGAATGCTTTCAACCGTAGCTGTTACATCTCTTAAAGCATAAATTTTTTTGTCAGCTGGTGCTAGATTTCCAATTGAATAAGCTAACGCAATATTTTTTTCTTTTACTTGTTTAATAAATTCTTCAATAGTTAACTTTATTTCATAACCTTCAATGGATTCTAATTTATCAGCTGTCCCACCGGTTATTCCTAATCCTCTTCCGCTCATCTTGGCTACCTTACATCCCAAGCTTGCCAAGATAGGTCCTAAAATCAAAGTTGTTTTATCGCCTATTCCACCAGTACTATGTTTATCGACAACTACACCTTCTACTCCAGAAAGATCTAAAACATCTCCTGAATTTAACATAACTTCAGTTAAATGATATGTTTCTTCATCAGTCATTCCATTTAATACTATAGCCATTAATAATGCTGACATTTGATAATCAGGAATTTCATCATTAGTAAAACTTTCTACTGCAAATTTTATTTCATCTTTTGTTAATTCTTCTTTATTTTTCTTTTTTTCAATAATATCAACAAAGCGCATTTATATCACTCCCTATTATATATTTATCTTAACACGAAGATACCTTAATGTAAATTAAGAGGATTTTACTTTACAAAAAAATCAACTACTAGTCAGCAATTGATTCTTCATTAGATGTTAACCTCTTAACTTCTACTTTATTAATTGAGTCAAATCTTTTAGTGATTTTTTCACTAGTTGTGTTTAATTCTTTGACACTTTTACTAACAGTATCAATATTTCGTGATAATTTATCCCAACGTTCACGGTATCGATCAAACTCAAAACTTAACTTGTTTAATTCTTCATGAATTATTTTAGCATACTTATCTCTTTCCATATTTTTTAGGATCATACTTATTATTGATAGCGTACTCATTAAAGTTGTTGGACTGGTTATCCATATTTTTTTATTATAAGCTTCTTTTAATAAATCAGGATGATAAGCATTTACTTCAGCAAATATAGCTTCAGCTGGTAAAAATAAGATGGCTTCATTAGATGTTTCGCCAGGAATTATATACTTACTGCTTATAGCTTCAATATGTTTTTTAAAATCGGATTTAAACAATTTTTCAGCAATAGATCTTTCTTCTTTAGATAACGTTTTATCCGTCATTCTTTGGTAGTTTTCTAAAGGAAATTTTGAATCTATGGCAATTGTTCCTAATGGCGCCGGAGCATAAAGCATCGCATCAGCAATATAACCATTAGATAGTTTTTGTTGTAATTTATATATTCCAGTTTCTGGGGTTCCAAAAACATTATTTAAAATATATGATAAGTTTACTTCACCAAATATACCTCTTGTTTTTTTATCGGTTAAAACGCTTTGTAAAGAGATAATTTCAGCACCTATTCCATCGATTTTCTTTTGAGCTTCATCAATTTTAGATAATCTTTCTAAAACATTGGTAAATGTTTTGTTAGTTTTCTCAAAGTTTTGATCTAATCGTTCGTTAACTTTTTCATTAATTAAAATTAAGCGACGTTCTACTTTTTCGTTTAATGATTCAAAATCTTTTCGTAGATCATTACTAAAATTTAATTTGAACTCGCCTATTTCTTTGGTAATGTTAGTTTCAAATCTACCTAATCTTTCCGTCATTTCATTATTACCATTATTTTTAAGAAGTAATATGATTAATAAAATGACAATAAGGCCTAAAATTCCTAATATAATGTACTCCATAATTTCACCTCTAATTTTTAACTTTTTTACTAATTAATCTACTTAATATGTAAGCAATTATAATAATTATCAAAACTTTGATTAAAGAACTAGGATTGGTTAAAGATTCTAATAATCCTGTACCAACAAATCCCCAAAAGTAAACAAAAAAAGCTTTACCTATAAATAATGCTGTTACATATTTTTTTAACTTCATTTTAGATAACCCCGCTGCTATATTAATAGCAAATGCTGGAACAAATGGAACTGTTAGTAATAAAACTAAATGTTCAAATTTTAGTTTATCTATTACATTCATAATTTTATCAACTGCCGATTTATTACGCAAGCGTTTTTCGAACCAAGTTTGAACGCCATCTCGAAAAATCATAAATGAAATAAAACATCCTAAAACTGTGCATAGCCATGATATTAAAAAACCAACAATATTACCAAAAGCTAAAAAATTTAAAGTGATAAAAACAAAGATGGGTAAAACCGGTAAAATTGATTCTACCACAATTAAAAGGCATCCTAACAAAGGACCCCAAACACCTAAATTTTCAATAAAAATATTTATATAATCACTAATTGTATTAAATAATTCACTCATTTTAAATCACATTATTATTATAATACAAAATAAAAATAATTTATACTATTTTAGTCACAATAGACTTGAGTTACATCATATCCGTAAAATTCTAAAATACTAACAGCTTTTTTACTTTTATGCCCTTTTTTACAAATAATAAAATACTTTTCGCCTTTTTTTAATAATGCTCGATGGTTCATTAATAATTTATCATAATAAACATTAGTGCTATGTGGATGATGTGATTCTTTATATGATAGCGGATCTTGAACATCAATTAACTTTCCCATACTTGGGTTATAATCTTTTACATGTATTCTTTTCATATTTATCTCCCATATATTTTATGGAATGAAAACATTTTAGCTTATTACAAATGTCTTTATTTTTTTAGAAATTTTTTTGTGTATCTCTTGCTTGTTTTTTTATTCAAGTATAGATTTACAATGTTATACCATTTCATATTCTTTAGCTAATATTCTATCATCAGAACAATATTCCATAATATATTTATCATTTTTCTTAACAATTATTATCCCTATTGTTTTATCATCTTCATTTGTTTTAATATTTTTGTCAATGTAATTCATATAAGTTTGGATCTGACCAATATGCTCTTTTTTCAGTTCAGTTATTTTTAATTCTATTACTACATAACACCTGAATTTAATGTTATATAAAAGTAAATCTATATAATTATATTTATCTCCTAATTTAATTTTGTACTAATTTTCTATAAATGTAATCCATTACCCAATTCTTTCAAAAATGATGGAATATCTTCTAAAATTAATTTTTGTAATATCTTTTCGGATATACATTATCTATTAACTTATTTCTAGTTTCTTTTGGTAATCTTTCGTATTCGTTAGATTTTATTGCATCTTGTAATTGCCTTTTGGAAAGATTTCTAACTGATACTTGCTTGATATAGTAATTTATTTTATTAACATCTTTGATTGGCAATAAAATTAAACAATGACTCCAACTTAATTGTTGCACCAGTGGTGCGACTTTTTCGCTGCTAAACATATTGTAAAACTGTTTCATTCTAAATAATGTACTACGATTGTATTTTTTACCTACTTCAATCATTAATTTTTTAGAATATTCATTAATAATATTATCCCCATATGTTCCACCAGCTTCATTAAGTAATTTACCTATTTCAAAATATGTAATAACTCTATGTCTTTCTTTTGAATAATCTTTTACTTTTGAATATATTTCATTATCAATTAATTTATTTTTTATTTCATTATAATAATTCATCATCGACTTATCCCCCTCAAAAATTTATAGTAAGAAAAAGAAAAACTTGTTATTAAAAAGTTTTTCTTGTACTACTAAGTTTTTTTACGCGCTACCCATAAGAGAATGTTAACTTCTTGTCTTCTATGTTTTTAATTTTAATTCTTCAAGTTTACGCATTATTTTATCTATATCAGTATAAAATACATTTATGTTTTTTTCTTTAAGCTTTAATAACTTTTTAAAATCTCTAGTTATTTCATTTTTTAGTTTATCAATAACTTTTGCTGGTATTTCGTTAACTTTATGAACATGATCAATATATTCTTCTAAAGTTGGAAAAGCATTCTGCAATAATATAGCATGATCCACACCCATTATTTCTCTTATTAAGATTGTATTACAAAAGCCATATCTGGTTATTTTTTTATCAATTATTTTTTGATATTTATCAACTTTAGAACTAAGGGGAATAAACCATAATATCCCATTATCCCTTATGGTAAAATAAGTTGGTCTTTGTTTACCTCTCTCATGATTTTGCATCAATGTTTTGTCATCAACAATATAAAAAAATTCATCTTTTATATGGTATAAATAGCCTGGTTGAATTTTCATTTTGCCCCCTATAATTAATTTTATAAATAAGAAAAAGAAAACTATTTATAAAGAGTTTTCTTATTTACTACCGGGATAACTTATTACTCGCACCACCCGAGAGCGAGAAACATTGACAATCGGGATAACTTATTACTCGCACCACCCGAGAGCGAGAAACATTTCCTATATTAGGATATGCAATCGCAGAATATTATTCCTCAATTACATTTATAAAATATCATATAATTTACATAAAGTAAAGAAAAAACAAATGATTTTATTCATTTGTTTTAGTCTTCGTCATCAAAGAAATCATCAAAAAATTCATCATCCGAAATAACATTTTCTTTTACAACTATACTGTCTTTGTCAACATTGATAATTGGTTTTTCAGTTTCAATTTTCTTTTCTTCTTTGATTTCTGATTTATTCAATTTTTCAGTTTTTATTTCAGGAGTTTCTTCTATCGAAGGAAGGACTATTTTGGGAATTTCAGTTTTATCTTCTGTTTCTAAAGTTTTTTGTTCTTCTTTAGTCACATTTGCTTTTTCTTCTTTTTCCTTCTCTCTTCTTTCTTCCTCTTCTAATTCTTTAATCTTTTTATCGATATCTTTCATCATAGCATCGATATCCATATTAGATAAAGCATCACCAGTACCAGGCATGCCAAAAGGATTTGGTGTAGGACGAGGATTCATCCCTCCCATTGGATTCATACCTCCTCCAAAAGGTAATCCTGCATTTGGATTTGACATTGGTCCAAATGGACTTCCAAATCCTCCACCCATAGGTGGCATTCCAAAGTTAGGACTAAATCCTGGTTGATTTGGCATATTAGCATTTTTTTCTAACATTTGTTTTTTCTTTTCTTCAGTTACATAAGCTTTTAAATCAAATAACTGAATTTCTTCTTTTTTTCTAGTTGGGAACTCAGCTATTGATGATTCGATTCCCCATTTCATTTTAAAGTTAGGTTCTAACTTAGTTTTAAATGGATGAGTTCTTAATCTAATAATAATTACTTGTCCTAGTTTTAATTTTTGTAAATCCGATACTGTAATTAACGGAGTTGAAGCAGTTTTATCTTTTTCTTTAGATTTAACTTCTCCACACATTTCACTAATTTCTTTTAAAGCAGCTATTTCAGTACTAATTAAATAAACTAAATTACCGCAATTTCCTTTAATAACTTGCGCAACTTCTTGACCATAAACATCGTTTAATTGCGCAAAGTTTTGAATAATAAATGTAAAACGAATATCTCTGCTTCGAGCAGCAGATACCATTGAATCAACGTCTTTTAAAGGTGGCATGTTGGCAAACTCATCTAAAATAAAGTTTGTTCTATATGGTAATTTACCACCATTTTCTTGAGCAACGTCAATTAATGTTTCATAACATTGTTTTATAAAAATAGTCATTAAACTATGATAAGTTTTCTTTTCATCATGGATAAGTAAAAATACTGCAGTTTTTTTCTTACCTATATCAGTCATCTCAAAATCACTATAAGCTAACATTTCACTTAATGATTCACGAGATGAGAATAATCTTATCTTTTGTCTAAATGTTGATAAGATACCACCTTTAGTATCTGTTGGTGCATTAATAGTATTACTAGCAAAAATATATGGACTTGAGGATTCCCCTTTTAATTGAAAATATTCTTTAATATAGTTACTAGTTGCATATCTTTCTTCTCCAACTGTACTCATTAGATTGATACTATTTAAGTTTACTTCTCTTTCTTTAGCATCTTCAAATAGACCTAGTGCTAAACCTGAAAAGTAGTCAGCAGCACTCTTTTCCCAGAAGTCAGAATCACTTTTACTAGTTGGATCATATAAAATATTTAATGCGACGTCATCTAAAAGCTCAGTAGCTTTATCCTTATTACCTTTTATGTAGTATTCATATGGTAAGTGTAATGGATTCCAGGCATTACCATTTTGAGTATCACGGAAGTTTAGTAATATGATATTATAACCACGATCTTTTAACATGTTTCCACATTCACGATATAACTCACCTTTAGGATCGGTAATAATCATACTTTCGCCCTTTTTAGCAAGTAAGTTTACCATCGGTTTAACAATCATTTCTGATTTACCAGATCCAGTAGATCCAATAACTAAGTTATGATAATCACTATTATCTACCCATAATTCCTTAGAATTATTAATTAAAGGAATACCGGCTGCATCAAGATTTTTAGCTGAAGGATTAACTTTAGTTGCTCCTTTACTTTTTTTAATTTCATCTTCTTTAGCCCATCTAGAATATCCATCTGAACCTTTCTCTTTAATAGTTAAACCAATACCGCCACTTTTATCACGGCTAAAAATATATGATGATACACTTGTAAATATAATAATTAATGCTATAACAAACATTGCTATTGTCACTGGTAAATATGGCATTAGAAAAGCTCTAAAAGGAAGCAGACCATAAAAACGTCCTTCTGTTGTCAAAGAAGTAAAATTAAGTACTGCTATTGCACATAAATAAAGCAATAAAATGCAATAAAGTACAAACAACAAAAAATCTTTAGGTTCAACTTTAAATTTCATAAGCTCTGCTCCTTTTTTTACTATGATTATTATACTATAAAAATTTTTTTTGGCAAATATTATTTAAAAGTATCCTGTAATACTAAATTTGAATACATTCCATTTAGATTATATAGAGATAATTGATAACCAGTATCACTAGGATAATAACAAGTAAACATTAAATATTTAGTTAAATCTAATTCAAAATATTCTGCTAAACTCACAGCGCAACTTACATCCGATGTGTTTTTATAAATTAAATTAGGTTGCTTTATATAGTTTATAAATGCTATAGAAAATTCTGGATAACTATATTCTTCTTCTAAACCATTAACTAAACTAACCATATATAAACTTTCTCTTATCCCATCTTTATTATAATCCGATGTGTTTTTGTTTATCGATAAAATATTAATGTCATATGTAATACCTAAATTGTCAAGGTATTTACTAATAATAATCTTATCTTCTTCTGTAATTAATTCTTCATCTAGGCTAAATCTATTGAACTCTTTAGTTGTATTAACACCTAGAATCTTTTCTGTTATGTTTATTTTATTATTTGTATTATCATAAATATACCAACCATTATTAAATACCGCTGTGTAATTTCCTAATAGATTTGAATTATCATAAATAGAAAATTGTTTTTTTAATAATATGTCATCATTTGCACTATTCCAATTTGATATCGTTTTAGTAATAATAGCTCCATCTTCAATAAATAAAATTGCTTCTATTTTTTCATTTTCTTCAGGTTCATTATTGATTGATGGTGGTGTTGGAATAGGATCTTTAGTTGGATTATTATCTTTATTGTTTATTGAATCCTTATCAAATCCAAATATCACTAGCATAACAATGAAATATACCAAGACAATACTCCCAAAAATAATTATGGGTTTAATATTAACTTTATTCATTTATAACTCCTTTTTATTGATTTATACATACTTTATCTATATATGGTAATGGCTTTTTATCACCGTAATCAGTATAAACATCTCCATTTTGAGCTCTTGATGGATTCCACATCATTAATTTGGTCCACCCATTCGCTTCAGTTGATGCTACATCCAAGACAACAAAATGAGTACCTTTTCCTGCTCCAGGATTTTTTACTTGCATAACAATAGCACAATTAGGTGTTACAGCTGCTTTAATTGCAGCAATTTTCTCTGTTTTTGATCCAGACAAATAAATTCTTCCATTACCATCCGAAGTTACAGAACCACTTGGTACAATACTTTGTATTGCTGTAGTTCTAGTTGGTTCTCCTACTAATCCCCCGCCAGGATAAAAAGCATTTTGTTTTTTTAATGCTTTAGCAAAAGTACCGGGGTTAAATTCTTCAAGTGTTGTTTCAGCTCCTAAGGAAGCAAATGATATGGCAATCGATGTTACATAACATCCAATATCTTTCATAGTCGTCCCTGATGCAGTTCCCAAAGAAAAACTTCCCCATTCTTTAGCTCCCTGCTTCCAGTTGGCATAATCTCCTGCTGCAACAGTATAATTAAATGTTACTTCGCCTGAGGCTATTTGAACATTACCGGCTCCATAAGTTTCAATGATTATTTCAGTATAGTCGCTTCCATTTGTTCCTGATGTTATAATTTTTGTTTTTATATCATCTGTTAAACTAGTTGCATACGGTTTTGAGTTATTTGAAGCATCTTTTAAATATTTACCTACTACTGTTGCTGATATAGATTCTAAAGAGTCTATTTCTGTTTCAGATAGTGCAATATCTTGCCATACTACAGCACCTTCTGTTTCCGCATTTACCTCTGGACTATAAATAATGGTTCCGTCTTCTTTTTCTAATTTATAAGCTGTTTTTTCATAATCCCAATATATTAAATTGTTACTAGTAGTATTTACAGTTACAGTTTTTGTGGAAGTATTTAATCCTAATGTACCATCATCAGTCATTGATAATAAATTATTACGATTTATAATTAATGCGGCTTTAAAGGCTTCTGGATTAGAAGTTATTACATCTTTTCCAAGTTGTGCAACAGTTGCTCCCATTATATATTTTTCAAACGGCACTACTTCTAAGGTTTTAGTATTATCACTATTTAAAATCTCAACTTTTAAATTTTCAATTTCTACACCATTAATTGAATATTTAACACTAGCACCTGCTACACCGGATGTATTTCCCATGGATACGTCATCGCCCACTGCTCCAGCAAAAATACATAGCCCAAATATTAAAACAGCAAAAAATATTATTCCTAATGTGACTGGCCAATTGGTAATTGCTAATGAAATTAATTTAGCTGCCCCTTTTAAAGCAACTTTGGTACCTTTGACTGCTGCTTGCCCTGCTTTTTTTGCACCTTTGGCAGTTGCTTTCCCAGCTTTTTTCGCAGTATTTTTAGCTACTGTTTTTGCTTTACCTTTTAATTGATTTTTAGCATATTCTAAAGGATGCATTGTTTTAAAAGCCTTTGATTTAGCATTATTTATTTTATTTTGAAACTTAGCGTTTTTAGCATCAAAAACTCGCTTATTGTCTTTGGCTTTATCAATAATATTTTTATTTTTTGTAATAGGATCTTCACGAAGCTTTTTTCCTGTATTAGGATCTCGCATCACTTTTCCCGTATCTTGATCTCGTTTAACTTTACCTTTTTTTTCTTTAGTTCCTTTAGCTCTTTCAGCCTTAGCATCCTGTAAATTTTGATTTAATCTTTCTTTTTCAGCTTTATAATGATTGTTATTATATTTTCCATTTTCATCTCTAGCTGCATTGTATTCATCCTCACCAAATCTTTTTTTCTCTTGTTGCTGACCTTGTTCTTCATCCATAGATTCAGTTTGGTCTTCTAATTCATCATTTCCAAGTTCTTCCAATGAATCTATATCATCTAAAAAATCATCTTCATGCATCAATCTCACCACCTAAATATATTTAAGTTCAAAAAGAAGGATTATAATCCTCCTCCTGAACCAAAGAAATCTAACTCTTCTTGTGTTGCAATAATTTGAACTCTCATTCTTCTATTACCACATACAAATAATCCATCACCTTGATTATAATATTTTATACTTTCTTTTTCATTTTCGTTTAAATCAATTAATTGCGATAAATCTTCGACTGCTTGTTTTTTTAATCCCATAACTAAATAATAAGCAGCATTATCAAATATAGCTTTACCATGAACAATTACTCTTGGATCTGCAAAATCTGTTGGTTGTTGAGTAATGATAATTGTACCAGTATTATACTTTCTACTACGTCTTTGAATTTGGGCTAAGAATTCAGCTCCAAGTTCATTATTACCAGCAAGTAATACGTGAGCTTCATCAACCATCATTACAGTGTTAATATTACTATCTAAACATAGGCTCCATGCATACTTTAAGATATTAAAGAATAAAGCATTTTTAATATTAGAATCACTATTCATTAACTCTTTGATATTAAATACAATAAAATCACTGTCTAATTGAATTGTTGTATGTCCTGTAAAAAAATAACGTAATTCATTAACTAATGGACGGATTTTAAGTTCTAATCTTTCCATTACATCTCTTTCATGAGTTGCATCAGTCATTGATAATAATTTACCTTTAATTGTTGCATACACATCATCAAATGTTGGATAATCAGCTGATGTTAATTTTGTAAAATCAGTGTTAACATCAATTTTATAACGTTTATATGTTTCTGTTACAACATCTGTAAACATTGCTAAAACATCATCTTCAATACTTGGAGAATAATATTTCATAAAAGCTTTTAATTGCTGTAAAGTTTTAGCTAAAACAGTATAACCTAGGCCTTGAGCAATTTCATCTTCATCAATATCTAAAACAACTTCTAGTGGATTTATCATACCTAGTTGTCCACCACTACCTAAATCGATAAAGTCTCCTCCAACAATATCACACATGTTTTGTAATTCACCTTCAGGATCAATACAAACAACTTTATATCCATTTCTTAAGTGGCTTCTAACAAGTAACTTAGCAGCAGTTGATTTACCACTACCAGCAGAACCTAAAATAATAATGTTTGCGTTATTACGATTATTTTCCTTTTTTATTTGATATAAGAATTGATTGAATAAAATTACTCCTCCGGAGAAATCAACACCTAGTAATGTAGAATTTCCTGGGTCTTTAATGCTATCAAAAACAAATGGATACATTGCCGATAATGTAACAGATGGAATTGGTGTTCCAATTCTATTTTCAATATCTTGGCTTGGGAAAATTGGAATAATAGACTTTAATACTTTTTCTTGTTCAAACATTAAAGATATTCCACGCATTCCGTAACGATCTAAATGATTACGTACATGCATTTTCTTAAGTTCCAAATCTTCTTTATTATCAGCAGTAATCATTAAATGCATTTGAAAATCGAATATACGAGCTTGAGTAGCTGCTAACATCGAAATAAATTGTTCTAATGATTCATAATCTAAACGAATGCCTTCTTGAATTGTATTATCTTTTTCATTTTGATAACGCATCTTTAGTTCTGCTACTTCTTTATTAAGCATTTTTCTAATTGTGTCAAATGGCATTGGAATATGTTTAATAGCTAACTTGACACCACCGATAGCAGTAATATCTGCTAAGTATCCTACCGGAACAGCTTTTGGAAAAGCAATAACAGTCATAATCGTACAATATTTACCACCTAAAACAAATTCAGTTGGTTTAAACTCCATACCTTTTGGAGCAACTTCACTTTTTAATCCCATTATTACATCACCGTCCCAAAACTAGTATTAGCACCATCGTTAAAGAAATTATCTAAAATTACTCTTAAATCGTTATTAGAAACTTGAACCGAATTTAATCCAGCATTGGCTAAATTCATAATTAAATTACGTAATTTCTTTTGAACTATTTCTAATCTCTTTTCTTTAAATAAAATAAAATATTCTGTATCAACAACGCCATATTCTTGACCAGCAAACATATTTCCTTTGTTAATATCTTGCATAATTAATTTACGAGCAATTGGATTAGGGTTGTTATTATATAATAATTGTAATTGAGACATATAAACATGAATATCTACTGGACGATCTGCTACAATTAACCAAAATTCATAATCAATTGTGTTGTAAAAATTACGAAGGGCTGCTAACGCTGAATCTTGAGCTCCCTTTTCTAAAATAAAGATATTTTTAGGAGCAATTTTTACTCCACTTACATATTGTCCATCATCTAATTGGATCATACCATTTAAAATTTGTTTAATTGGTAACCAATCCTCTGTATATTTTTCTCCACTATTTTGTGTCGTCGCCATACCACACACACCAACCTTTCCATTTATAGCTTTTTTGCTTAAAAATAAATGTAACAATATTAATGATTAATTGTAATATATTATGATAATGAGGCACTGGCATTACTAAAAAAGCTGATACTAATGCCGGTGCTAAAATCATCATCAAAGTTTTAAATTCAGTTGAATTAATTACTAACAACATTATTACTGTGGTTAGTACTCCAAAACCAAATATAAACAAATCAACCATTGTAAAATAACCTAATATTAATCCAGAACGTTTAGCATTTGCTGGAATTAAATAAGTTTGTTCTTCTTGTTCCATATATTATCTCCCTTTTTATTATTTTTTCTTTTCAGAATCTTGTCTTTCTCTTTCAAACTTAGTAATAGCTGCTTTTAATTCTGTTTTTCTTAAGTCTGATTCTGTTCCAAATGCTTTGAATTCATCACTATTAACTGTTATAGAAGCTTTTACTCCATCCAGGGTGAATCCAGCTGCTTGAACTGCAGGACTGGCAATATTCTTTTCAAGTAAATTCTTAAATTCAACGGCACTTTGTCTAATATCTCCCAAATCTCCTGCGAGACTTTTATTGACTTTGATAAAGCGATCCCATTCATCATCACTAACTAAGGCTTGATTTTGAATTGCATCTTGTAGCAATTTTTGATCATTTGCAAATTGTTTTTGTAAGTAGGCGTATTCTTCACTACGTCCTCCAGCTTGAGCTGCCTCCATTTGAGTTTTTGTTGCTCTTAAATCGTTAACATCTAGTGTTTTAATGTTACCACTAGTATTAATTTTTTCAATCAACCTATTTAAAGACTGAATTTCAGCATCTGAATCGGATCTACCGCTAGCTTTCATAGTTTCTACAATAGATTCTAATTCCTTACGTTGAGCAGTCATATCCACAACACATGTTATACCTAAACTTGAACTAGCTTTTGATAACTCTTTTGTAATTAATCCTTCAGCTGCAGTACGAGTTCCTTTTTTTGCTGAACCCATTTTTTCTAAGTCTGCTAATTCAGCTTTTGCATCTTCAACACTATTAATTCCAAAATAGTCACCAACTCTTCTAACTGTATCTTTTGCATGCCCACTAATACTTCCCCAAACAGTTCCACCATGACTAGCCTTATATCCTTTTCTTTCAACAGCTTTTTCACCAGCTTTTGTTGCTCCCTTTCGGGCGTGTTCTCTCATTCCTTTTACATCATTAGTATCTTTCCCAAAAGATCTAACTCCACCAGACACAAAACCTGCCGCTCCTCTAAGCAAGCCTTCTCCAAGTCCAGCAGCAATACCACCAACTCGCATCCTTCTTTGCTCTCCTTTAGAATATAAAATTGGAGAATCAGAGTTTAATTTTTCTTTGACCTTATTTCTATAAGAATTATTAGTGAATCCCCCCACTGCATTTCTAATCCCTGAAGTTAGAGCACCGCCAACCATAGCTCCACCAATGAATGCACCACCAGCTGCTAGCTTGTCTTTAATGCCCATACTCATATTTTTACTGTCAATACCAGTTATTTCACTTATTAATTGTGGTGCTTGTTTTGCAAACATTAAACATCCCATTATTAATAACGCTCTTAATATTCTTGTTGTAAAATATCCTGCTCCCTCATCTATAACCCCCTTATTAAATACAACACAAATAACTCTTATTAGATAAACCATTAAGAATAATATTGCAATTCTTAATAAAGCTTCAAAAAAAGTTGTTAAAGTTACTTTTATCCATTTTTTTAACATATCTTTTTTCCCTGGTAT
The DNA here is from genome assembly GCA_017435485.1 of Bacilli bacterium. Classification (GTDB taxonomy): domain Bacteria; phylum Bacillota_I; class Bacilli_A; order RF39; family UBA660; genus RGIG1752. The sequence continues at coordinate 20,428 of JAFSEY010000009.1, forward strand.
TATATCAGCCATTGCAGGAAGTGGCGCTATAATTTCATAAAATGCTAATTTTACTAATCTTAAAGCTAAAGACAAGCAGTAACTAATCATCATATAAATACAAAATCCACCAGCAACTAATGCAAATACCCAATTATAGACTATATATCCATCATTTCTTGTTTCCTCATTAATTATATCGGCATATAATTTATAATGATTAAAATTCCCGTCAGCTACAACCATATCATGAATTTCTTGATACTTTCTTCCTCCATAATTAAAGTTGTCAATTTCCTCTTGAATAGTTTCATTATCTTTGTTTTCTTCTACTACATATGGATAGAAAAATGACTCAAATATAGTTATTGAAATATCAATCCCAGCTTGTTCGATAACCTCAGCAACGGTTTGTTGATTTCCTGTTTGAGAAACTAAATATTCATTAGATGAATTTGAATCATTAGTTCCAAGAATGATTTTTCCTATTGTGTTTTTTTCTAATAAAGAATCTTGAACAACAAATGCAAATTCAAACGCTGTTGGAACAATCGCTATAACAACGATTGCTTTTATAACATCTAAAATTATTTTTCCAGCTCCACTTTTGTCTTTCGCATCGGGATTTACTATAGTTCTTAACATTGAATATGCTAAGAAAAATAACATTACTACGCCTATTACTGTGTACATTCTGCGGATAATAGGAGCCAATACATTATCTTCACTACTAAATATATTTAATTTTGCCAAATACAGAAAAATATTATATAACGCTGCTATACCGCTATAAATCCAGCTTACCACTTCAATCAAAAAATTATTTATCATATTATATTACTCCTTTTTAGTTTAATCCGCAGGTGTTATAAGCACCTAACAACGATAATATAAAGTTTATTAGTACCGGAAGAAAGAATATTACAATTGCTGCAATTAATCTTTTTACTGCTGTTGTTGCCGATTTTTTCAATTGGTCTTTATCTTGATTAATTGTTGCTTTTATAAAATCCATTGTACTTAAGGCAAACACTAAAATAATTGCACCATACTTCATAATATTAAGTGTTAAGTCTAAATAATAAGCTGGTTCGCAATCAATTCCAGTTGGACATTCTCTATTTCCTAAAAAACCTTCACAGCCTTCTTCTCCGCCCCAATCTAATTTATGTTTCCCAACACTTTGAATACGCAAGTTAGCATACTCACCTAGACCCTCAGTGAGTTCATCTAAATTTTCGGCAATATTACCACTGTATTCCTGTCTTAGTTCATCAGTTAACGAAGCATCGTTTTTTAAAACTTGCTCACACGATTCATAAGCCAAATCAAATTTTGTGTTAACTACTTCCGCAACTTTATTAAATGATTCCGTATTCAATAAAAAATCTGGAATATCTTCCACTTGCCAATCGCTACGAATAAAATATGATTGGATTAATTGTTTTTTTATTTGAGTTTCTATTTCTGTAATGTATTCAGTTACTATTCCATTTTCATCTTCCCTTTTATTTTTCAAATTATTACAAAATGGATTTTCTGCTAAACTTTTATCTGGATAAACTGAAAAAGTTACTGTAAGATACTTATCTAACATTGAGTTAATTACTTTTTCTTGTTCTGACATAAAATCAAAGGTTCTTTTTACTTCAGGTTTAAGATACCAATAATATTGACCAAATCTGCTAGAATATCCTTCTTCAATTTTATTATAATAAAACATTGGTGCTCCACTACCGTTTGGTATAGCGTTTTTTGTAAAAATATACTCTGGACATTGAAATTTTTCAAACATAACTTTCAAATCATCATCGCCATAATACCCATCGCCAGTTTTTAAATTATTAGTAGTAAATCCTGCATCCTTACCTGCAATTCTTTTAATTCTTACGACACCATCTGATCCAAGATACTCATAAACTAATTCATACTTTTTTTTGTTAACAGAATAAAAAACAGTAGAAGTTATATTATATACAACAGTACTTGCGTATGTTTTTTGAGGATCAAATGGCTTATCCTCCAATGAAGAAGTAGGAATTCTTAATACGGTATTTTCCCATTGACACACTTTTGTCGCATCTCCATAAGAGGAAGAGAGCTCAGTTGCTTCAACAAAAATTGGGCAAAAAATTGTTAACAAAAATAATAATTTTAATTTTTTTTTCATAAACGCACCTACTCTGTAAATATTCCATCTTTATCATTTATTTTGCATGTAGATGGTTCTTTTAAACAATTCGTTAAGCAATCAAATTTTTTTGTTTTATCAGCACCATCTACTAATGACATCACCGCGGTTATTACATAAGGAATAAAGAAAATCACCACTGCTGCTATTGCCTTTTTCACTAAAGAACTAATAGCTATTTTAATTGCTTTGTCGTCATTTGATAAGACTGCTTTTCCTAATTCAAAAGATCCAAGTCCTATTAAAAGAATTGGAATAACTATTTTTAAAAATATAAATATATATCCAAGTATTTGAAATGTTTTTAATAAACCACTTTGATCACAAATTGCAAAGTCAGCTAACGTAAAAATTTTTTCCATCACAAACCTCCAAAAGATTTATATTCTTTGACATAATTATACAATAAAAAAATAGCTTATGCTATCTTTTTTTGTTGTTTAGATGAAAATATTCTTCTAAAGTTAAGTAATCTCCACTATTATAAAGTTCTTTTGCTAAATTTTTACCGACATATCTAAAGTGCCATGGTTCATATTTATAACCAGTTATATTCTCTTTTCCTTTCGGATATCTTAATATAAAGCCATATTTATAAGTATTGTTATATAACCATTTATATTCTTTACGATATTTTTTTATTAATTTAGATTCCGTATTTATTAAATCTATTGCCAGTCCAGTTTGATGTTCGGAATGACCAGGCATAGCTAAGTATTTTTTGACATTTTCGACATTATCAACTCGTAGATATTCTTTTAATAATTTTTGTTGATATTTATAAGATCTATAACCACTGACAATATTTAAATTAATTTTATCTTTTTGAGCTGCTTGCCACATTACATCATATTGTTTTAATAATTCTTTATTTAGTTTTCGTGGATTAAAAAATCTAGATAATCTATAATTTTTGTTAACTATTAGTATTTTTTCTTTATTAAATTTAACATACTTTTTCACTATATCACCAATGTAATTCTATGCTAATTTTTAATTTACTTTAAACATATAATTTGTTAAAATAAATTATGAAAGGATATGATAATATGCCTAAGGCAAAAAAAAGCAAAACTATTCCTACTAAAAATTATTATTTAGTAATTTTTATTATTATAGCAGCAATATTGTTAACCTTATATGTGTTTAAAATGTATGAAGTAAAGAAAGCTGAAAAATATCAAGAAAGTTATTTAATTACTAGTGAAGCTGTCAGTTTAGAAATTAATGATTTAAACGAAATTAATCAAGTATTTATGGAAGCTCCAGAAACTTATTTTGTTTATATTGGTTATACTAAAGATGAAGATGTTTATAATTTAGAAAAAGAATTAAAACCTATTATTGAGGAATATGGTTTAAAGGATGTCTTTTATTATATCGATGCTACTAATTTAAAGGAAGAAGCTAATTATCTTGATAAATTAAATGATAGTTTAAATTTAAAAGAAGATAAATTAGATGAGATTCCTACTATTATATTTTTTAACAATGACACTTATAAAATTATTAAGCGTGATGATGATAATATGATTAAAGCTGCTGACTTAGGCAAATTATTAGATATAAATAATATAGAAAAGATAAGCCAATAAGGCTTATTTTTTAAAGGAGTTAAATATGATAAATATAGTTTTATTTGAACCAGAAATACCTACTAATACAGGAAATATTATGAGAAGTTGTATCGCTACTAAATCTACCCTGCATTTAATTAAACCTCTAGGTTTTTCTTTAGATGATAAATACGTTAAAAGAAGTGGTGTCAATTATATAGATAAATGTAATTATAAAGTTTATGAGAATATAGAAGATTTTTATAATCAAAATGAGGGAACAATGTATTATTTTACAAGATACGGTCATAAACCACATACATCTTTTGATTATAGTGATTCTAATGAAAATATCTATTTTATTTTTGGTAAAGAAAGTACTGGAATACCACCTAAGTTATTAAAACCCCATTTAGATAAATGCATGCGCATCCCAATGAGTGCTGATGTAAGAAGTCTTAATTTATCTAATTGTGTTGCAATTGTCTTATATGAAGCTTTAAGACAACAAAATTATAATGATTTATTATTTGATGAACCACATAAAAGTAAAACTTTTATTGAAGATGAAAATTAAAAATATAAAGTTAATTTGAAACTTTATATTTTTTATTTTCTTTCTCTATTTGTTTTAAACTTTTATCAGGTGTAGGTAAATCTTCTGGCATCGTTCCGCCAATATCAGCAATTGCTTTCCTAACTTTTTTACCAACATTATAATGAACTTGATTAGCATTATTTTCTCCTTGAATATTATCTTTCTTTAATTTTTGTTCTGTTTGCGAAATTCTAAATAAGTTTGCAATAAGTTCGTCACTTCCCATGTTGTCTAATATATCTTCTCTATAGTTAAGATTTTTTCTTTTAGCAATATCATTTGCTATTTCTCCATTATATAGTCCTTTGTAACCAGCGTTATGAAATTTATCAAAATTTTTAACTCCAGAATTTTTGGCTGCAATGTTTAAGGAATGATTTCCTTTCCTAGTTAAATCCCTTTGATAAAATCTTTTTTCTTCTTCAGTCAAACTAGAATATTCTTTTTCAGTAATTATCCATTTTCCTAGTTTGGATAGCAAAATAAGTTTGCGCGAGCGCGATTACTTCTTTTCTTGAATCTCCATTTTGTGCAACGATATAACATGCGTAACGACTAAGTTTATAATCTTCAACACTTCTTTTACCACCTTTTCCAAGGTTTATCATTTTGGCTACCTTGACAAAATGATCATTAATATTAACATTGCTGTTTTCACAAGCGATCAAAGCTTTTTTAATAACATTTTCAAACTTACGCCATTCTTTATAAGCAAAAACTAATTGCAGCTCTCTTGCTTCCCAATATTCTTTTCCAAGTTCATCAATATGTTTTATATTTTCAAATATATTATGATTAATTTATAAATTATTCATTACATATCACTCCTTCATTAGTTATATTGCCAATAACATATTAATTTCCTTTTTATTTCATAAAAAAAGTAAAATAGTTTATTTATTTTACTTTTAAAAAATTTACACTCCGGTTTTTAAATGTTTCTTACGTAAGATAGTCTTACGAATAAAGTCTACTGGTATAACAGTAAATGCAAGGATTAAGACAAAAGCAAATTCTGATGCATGAAGTCCATAAGTTCTAAATAAGTCTCCGCCATGATAAATTAAATATATTTGAACACTAACGATAAATGCTATTACTACTATAAAAACTTTGTTTTTAGTAATGTTTCCTAAAATGTTTAATCTTTGACTTCTCGCATTAAAGGAATTAAAGATGCCAATAAAAATAAATAACGCAAAATAAGCAGTCATTAAGTATATATTATCAGGTCCTGTTCTTATAAATGTTTTAATTATTGGTAATTTTAGAAATAAAATACATAAAATTGCTGAATATAAACCTGTAAAGAATATTTCCCCATACATATAAGAATTCATGATTGGTTCATTTTTAGCTTTTGGTGGTTCTTTCATATATTCTTTTAAAGGTGGTTCAAAGGAAAATGCTAAACCAGCAAAGGTATCCATAATCATATTTAACCATAGCATTTGAATTATTGTTATAGGTGTATCTATCCCAATAAATGGTCCAACAATTGATAAAACTAAAGCACACATATTAACTGTTAATTGATAGATAATAAATTTACGTATACTTTTAAAGATAGTTCTTCCATAAAGGATAGCTTTACTTATGGATAAAATATTGTTATCCAAAATGATTATATCAGCAGCTTCTTTGGCGACCTCTGTTCCACTTCCCATAGCAAAACCAACATCAGCTTTTTTTAATGCCGGAGCATCATTTACGCCGTCTCCTGTCATTCCGACAATTAATTCCATATCTTCAAGTATCTTAACCAATCTAGATTTATCGCTTGGTAAAGCTCTAGCAATAACTTTGATATGCATAATTACTTTTTTAATTTCATCATCAGATAAGTTATTTAAATCATTACTTGTTAAAACCAAATCATTAGCATCATCAATTAACCCTACTTCCATGGCAATATTTTTGGCAGTATCTAGGGCATCTCCTGTAATCATAATAGTATGAATTCCAGCACTTTTAATTAACGATATTCCTTCTTTGGCTTCTTTTCTCAATTCATCTTTTATACAAACAATTCCTAAAATTGTACAACCATTTAATTTATCACTTGTATCATTATAAGCAAGTAATATTACTCTATTTCCTTTTTTAGTTAAATCTTTAATTTTATTTTCAAGATTATCTTTTTTTAACAAAATACTTTTTTTGCCAAACTTATCAACATAGTATCTAGCTTGTGATAAGATAACTTCAGTAGCACCTTTGAAATAGGTAAAACCATTACCTTTGGTAATTGTAACAGCACTATACTTTTTAGAACTATCAAATAAAATTTTGTTAATAACTCCAAAATTATTTACTTTGGCATCTTTAACGTAATTAAGTAAAGCTTGGTCAGTCATATTCCCGCCGATAATCTTTTCTCCAGCCACTTTACTTTCATTATTATAATAAAGATTTTCTATTATTAATTCGTGATAAGGTTTAAATCTTTCTAAATCTTTGATTGAATTAAACAAAGTTAGATCAGGACTATATATAACAGATACTTCTAGCTCTCCTTTTGTTAAAGTACCAGTCTTGTCAGTAAGCAAAACATTTAAACTTCCAGCGGTTTCTATTCCAACTAATTTTCTAACTAAAACATTATCTTTTAACATTCTTTTCATATTACTTGATAATACTAAGGTTATCATCATTGGAAGTCCTTCTGGTACTGCAACTACAATGATTGTAACACTTAATGTTAACGCATATAATAAATAACTAGACATCATTTGAAAATTTGTTAGTGTTGATAAAATTAAATCTTTATCAAAATTATTTTTAATAAAAATTACTGCAAAAAGATATGATAGAGTAACCAAACCAGCCCCAATATAACCTATTTTACTGATAACATTAGCTAGTCCTCTTAAACGTAATTTTAAAGGACTTGTTGGATTTTTCTCTTGTAATTCTTTGGCTAACTTACCGTAAATAGTTTTATCCCCTACACTTGTCACAATCATTGTTGCCTCACCACTGTAAACTACAGCACCACGATATATTTTATTTGCTTCTGTTGGAGGATTTATCTTATTTAATACGCTAAATTTCTTTGCTTCTTTTTTTTCACCATTTAATGAACTTTCATCAACTGACAAATTCCCTTTAAATAAATAACCATCAGCTGGAACTTTATCACCACTTTGTAAACTAACATAATCACCTACTACTATTTCTTCTATAGGTATTTCTTTTAACTTATTTTGACGCCATACTTTAGCTTTTATTTTAGAAGCTTCTTCTTGTAATTTTTCAAATGCCGCTTCACTACCATACTCTGAAACTGAAGAAATAAACGATGCTAAAAAAACAGCTATTAATATTCCAATTGTTTCATATATATCAAAATCTTTAAAAAGAAATAATACTTTTATGGCTAAAGCAATCAATAAGATTCTAATAATTGGATCAGCAAGTGATTCATATAATAGTTTCAAAAAACTATTTTTTTTAGTTTGAGTAATACTATTTGTACCATTTTCTTTACGACTTTTTAATACTTGTTCATTATTTAATCCGTTCATTATAGGCTTGTCCTCCCACAATAAATATATGAAGTTACATTTGTTTAATGATATAAATTTTTACACAAAAAAAATAGGGTATGAACTTAACTATAAGCAAACCCTATTTTTATATAATTATTTTCTCGAACTTTTCATTTCTATACTAGGAACTTCATAATCTAAAGCAACTAAATGGCCTAACATACATCCTAAACCCGATATTAAAGCTTGACTATCCGCATAAACAGCATCATTCGAATATACAGGACTAACTCCAGCCTCATTTTTAACGAATTGAACCACTCCACTTTGCTTAAACCTCTCAATTTTATCTTGATCCAAGTCTACTTCATCAAACCCAACTGATTGCCCAACATATAAATGATAATCTTTATTAATTGTATCTTTTTTTCCATTAGGGGTAATTGATTCTGCTGAAACAGTTACTATTGCTTTAATTGGTTCTGCAGCTTGTGTAGATAATAATCCTATCTCATCTTTATTTATATATTCAACAAATACTTTATTCATAAAATCTCCTTTTCATAATTATATTTTAACATAAAATCTAACAAAAATCAAATTCACCACTATTTTATACCACTTTAATGGATTATTTATTATAAAACATTATCTAATTCATTAGTAGTTTTTATTACAAACCATATCATACGTTCTATTCATCGGATCAAAAAACCAAAAATTATCCAAAGGATTAAATGTTAAATAAGCACTAAATATAAAAATAGAAATAATAGCCAGAACTGCTAATTTATTACTTGTTTTTGATTTTATATTAATTAAAGATGTAATAAATTCTCCAAATACAATTGATAAGAATAATAGTATTAAAGTAAAAACTAAATTTTCATTGTAATTTAAATAAATTGGTATATAAATAATCAAAAAGAATATAATGCAACTTAAACTAGAAATTAAACATTTAGTAGTTATATTTTCTTCTTTATATTTAAATATTTTTATAATTAAGTAGAAAATTATATAACAAGTAAATATCATTTTCATATGTTGGAAAATACTTTCGTTTACTGGAAAGAATAAAGCAGTAAAATTATTTGGAAAATATCCATAAAGAAAATGAGCTGGAAAATTTAAAAGATATATTGAAACGCTTCTAATTAAAACTTTAATAATATTTTTCATATTAAATTTTATTATTCTTTAGACAATGCTATGACTGGTTCTTTTTTTGAAGCAATAAATGCTGGGATCAAACTACTTATTAGAGTTAACGTTATACTAGTAACTAATACTGAAGCGCAAATCTTTAAGTTAATTTGGGCAATATTACTTATTTCTAAGTATTGATATAGTAGTTTGTTTATGTAATCAATAAGAAGATAACTGATTACTATAGCAACAATCCCGGAAGTTATACCAATTAAAAATCCCTCGGCCATAAATATTTTTCTAATGTCTTTTGATCTTGCTCCTAAACTTCTTAAGACACCGATTTCTTTTGTTCTTTCCAATACAGAAATATAAATTACTATGCTTATCATTAAAACAGATACAATTAGTGATATACATGAAAATAATATTAAAATAGTTGTTAAAATGTTAATAAGCTCTTTAGTTGTATCTGTAAGATCTTTTGCATAATCCGAGAAAACTATTTCTTTGTTTTCTGAAAGATAATTTATTATATTTTCTTTTCCTTTAAAATCTTTAGGATATAAGTAAATAATTTGAGGCATTATATTTTTATTGAGGGTTTTATCTAAACTATCCAAATAAACAAAATTATCTTTATCATAATTAAATTGCATAGCTCCTATAACACTTTCATCTTTTATGATACCTATTCCAACTATTGTTAGTTTGGTATCTTTGTTCTTATTTTTTAAGGAAAGCTTTTGATTAATTATTTTTTGCGAATCAATCTTGTTTTTATTTAAAGCAAAAGCATCTACTAATCTACTTGATAGCTCTTTATTCTCATTTACTAATAGCAAAACCTCATTATCATCTTTAGGATAACAACCTGTCAATAAATTAAATTCGGAAGAAAAATAATCTTTGTTAATACTAAACATGTTTATATTAATTGAAGTTAAAATTGTTTTGTTAATTTTCATTTCATAATTCATAGGATACTGATAGCCAACTGATAATATAAAATTATTATTGAGATTAGCAATAAAATCTAGATACGATTTGGTAAATTTGTTTTCATGGTATTTATTAGCAATAGTTTCACTTACTATTAAATCTTTACTGGAATTTTTTAATTTGTTATTGTTAATAGTTTGGTTAATTACACCATTTTGAATAACTATAGGAAAATTTGCCATAGCTTGCTTTTCAAAATCTTTAATTTGTTTGTTAAAGCCACTTGATATCGCTAAAATTATAACAATACCAATTAAACCAATTGATGCTGCCAAAGCAGTTAGAAAAAAACGAAATTTTTTAGATAGAAGATTTTTTAAAGAAAGTTTTATAGCAGTTATAAATGATAATTTAGTTTTTTTTAAGTTAATTTTTGTATTTATGTTATTCTTTTCTAGTTGTGGTTTATTAATGATTTTACCATCATGCATTCTAATGATATGATTAGCATACTTTAAAGCTAATTTTTCATTATGAGTTATCATTATGACTAGCTTTTCTTTGGATATTTCTAAAAAAAGGTTCATTATCTCTAAACTTGTCTTAGAATCAAGAGCTCCGGTCGGTTCATCAGCCAGGATAATTGGTGGATCATTTACCAATGCTCTAGCGATAGCTACTCTTTGTTTTTCGCCGCCTGATAATTGATATGGATAGGCTTTTTTTCGGGATAATAATCCTACTTCATTTAAAACTTTTAATGATTTCTTAGTATAATTAAATTTGTTGGATAATTTAAGTTTTAAGTTAATATTATCCATAACTGATAAATGATTTATTAAATGGTAATTTTGAAAAACAAACCCAATCATATTATTGCGATAGCTATCCCACTCTTTTTCTTTAAAATTTTTAGTATTTTTATTCGCTAATATTATATTTCCACTACTCGGCTTAGTTAATCCCCCAATAATATTTAACAAAGTTGTTTTACCACAGCCACTATGACCTAAAATTGCTATAAAGCCTTTTTTGGGAAATTTGATGTTTATGTTTTTTAAGGCTATTGTTTCTTTATAATATTTTGAAATGTTTTTTAGTTCAATCATGTTTTTTCCTTTTCTAATCATAAAAGAAAAAGAAGTATGCACTTCTTATTATCTATATGGAATATATCCACCATATGAATTATAATAATATGGATATGGTGCATATCCTGGATTATAGTAAGGCGCTACATTATAAATTGGTCTTGGTCTAGTTAATCCAACTGCTGCTCCACCTACTAAAGCACCTGTTAAAAACGGAAAAATTATACGATCTCCATCTTTATAATAAGTATTATAATACATACAAAAATCCCCCTTTTTGTTGTATTTTATGCATAGCTCTTTTCATATGACTAAGCAAATATACCATACTTATATTTAAAAATAAAATTGCTAAAATTAATGTTTTGTACGACATTTTTTCATTAAATTTATTTATTGTTATACAATTTTATAAAATTAATATTTTTGAAGATTTAATAAATTAATTTTAAGCATATTTAAAATTTTTATATTGCTTGTTAAAGAATTCACTTTGTGTTATATTAAATATGTCAAGGAAACTTGAATATAATAAAAAAGGATATATCTAATTTTACAAGGTTAGGTACATTCCTAAATTTTGGTTTGTACACTAAAACTCAAGCTTTGAGCGTTAGTGTACTTTTTTATTTAAATAGTATTATAAATACTAAGATAAATAGGAGGATAATTATAATAAATTGAGAAAATTCTATTTTTTATCATAAAACATCACCTCCTTTACGTAAATGTAACGGAGTGCACCTAACGCATTAAATATATCCAAAGTCATTAAATATTTTATTAATTATATAGGCAAACCACAAAAAAAAGAAGTTTAGATAATAGTTACGAAGTTAAAAATTTATTGGTGTTAACAAATTTATATCTTATCGAAAAAAAGAATTACTATCTAAGCAAATATCGCTAAATAGTAATTCTTTTTTCCTTTTTTTATTATTATAACTTTCTCATCAATTGCCATACTTTTTGAGATAACTAAATCAACATCAGTTACTTTTTTATTATTTATGCTTATTGCATTTCCTGTTACCATTTCTCTAGCTTCTCTTTTACTAGAACAGATTCCATTATTAACTAATACATCAATAATATTTTCTTCATTAGTCAAAGTTACTTGTTTAACATCTTTAAAATTAGCAATAATGTCATTAGCACTTAAGTTAACAATGTCTTCTGTAAATAATGCTTCACTAATTTTTAAAGCCTTTTCATATTCTTCATGACCATGTAAGAATGTAATTACTTCTTCTGCTAGTTTTTTATGAGCACGACGTTTTTCTGGAGCTACATTATGTTCTTTTTCAATTTCTTCAATCTCTTCTTTGCTTAAGAAAGTTAGTTTTTTTAGATAATCAATTACCATACTATCTTCAACATTTATGAAAAATTGAAACATTTCATAACTAGAAGTTTTGTTAATATCTAACCAGATGGCATTACCTTCTGTTTTACCAAATTTCGTACCATCAGACTTTGTAATTAATGGCATGGTAAATCCATAAGCTTCTTTACCAATTTTTTTTCTGATTAATTCAATACCAGCAGTAATGTTTCCCCATTGATCTTGACCAGCCACTTGCATAGTACAATTACGCGTTTCATATAAATGTAAGAAATCTAATGCTTGCATGATCATATAAGAAAATTCAGTATAAGTAATTCCTAATTCTAATCTTCTTCTTACGATATCTTTATTTAACATATAAGAAACATTAAAATATTTACCGTAGTCTCTTAAAAAATCAATAAAATTGATATCTTTACACCAATCATAGTTGTTTACTACTTCAAATCCAAAAATCTTTTTGGCTTGATTAGTTAAGCATTCAACATTATGAGCAACTGCTTGTTTAGTAATCATGGCTCTTTCTGCAGTTGGCTTTGGATCTCCAATTTGTCCAGTAGCTCCTCCTACTAACAATATTGGATTATGACCAGCTTTTTTTAATCTTGTTGCAATTAAGAAAGATGAGAAGTGTCCAATGTGCATTGAATCTCCAGTTGGATCTGTTCCAATGTAAAATGTCATTCCTCCGTTATTTAATTTTTCAATTAATGCCGGATCAGAAAAATCTTTTATTAACCCTCTCCATAATAATTCATCATATATTTTCATAAATACCCTCCTATAATATATCTTTTAATTCATATATATTTTTTATTGTTTTTTCATTTGATTCTTCTTGTTTTGTTAACCAAATGGCATCCATCCCTAATTTTTTAGGGGTTTCATAATCCAATTTTTTATTATCACCAATCATTAAGCATTCTTCAAATTTAGTACCATTAGCAGCCATAAAATAAGCTTCTTTATTCGGTTTGCTATGAAGATCAGCACCATATACTTCTTTAAAATATTTCGCTATTTCATATTTTTCCAATCTTTTATATTGTGATTCATAAAAGAAATTAGTTAAAACTACAAGTTCATATTTACTAGCTAAATATTCCAAAGTTTTAATTAGTTTTTCATCTTTACTAACTGGTACACAATCCCCAACCCATTCTTTAATTAATAAGAGCATTTCATCGGTAATAGTTATACCTGATAATTCACTAACTAATTTTTTAAAATTTTCATCATTATAATTTTGGCTATTATTTTCATATTCATCGATACTATCAGCAATATGAACTAATTGTTGTAAATCTAAACTAATGTTGTGATTTTTAACTAGTTCAACAAAATTCATGTAATACTCTTTTGTCCAAGGAATAAGAGTATCATCTAAATCAAATATTATTCTCTTTATCATTGTGCCTCCTAAAATAAAAAATTCATAAACAAAGGACGAGCTTATACCCGCGGTACCACCTTTATTTATGAATTATCATACACTTTATGTTATAACGTTACAAACGTTTTGACTCCAGAGTCGTAAATTCCTTCATTGTCAAATGTAGCTTAATTATACTATTAAAACTTATTTAATTCAAGCTTATTTTTCTTCTATTTTAGCGGCAGCTTCTTTTAATAATTTAGCGGCTTGTTTTTTTACAGACTTAGCAGCATCTTCAACTATTGGAGTTGCTTTTTCTTTTGCTAATTCAGCTAACTCTTCCGCTTTTTTACTAATTTCTTTTGCTTTTTTCTTAACAACTGCAACTACTTTTTCTTTATCTAAATCTGCTAACTCATTTTGAAGTTCTTTTACTTTTAACTCAATATTTTCTTTTACTTCTTCAATATCGATATCTTTAGCTTTATTTAAAAGTTCATCTAATTTGGCTTTTAACTCTTTTCTAGTTTGTTCTCCTTTTTTAGGAGCAAAAAGCATTCCTAAGCCTACACCTAAACCAGCTCCTACTAAAAATTTTCCAATTCCACCTTTTTTACTCATCTTCATATTCCTCCTCGTTTTGATTTTTCTTTTTTTTGAATAATCTTTTGGCAAAAAAGTCGCTAATAAAACTGACAAATTTGTCAGATAAAGATGCAATTTTGTCTGTAGTAAAGTCAATAAGGGAAAAAAAACCATTAAAAGATTCTACTTTTTCTGTTACATCATCAACTACTTTTTCTACCTTATCTATAGTATTAATCGCTTTTATACCAATTATTATACCAACTATTAAAATTACTATTAAAAGTATATAAATGATTATCGGTAAAAATGACAACCAAAATTCCATTAATCATCAACCTCCTTTTTATCATCATACATAGAATCAATTAATTCAAATAAATCTTGTTCTAAAGTATCATCATCACTAGGTTCTTTTATTTTATCATCTAGAATTAAATCATCTTCTTCGTCAATTTTGTCTAATTCATCTTCTATTTCCTTAATATTATTTTCTAATTCTAAGTCTTCATCTACTATAATAGTTTCTTCGGCACTATCTTCTAATAGCTCATCTAGAGTTTTCGCTTTTATTTCAGGTATTTCTAATTCATAAGGCTTTTTTAATTCAATTTCTTCAGGTTCTTCAATTGTATCTTTAATATCATCTTCTAAAGACCCAAATGCTTTTTTTCTTACAACATCAACATCTAGACGACTTTGTCTTTTTATAGCATCCTCTTTTACTTTTGGCATTATGTCATCTGGATGATAATCTTTATCTAAGATACCATAAACTGGAGATATTATTGGAGATGGCTTAAACTTTCTCTTTTCATTATTTCTAATATCTCGCTCTCTTTCAAATAAACGATAATCATGTTTAACTGGTTCTACTTTTTTCTTTCTTTCTTCTGGATATTCCCTAACCACTTTTGGCTTTGGTTTTGGTAAAGTATTTTCGAATTCATCCTCGTCGAAAGCAGGAAAATTAAAAGTATTTTCTGATTTAAATAATTCTCTTTCACTTAAATCCTCATGAATCGTAATTGTTTTTTTAGCTTGTTCTAGTTTTTCTTCGGCCTCAATTACAGCTGTTGGAGTAGCTATTTTTTCTTCTTTTACTGGAGTTACTGGAACTTCTATCTCTTCTTCCTCAAAAAGAATATTTTTAATTTTACTAATAAAACCCATAATAGTGCACCTTCCTAGTTTATTAAGTCTGTATCAGGTATATAATTATCTTCTACATCATTATCCATCAAATCTTCATCATATTTTAAAACATTACCATCATTAGATATTGTCGAAAATATATCGTATCCTTCTTCTTTAAAATTCATAACATCTTCATCCATTAAACTAGCTATGACATTTTCATTATACGCAATAGAAGATAAAATTGTTATTGCATAACTTATACTTTCATTTATATCGTCTTTATCTACTATCACTTCTATTTTAGCATAATTATACATAATTTCAATTAAATATTTGTTGTTTTCATAATTATTTATTTCTAAATAGCCCTTTTTTCCTGTATTTTCATAAATTTGAGAATATTCTGCTTCATTATTTTTTTTATAATTAAATACCCCTTTATTGTAATAACTAATCCTATCAACATATAAATACATATAATATTTATTATTAGTTATAATATCATTTACGTCATTATTATTTAATAATTTTAATCCCTTAGGTAAATAATAGTTATATCCTTTACGATATACATTAACATATTTGTAATTATGATTTAAAGTATTAGCAATAATATTATCATAATCTTGATCTTTTATATTAGTACAACCGGTCATAAAAAATAAAGCAATTAACAATATAACTATTTTTTTCATACTGCCTCCTATGTTTATATCATTATAACAAAAATATCTTTAATATTTCAACTTCAAGATTATTTCTTATAAGCATTTAAATAATTAATTTTAAAGCCTTTTTGACTAAATTTATCTTCATATTCTGTTTTTATATTTGGTATATCACTATTATGCAAATCTAATGAAACATCTTTAAATATATATCCGTAATTAGATAAATAAACTAAACTATCAGCAAATAACGCTATATTATCAGTTTTTTGAATAATATGTTTTTCGTTTTCAAATATTAAATCATAAACTTTTAAAAATTCTTCATGAGTAAGCCTTCTTTTATGATGACGTTTTTTTGGCCATGGATCAGAAAAATTTAAATAAATAGTATCTATTTCATGATCAAAAATATCGGCTAATTTCAAAGCATCAAAACTAATTAAATATAAATTTGGTAATCTATTGGGCATTTTAGCTATTGCTTTAGCAATAACACTATCAAATTTTTCTAAACCAATAAAATTAATCTGAGGATTATTTAAAGCCATTTCATAAATAAATTTTCCTTTTCCCATCCCAATTTCCAAATGAAGTGGATTATTATTACCAAATAATTCTTTAAACTTTCCTTTATATTGGCAAGGTTCTTTTAATAAAAAATCACAATTATTAACAATCTCATTTTTATTTTTAATATTTCTAATACGCATTTATATCACTACTTTCTTTTTATTTACATATAATAGGAAGTAAGGAGGAATACCCATGAAAAAAGATCGAAATACATTTTTTCAAGAAGCTCAAATGAGTTCTGCTAGTTATTTTCCCAATCCTAATATGAATATGAACATGATGAGTGCCAATAGTCCAACGGTAGCAAGTCAAGCTAGTCAAAGCTTTTATTCAGGACCAGGAGCATATCCTAATAATATGATGCCTAGCGGAACTTATGCTGTTAATGATTTAGAAAGTCGCTTAGCTAAAATGGAACGGCAAATTAATCGTTTAGAAACCAGAGTTAGTAAATTAGAAAATCAACCAACCTATCAAGTAGATGACTATGATAATCAAACCAATATGTATATGGTATAACTTACTTAAAAAGTAAGTTTTTTTATGAATAAACAATCATTGCACTAAAACAATATAATTGCTCTTCTCCACAAGTACTTATAGCAACATTGTATTTTATATCAATAATGTCAGCCTCAATGGTACTTAAAAAAGCATTAATAGCATTCTCTAAATCTTTTTCATGACTCTCATCAAATATTTTAACTTTCATCTTATCACCTTTATAATATTAACACTTTAAAAGGTCGTAATTTGACAAATTAATGATACTATTATATAATAAATCGCACTAAAAAAAAAGAGGGGTTATTATGTCAATACCATTAAATTATGTAAAAAAGAACGCTCATAGATATAAACGAACAAATAATAGTATTTTATATAAAAAAGATGATCAACTTTATAAAGTTTTTAAGAAAATTGATTTTAAAGATGTGACATCTAAGCAAATTGAATATAATAATATGCTTAGAAATGAAGTCAGTTCTACAATTGTCTTACCTACTGATATAATTAGAGAAACTGATGATTATTATGACTATAGCGTTTTAGGTTATGAACAACCATATATTCTATCTTATACTTTTCAAGCTTGCTTAAAGAAAAATATTCCATTAGATAAAAGAAAACTTATTGTTAATAGTTTATTTAAAAGCTTAGAAGAAATAAATAAATAAATACTTAGTAGTTGGCGATATTAATCTAGAAAACCTACTTTTCCCAAAAGAAAAAACTGATAATAATGGGTATATGATCGATTTAGATTTTGCTAAAAGATTAAATAGTAACATCTTAATGCGCAGTAATTATAATATACGTGGAAAGCATAGTCTTATTGCTAATTATGACACAAATACTGATATAATTAAAATGTTTATATCTACTCTATCTTTTCTTTATAAATATAATTTTGAAGAACTTGTGTCAGAACCTCAATTTCCTACATTAGATATTATTTTAGATATGTTACAAAAGTTAGAAAATAATGGTATTTTAATGAGTTATTGTAAATATTTAAAAGATTATTATGATAAAGGTTTGTTAATTGACCAATATTTAGAAATTCCATCAAACTATAATATAGAAAAAGAAATTAATCACGGTATTAGTAGATTAAGAAATTTTAAATAAAAATGGAGCATAACCATGAAACTAGAAGGTCATCAAGCTAATTTTTATACGAGCACTTTTTCAGCTGATTTATATCGCAAACAAGAATATATTTATAAAATCATTAAAAAAACATTTATTGGTTCAAATCATGTTTTAAAACAGATTAAATATAATTATGCAATATCTAAAGAAACTAGTGAAAGCCTAGTTTTACCAAATAAACTTTTAGCAGATAATATTTATAGAATGAATTTTATTGAAGGATACAATATTGATACTTGCTTTAAAAATAAAAGTATTTCTTTAGAGAAAAGGATTGCAATAGTAAACAGTTTATTTAGAACTTTACAAGAAGCTCATCAATTTTTAATAGTCGGAGATGTTGCTGCAAGAAATTGTATGATTCCTAAAGATATTCATGACAAAAATATTTATTTGATTGATTTTGATTTTGCAGCACCAATAAAAGCTAGTTATGAAGCGATATCATCATATGATATTGTTTCTGAAAGAGGAATAATTATTTCAAGTAATTGTAATAGCGATATTGTCAAACTATTTATTGTTAGTCTAAATCTTTTATATCAATATGATTTTGAAAAGAAATTTATAAGGCATCCAAAGTTAAAACTGGTTAGAGAATTTTTAAGAGAAAATGTTCAAAATAATGGATATCTTTTAGAATATTTTAACTATATAAGTGATGGGATTGAAAATAATCATCCATTTGAATATTTACACCTTCCTGATTCTAGGGCATTTAGAAATGAAATTGAAAAAGGAATGAAAAAAATTCGTAATTTATAAAAATATCTAAATTTAATTAGATATTTTTTAATGATGCTAAAATAAGTTCTGATGATGTTTGAATGAAACTGTTGATATTATCTATATTAAAAACAAAGGTTTTGGGTCTATTAATATTTTCATTTATAAGCTTAATTTGTTCTAAAAGTAATGAAATCTTCTCTAAAGGTATTTCACTAATTATATTAGATACCTCAATATTATTTAGTTCATTTAAATCTAAATTATATTGGGCTACTAACTTTTCGTTTAAGTTAGTATAATCATTATAAATATATAACCTAGCCATTTCACCATTTAGTTTTACAATAGTACCATCTAATTTTTTTATTTTATCATTATTAACAATTTCAGTTATAAAATACTTAAACCATAAATAATCGGTATAAAGATGGATATAATATCCTAATACAAAATCATCATCTAAATAATTCTTATATTTAGCTAAGAATTTATTTAAATCTACTTTATTATTATCATCTAAAAAATGTGAATACTTTTTTGTTTCACCTACTAATTTAGAAAGATCAGGTGCTATGCTGCCTAACAACAATTTTGATTCATCTTTTTTTAAATTTTTATTCATTTCTTTGGCCACGGCCATGTGAATTATGGATGATGCCATCTTATTACCTTCTTTTTATTTTAGTATACCATTAAAGAAAAAAAATAACACCTTTATGAGATGTTATTTTACAACTATATTAACAATTTTATTTTTGACTACAATAACTTTAATAATTTGTAATCCCTCTGTGTGTTTTTTAACATTTTCTTCTGCTAAAGCTTTTTCTTTAACACTATCTTCAGCTTCATCTAATTCAATGTTGATGCTTCCTCTTAATTTACCATTAACTTGTACTCCAATAGTAATTTCTTTATCAATTGTTTTAGCTTCATCATATTCTGGCCAAGTACTTTCACAAATTGGTTTAAACCCTAATTGTTCATTTAATTCTTCAGTAACATGTGGAGCAATTGGATTTAATAATGTTAATAATAATTCATAATCTTTTTTAGAAATACTTTGAGCATCTTCATATGCATTAGTTAAAATCATTAAAGCGGACACAGCTGTATTGTAAGCCATGGTTTGTAAATCATTAGTGACTTTCTTGATTGTTTTATGTTGAATTGATTCTAAAGTACTCGTAAATTCATCGCTATCATTCAATTTGCTTTGTAATCTAACTACCTTATCTAAGAAACGTTTACATCCTTTTAATGAATCGGTACTCCAAGGAGCATCCGATGTATAATCACCCATGAACATTTCATAAATTCTTAGGGTATCTGCTCCATACTCGTTAACGATATCATCTGGATTAATAACATTTCCTTTCGATTTACTCATTTTTTCATTATTTGAACCTAAAACCATTCCGTGAGAAACTCTAGTCCAAATCATTTCTTTATTAGGAACTAATCCAACGTTGTATAAAAATTGAACCCAGAAACGGGCATATAACAAGTGTCTTGCTGTATGTTCCATTCCACCATTATACCAATCTACTCTATTCCAATATTTCATGGCATCCATAGAAGCAAATTCTTTATCATTACATGCATCCATAAATCTTAAGAAATACCAGGAAGATCCAGCCCAGTTTGGCATTGTATCGGTTTCTCTTTTAGCTGCGCCATGACATTTTGGGCAAGTAGTATTTACCCAATCAGTTATTTTGGCAAGTGGACTTTCGCCATTATCAGTTGGTTCATATTCTGCAACATCAGGTAATAGTAATGGTAAATCTTTTTCATCCATTGGAACCCATCCACATTTTTCACAATGAATCATTGGAATTGGTTCTCCCCAGAATCTTTGTCTTGAGAATATCCAATCACGCATTTTATAATTATTAACTTCTCTAGCAATACCTAAATCCACTAGTTTTTTAGTTATAGCAGGTTTAGCTTCTTCAACTGTTAGTCCATCAAACTCAGCTGAATTCATTAACTTACAACCTTTTCCTAAATAATCATGTTTTTCAAAGGCTTTTTCTTCTACTGATGCTCCGTCAATTACTTGTATCATTTCTAAGTTATGTTCAGTTGCATATTCAAAGTCTCTTTGGTCATGAGTTGGAACAGCCATAACTGCTCCAGTCCCGTAATCTCCTAAAACAAAGTCTCCTAAGAAAATTGGTACTTCTTTACCATTAATAGGATTAATTGCTTTGATTCCTTTAATTTCAACACCAGTTTTTCCTTTATTTAATTCAGTACGGTCCATATTAGATTTTTTAGCAGTTTCTTTAATATAGTTTTCTACTTCTTCTTTATTTTCTACACGAGGCATTAATTCTTTAATTAATTTACCATCTGGAGCAATTACAAAGAATGTAATTCCATAAACAGTTTCGATACAAGTTGTAAAGACAGAAAATTTTCCGCCTCCAACAATATCAACATCTAATTCAACACCAGTTGATTTTCCAATCCAATTTATTTGACCAAGCTTTACTCTTTCGGCAAAGTTAGTATCGTCTAAGCCAGTTAATAAATCCTCGGCATATTCACTCATTTTTAACATCCATTGAGATTTTTCCTTTTGAACTACACTGTCTCCACAACGTTCACAAACTCCACCTGCGGCATCTTCGTTAGATAAAACACTTTTACAAGTAGGACACCAGTTAACAGGAATAGTAGCTTTGTAAGCCATATTATGTTTATAAAATTGTAAGAATTGCCATTGTGTCCATTTATAATACTCTGGATCTGTTGTGGAAAATTCTCTACTCCAATCAAAAGAGAATCCTAATGATTTCATTTGCCCTTTAAACGTTTTAATATTTTCTTTAACAGCATCTTTAGGATGAATATGATTTTTAATAGCATACTGTTCAGCAGGAGCTCCAAAAGCATCCCATCCCATAGGATATAAAACATTATATCCTTGCATTCTTTTCATTCTAGCTAAAGCATCCTGTGCTGTATAACTTCTTACATGTCCAACATGTAGTCCTGATCCTGATGGATAAGGAAATTCTACTAATATGTAATATGGTTTTTTATCTCCATTAGTTTTAGCTTCAAATACTTTCGTATTATCCCAAAAATCTTGCCATTTCTTTTCAATATTTTTAAAATCCATTTTAATTACCTCTTTTCCTTTCAACATTTAATAAGTGTCTTCCATATATTTCATAAATAGCATAAATAAGAGCAGTTAGCAAAGCAAATCCTATTAGTAATTTAAAAATTGTTCCTAAGGGAATTAGTTCTATAATAAAAGTTACAAATGTAATAATAAAACTATTTAATAAAGGAAGCATTATTTTTAAACTATTATAATTTAAGGAATTTCGATCCAATTTAAATTTATAAACTAAATATTCAACTTCTCCTATTTTGCTTGGTTCTTTTTTCTTGCTCTTTTTATTATTTTTTTTCTTTTTACCTAATATTTCATCAACAGCTGGTTTAGTAAGAAAAAAGTAATGAAGAACAAAAATAACTAAGTAAATTACTAAAAACGATAAAATATAGTAAGCAACATTATTCATATAAAATCCTCTTTCTAAATAAAAAAACATTCCTCCCAAAGGACGAATGTTATCGTGGTACCACCTTATTTTTTTCTCGTTAATCTATAAAGGAATTACCCTAACACATCCAAAAGTAAGTTCATCAATTTCTTTTCTTAGTTTTCACCAACCACTAAGTCTCTACAAAAAGAAGTTTTGATTACTACTCTTTTATCCGCTGCTTAAAACTATTATACATAATTGTCTTTTTAAAAGCAAATTAAATTTCTGAAATATATTCTAATAATTTTAAAAACATTCTAATAAATCTTTTTTCAAGACCAATGTTTGCAAGTTTTCTAATGGCAATACGTTTTTTTCTAATCTCATCTTTACTAAAGAATATAATAGCAATTTGCTCTTTTAATTTAGTATCTATTTTTAAATCACTTATGATGAAGTTTACATCTTCATTTATTATTCTAACAGCTTCTATCTCAATACTTTTTCCTCGACAATTTATATTTAAAGTTTCAGTCGTATCAACATCTTTTACTTCTATTATAAAATCATTGTCTTCTTCATATGCTGAAAAATCTAATTTATTTTTTAAATTCTTAGAAAAGACATCAACATATTCTGCTTCCTTAGAATTCCTAAAACGGATCTTATAATCGCGATGATGGGGAATTATTCCATTTTTTCCTTCAATTGGTCGAATAACAACTGTAAAATTATTAGGTTGATATTTATAATTTATTTCAGTAATAGTGTAAAAACCTTCTTTATATAAATTACTTATACCATCATCTTCATAAAGTTTATAAGTACTATTTTGCCCTGGAAATATATGTATTTCCATTGCTCTAGGATTATTAGTAATATTTAGATTTTCTTCTAAAATAGCTAAAGGAATGATAGCTCCTGATTTAGCAAATACTGGATAATCTTCGTCTTTAAAAAATGTTACATATCTTTTATTTCCGATAAATTTTTTTCCGGATTTAAAATCATACCAAGTTCCTTTTGGTAAATAAATTCTTTCAACTGATCTATTCATTGTTAAATCTTTTGGTTTGGTAATTGGAGCAATCAATAAATTTTTACCTAAATAGTATTCATTTTTATATAAAGGTTCATCTATTATTTCTGGATAGTTATAATATAGTGGTTGTATTAATGGTTGATATTCTTTATGATAGCGATAGCTTTCTGTATACAAATATGGTATTAAACGATGACGAAGGTTACAATAATCTCTTACAATATTATAAGTGTTATTATCCCATAGCCAAGGTTCTCTTTTATAATATAGCCCTCTTCTTGCACTAAATCGAAAGATCGGACTAAAGGTTGCTAATTGAACATGTCTTGTATATAACTCACTATCTTCAATCCCATTTTTAAATCCGCCAACATCATGGCTCCACCAAGAAGCTCCTATATTAGCTGAATTGGAGTTAAAGAAAGGTATGAAATTTAAAGTTTGCCAATTAACTATTGTTTCTCCAGAATAGCTAATCGGATAACGATGTGATGCTATTAAAGCATTTCTAGACAACATCATTCCTCTTTTTTCTTTATCATTTTCCATTTCTTTATAATGATAATAATTTAAAGCTCTTAAGTTTAAAATGTCTTTTTTATAATCAAGCCAAAAGAAATCAATACCGAGTTTTTTCAATGGATTTATTAAATATTTAAAATACGAATCCATAAATTTGGGGTCTAAAGCATTAAATGGTATTATTTTGTTATCATTCAATCCCAAAGAAATGGCGAAATTATTATAATTTGTTTCATGTGGATAAACCCCCTCTTCAGGATCTATATTAATCCCTACTCTAATTCCCCTTTGATGCATGTAACTAACAAATTCCGATGGGTTTGGAAATAATCCAGTATCAAATGTATATCCTGTTTTAAATTTTGAATAATCTTCAGTATTTTTTAAATGCCAAAATTCACTTAACAACAAAGTAGACATAGGTATTTTATATCTGTTAAAGGCTTTTATTAATGTTTTTATATTTTCAAATGAATATATTTTATCCCTATTCCACCATATTCCAAGCGCATATCTTGGTATTAATGGACTAGTTCCGGTAAGCGTAAAATAATCCTTTAAACACATCCCAAAATCTTTATTATATATAAACAAATAAGTATCAACTCGTCTGTTTTGCGCTTTAAATAAAGTTTTATCTTGCATTATTAAAAATGATTCAGAATCATCAAAAGAAGCAAACCCATCGATTGAAAAAAGTCCATTTATCAATTTTGTATTGCTTGGTGAATCCGCATTTATTTCAGAAGCTGTTGATTTGAAATTTTTTGCTTCGGGATGATTAAAGAACCACACTTTGTCAGTATTTTTTAGGACTACTTTTAAATTAGTATCTGGAGCATATTTTGGCCCTAAATAAGGTTTTTCTTTTTGATATAAAAGTGCAAAATATTTCCCTTCAATTTCTAAATATTTTTGGTCTTCTTCGTATTTTAAATTAACATCAGGAAAATCTCTGTTAATAGCAAATTCTGTTGGTAAATCTAAAAATTCTCCTCCTATGTTATATTCAAAACGAATTAAGCGTTCAGTTAAAATAGTAATTCGATAATATTTTCCTTGAAAAACATTTTGGGTTGTATTCTTATTTTTACTTTCAGCCATTTTACTCACCCTCTTTTAGTATTCATAATTATGTTATCATAAAAGTCTTTTTATTACAATTGCTAGATTTTTAAAAAATATACGTTATAATAATTACCGGGTGATATTATGTTTAAATATTCTTTAGATAATAAAAGATATCATACATTAAATTATTTTTTGAAAAACAAGTTTAATTCAAAAGTTTTTAAAGTAAGCTTGAATGCCGGATTTTCCTGTCCTAATAAAAAAAATGGTAATGGTTGCATATTTTGTAGTGAGGGTTCAGGAGATTTTGGTGGCGATAAAGAAAAGGATTTAGTAACTCAGTTTAATGAAGTAAAAGACAAAATTAGTAAGAAATGGCCGAATAGTAAATATATTGCCTATTTTCAAGCTAATTCTAATACTTATGCGCCATTAGAAGAATTAAAAGAAAAATACGAAACAGTAATTAATCTTCCAAATGTAGTTGGCCTTGCAATAGCAACGAGAAGTGATTGTTTGGAAGATGATATTTTAGATTATTTAGCAGAACTTAATAGAAAAACTTTTTTAATGATTGAATTAGGATTACAATCTATGCATGATAAAACTCTAAAGTTAATTAATCGTGGTCATGATTTAAAAAACTTTGAAGAAGCTGTCAAAAAGTTGCAAGAAAGAAATATTTTTATCACTGTTCATATTATTAATGGCCTACCAGGTGAAAATCAACAAGATATGATTGAAACCGTAAAATATTTAAATAGTCTAGATATAAATTCCTTAAAAATTCATATGCTTAGTGTTTTAAAGGATACTTCATTAGAAAGATATTATGAACAAAAAAAATTCCCTATATTATCCAAGGAAGAATATATTGACATTGTTTGTGAGCAATTACAATATTTAAATGAAAATATTATAATTGGAAGAATTACAGGAGATCCTGATCCGTTAAAATTAATAGTTCCAAATTGGCTCATTAAAAAGTTTTGTGTTTTAAATGATATTGATAAAAAAATGAAAGAATTAAATATTTATCAAGGTGATAAAGTTAATAAATAGAATTTATTTGATTACAAAATAAACCTGTACTAATTTAAAATAGTTTATTTTTGATTTATATTAATGACAAAAATAGAAATGTGATAATTTGCTCTAAAAAATTACTTATTATATAATGACTTTGGATATATTTAATGCGTTAGGTGCACTCCGTTACATTTACGTAAAGGAGGTGAGGTTTTATGACAAAAAGAGAATTTTCTCAATTTATTATAATTATCCTCCTATTTATCTTAGTATTTATAATACTATTTAAATAAAAAAGTACACTAACGCTCAAAGCTTGAGTTTTAGTGTACTAACCAAAATTTAGGAATGTACCTAACCTTGCAAAATTAGATATATCCTTTTTTATTATATTCAAGTTGCCTTGACATATTTAATATAACATAAATGCAATAATTTGACAATTAGTAAATCATTATAAATTTGTTATATACTTTTGATTAAAATATTAATATTATAATTATAAACATCCATTTTTAGTCCACATTCATGACAAATATAAAAATGTGGTAATTTGCTCCTAAAAATAACTTAGTATATAATTTTTTCGGATACATTTGAAAAGTCGGGTGTTTTCCCTTTCAAAAATCTTTAGATTAAAGAAAGGTGGTGATAATTATGACTAAAAGAGAATTCTCTCAATTTATTATAATTATACTATTGTTCTTTATAGTAATAACTTTATTATATAGATAATAAAAACATCTGATTTCAACTAAAGTTGATTTCAGATGACTATCCAGAAGGGATTACATCTGGTTCTAGCAATCAAATGTATCCTTTTTTTTATTATATTCAAGTTGCCTTGACATATTTAATATAACATAAATGCAATAATTTGACAATTAGTAAATCATAATATTTTATAAAAAAAGAAATTAATCTAAGTTGATAATTTCTTAAATTACTATCTATTAACTGTTAATAAGTTAATTACAAAAAGCAAGAATAAACATACATTATAATTTACAATATATTTACCAAATTCCCCAAATGCTACTAACATATCAGCTGCACATACTATCCAAGCTTCCCTGCTTTTAGGCATTGATTCTTTAATAGATGCATTTTCCTTTAAATTAATTAATGGACAAATTTTTCTAGCAACTAGATGATGAAACATATGAGTTCTGATAATACTTTCTTCTTCTTCATCGATATTGTAATAATATTTAGCATTTAATACACTTGTTTTAGGATGTTCTAAATATGAATTTTCCGGTTTTTCTGTACGTTCTCCATAAAAGAAATCATGTAATAATGCTGGTCTTACAATATGTTTGTAATCAAAGTTAAAGAATTTAGCTAATTTATAACTTAAATAAGAAACTCTTCTACAATGATCGTATTTATTTGTATTACCGTGATGACGGTCTTTTTTTAATAATTTAAAATTTTCATCATTTAATATGTCTTTGGCTAACTGAAGAAATTCTTCATCTTGACTATTTGTCATATTTCCTTTTCACCTCGAACTATCAAATTATAGCATATATTATATAAAAATGCAAATTTCCATCCTAAATTGGCACTCTAAGAAAAATTAAACATTAGCCAATTTGGCTTAAATATCATTAAAATTCCAATTAAAAGCATGATTATCGCACCGATTAAGTGTGAGTATTTAGTATATTTTGTTGTTAATCCAGTCACTTTAAAACTAATCATTGCTATAGTAAATATTATTAAATCATCTAACAAAAAGAACAAAATATAGACAATTAAGTATAATAAAGCTTTTATTCCTGTAATATTATTGATTGCTAAAATATTACTAAATACTACAGGAAGTCCTGCTGAACAAGCTAGTTCAACAATATTTACTGATATAGCTAAACCAATTACACCGATAATTGATAGAAAAATACTCTTTTCGCTCGTAAATTTCTTTATTTTAGCAAATGTCCTTTTTCTTTGACTTTCATCAACAATCTGACATCCAGCATCTTTTTTTCGTTCATTATAGTAATTTCTAAAGTTAAATAAACTTGCTAAAACAGCTAAAATACCGATTATTACTTGAACTATTTTTACGTTAGTAAAGTTTACGATAATAGTTAACCATGACATCATAAAAGCTAAATAAATCAAAGCTGAAGTTAGTAAGAAAGTAACTCCAAGTATCCACATTTTTTTACGATCTTTCATATTGATTAACATGCTGATTAAAAATATCAACACCCACATTGCGCAAGGATTAAAGCCATCAACTAAACCAATAACTACACTTGCAAGCAAAATACTTACCTTTTTAGGATTAATCTCACCTAATAATGGTATTTTTATATTAGATTCATCAATTGTTATCTTTTCTTTTTCATAATATTCATCGATATTATCTTTAGTAATCTTTTTATTTAAGATTTTATCAACAAAATCAATATAAGTCCCCTCTTGGTATGCTTCAACTATCTTTTTTATCTCAGAAGAGGTATCATCGCTATATCCTACTATAGTTTTACTTCCAATTACGGTAAATGGAACATAAGGACTTGATTCATCAAAAACACCTTTAACTAAATCTAGTTTCTCGGCATTAACTTTATTGTAGTTTACTTCAAAATAATGAATTTCAATATTTTTCTTTTCTTTATATTCATTTAAAAATTCTTTTTCACTTTGACAATGCGGACAGTCTTTCGAATAGAATAAATAAATGTCGATAACTTTTTGTTCATCTGAAGAAACTAATATAGGAAATAATATGAATAAGAATAAACTAAATATATATATAACTTTTTTCATAAACCCTCCTAATTTTCAATGATATTTTTAATTTCTTCTAAAGTTTTTTCGCCATCTAAACGGGCAATTAAGTTATCATTTTGATAGAATAAAATTACTGGTAAAATATCATTTACCTCATATTGTTTAACAATGTCTTCATCCATATCGTAATCATATTCAATTATTTCAATATTTGGATAATTCTTTTTTAAAATATCCCAATATTTATGCATTTTTAGACAAGCAGAACACCACATTGCCCCTATTTTAATTATTTTCATGAGCCACCTCTAATAATTTAGTTACTTCAGATTTAAATATATTAATAAACTCATTAAGTTCTTCTTTAGTAGTATTATAAGACAAACTAATTCTGATACTGCTTTTAGCTCTTTTTTCATCATTTGTTAAGGATAAAACGGACTTAGATAAAGAATTTGTACTTGAACATGCAGTTTGTGTAGAAATATATATTTCATGTTTTTCTAAAGCATGAAGCAAGCTTTCTGGCTTTAATCCAATAACACTTAAATTAAGGATATGAGCTATGCATTTTTCATTACTATTTATTTTAATATTTTCATTGAAAACTAATTCTTTTTGTAAATATTCATTTAATTTTTTTATTTGTTCATAACTTTCCAATTTTTCATATGCTAGGCGTAGTGCTTTAGCCATTGAAGCGATTAAAGCAACTGTTGGAGTTCCACTACGATATTTTGTGGTACTCTTTCCACCATGAATTAAAGGAATTATTTCAATACCTTCTTTTTTTATTAATCCTCCAATCCCTTTAATACCATAAAATTTATGAGCTGAAAAGCTAGCCAAATCAACATTAGTTAGATTAACTTCTATTTTTCCAACTATTTGTGTAATATCTGAGTGGAAAACAGCATTAGAATTTTCTTTAATTAATTTACCTATTTTATTAATTGGCTGAATAATACCTATTTCACTATTTACAGCACCAACGCTAACCAAAATTGTATCTTTTCTTAATAATGACTTTAAATGTTCTAAATCAATAATGCCATTACTATCACTATCTACAAAGTCAACTTCGTATCCTAATGTCTGAAGATAACCAATTGGACCATAAATTGATGAATGTTCAAAATTGGTTGTGATGATATGTTTACGATTAGGATGTTTTAAACAAATCCCCTTTATTGCCGTATTATTTGATTCACTTGATCCACTTGTATAAATAAGTTCATTTTCTTTAATATTTAATATGTTAGTAATTTGTTTAGTGGCTGCGTCAATTAAATCTTTGCTTTTACTTCCTAAATCATGTAGCGAGTTTGGATTTCCTATAAATTCATTTGAAACTTTTAAAAATGTATCTAATACATCTTTATGCACTGGAGTTGTTGCTGAATAATCCAAATATATCATAATATCGCCTTCTTTTAATAAAATGTAATATTATTATACTATAAAATAGATTCTTTGTTAATAAATTTGACCACAAAAAAACCCAATTAAGGGTATTTGTATAAAAATTAATTTTCTCCAGTTTTTTCTTCAGTTTTTTCTTCAGTTTTTTCGCTATATGTTGCATCTTTAGCAGATTCTACAGCGGTTTTACAAGCTCCATCTTTTTTATTAGGATTAGTAATACAAGCTTGACATATTTTATAATCTTTTTCAACATCATCAAATCCTATTACAATTCCAAAAATAAAACTTACTAAGAATGGTAGGAAAAATATTACTACTCCAGCAATAGCTCTTTTCACTAAAGAACTTGTAGCACTTTTAATTGCTTTATCATCATTAGCAACTACTGCCTTTCCTAAATCCATCATACCAAAAATAATTAATAATAGTGGAATTGCTATTTTAAATACATATAAAACATATCCAACAAATTGCCAAATTGGTGAAGTTCTTGTACAAAACTGAGTAACTTCTGCAAGAATATTAAACATCAAAATCTCTCCTTCTCTGCATATAATTTTAACTAAATTATCTTATTTTGTCAATATATATCACTTAAACAAGCCAAATAAACCACTTTTTCCCCCATTAGGATTCTTTAATTTGGCAAATCCTAGTGCTATTCCAAATTCATCCATAACTTTATGATGATCTTTTTTATCATCGATATATGGTATGTTAAAGAAAACTTTACTATTACTTTCGTATTCAAAGTCACTAACATCCTTATTACTTAAAATACTTCTATTTAAAACAATCTTTTTATCTTTTAATTTATCAAATATTTTTGGATCTTCTCTAATAAGCCTATTTAATTTTATGATTCCTGGTTCAATTAAATACACAACATCAGTACAACCAGTTTCGCTGCCATTATCTCCCAAGTCAACCAAAATAGCTTCTAGATCTTGATGCATTGCTACAAATGCAGCAAATTCCAGTGAGCTAATACTTTTTAAGGATTCATCCGAAAAGAAAGCAAAATCATTCTTATCAAGTTCAACAGCTACTACTTTATAAAATTGTTCTAAGTGTTTTTTTAACATATACACAAGTGTTGTTGATCCAGCATGAGAAGTAACATTTTTGAATCCAATTACTCTCGTCTTCATTGGACCAAAAACACCACCTATACCATTCATATCTGGAACTTGAGATGCTACACCTTCCATATTATGATAACTTGCCACATCTTTATAAGTATTTGGATTATCAATTAAAAATTTAATGGCATCTAGATTTCTAGTGAAATTATAGATTCCCATTGAAACTAGCTGTGATAAATACATTGGTGCATTAGCTTCTTCAGAATCATCTAATAAAATAATAACTTTATTCATATCAAAACTAACAGATAACTCTTGAATAACCGCTATTTGTTTATAATCTTTTATTGCTGTAATATCTAAAATCATTTTATTATAAAAAAAATTATTAAATTGATTTGCTAATTCTCCTGGTGTAAATTCTCCATTAATACTTTTTATTACATCAATATCCAATGTTGATAACATGGCTTGGTATTTATTTGAAACTATTACATTCATTATTATCCCTCTTTAATCAAAAAAATCCTCTCTATCAATCATATCAGTAGTTTTACCTTTAACTCTAAAAGTAGCTATATTTCCAATAATTGGAAGATTAAACCGATAAAATAAGGTTACTTCATAATTAACTCTTGTTAAAGTATCTTTGAAACCTTCTTTTCGTTCTTGTTCTATACAAAATAGATATCTATCACCCTCATTAGCTACATTCGGATTTGCAGCAAGATTATCTACAGCTAACATAGGATTTTCTACAGGATTTTCATCATCAAAACATGTTCCTGTGGTTGTATAATTAGAATTTCTTAAAAAATTATTTATTAACGTAGATGAAGTATCATTATATCCCCGATATTTTTCTAAAATAGAAATAACTTCATTTTTCATTGAAAAAACTTTTGAGTAAGATATAGTTAAGGTTAAGAAAGCTACAAATAATAATATGAATCCAATCATTAATTGCAACGTCCACGTTGATCCATAAACATCTTTCATATCTTACCTCCTATATCATCGGTTTAGTATCACCTTTTATACTCAAATTAAATATAGTTCTAACTAATGGTATTTCTAGATGGTAAAATGTTATAACTTGGTAATAATACCTTGGTGCTCCTAGAGCACTAGCTGTTTCCACTCTTCTTACACAAAAAGCTGAATTTGTATCTGATAAATTACCTTGTTCATCAAATCCTGTCCATCCAGGTCCATATTCTTCTTCAAATCTAGTACAATCACCATTGATTCTATATCCTACTTCGGCTAGTTCAGCGGTAACTTCATCGATAAAGTTTATATCATCCGCTAAATCTGCAACACTGCTCATTCCAGACCCATTTCGTTCTAATATTCTTATTAAACTATTTTTGACATTAAACGCTTTAGTCTGATTTATTGATAAACACATATATCCAGCAAATAAAATAACAAAAAAGATTACTATCATGAATAACCAATTACCACCTATGGCTTCTTTCATTTGCGTATCACCTAACCTTTATTTACACAATCAAAATGTTCAGATGGATTGCTTTCCATATAGCAATCACATATATCATCAGTAATATCACAAGTACAAATTGCATCACTACAATTTGCTGAATTATGTAATCCAGATTTTATTACTGGCCATATTACCATAGAAAAAAGAGCCACTAGACCAGCTACGGCTAAAACTATTATAACAGTCAAATTAAGTTCACTAATGGCTTGTTTCATTTGTTAATCCTATTCCTCAGTACAATTACGTTGATAAGTTTTTCCTTGATATTCAACTGTACAAGTAAAATCTATACATTGAACATCAGCTTCAGCATCATTAGCTCCACCTATTATTTGGTCAGAAGTATAGTTACCACTTGAATTAACATTACTACACGCAGAGCTTAAAATTAAATTAGCTTGAATATTAGGCCATACAAACATAGTAAATAATAAACCTACTGCAGCTATTGCTACAACAGTAATAACAGTCATGTTTAATTCTCCAGTTGCTTCTTTCATTTATAAATCATCTCCTATTTTTATTTATATTTTTATTATACATATTTTTTCTGTTAATATCAATATTTTTAAAATTACTTTTACATATTCATCATTTGTAAAACTGCTAACACAAGTAAAATCATAACCCCTACTCCAGTAGTTACTAACATTTGCATTGTTTTACTTTCCATTTTTTCTAATCGTTCTTTATATCTAGTCTCTCTGGCTTTTTGTTGAAGATTGGAAATGGTTTTAGAGAAAGTCATCAATTGTTCTTGTTTTCTTTCTTGTCTACCTAAACTCAAACGATATAACAAACGCATCATACGCATTGAGTCTCTAACTGGATAGTTTCTAGCAAAATCCATATAAGGGTCAATTGTATCGTTACCAGCATTAATTTCATTAATCATTTGTTGAAGTCCATCTTTAAATATTGATGGAGCATCATTCATTGATTTACCTATTGCTACAGGTACTGTATAGTGTTGAATTAATATCTCTAAACTTTTTAAATAATATGGTAACATTGAGTCGATTTTATGCAAATGTGCTTTATGATAATTTTTGATAGATAAATAATCCCATTTAAAAATTGCAAATGCTCCAATTAAAGCTATAATAACAGAAATTGCTGTTATATTTTTTAACATAAATAACATGATCAAGATAAAGATTAAAAAAGCATTTTTAATTCTTTTAGAAAATAATATATCAGGACTTACTCCATCTCCATATTTTGCTCTAACAAAGAAATCCCAATCGTCTTCTTTTAATCTTCTAAATAACATTTCATTGTCAGCGAATAGTTTATTTAAATCAAGTCTTCCCGTATAACTCATTATAAAGAAAACTATTACTGCTATTATTATTATTTCTATTTGCATTATTCAACCCCCACATCTTCATTATAATATTTAACACCTTTTATTAAGAATATAGCGTTAATTATTATAATTGCATGAAGTATTAATTTTACGTACCAATCTTTTAATAAGTCAACGTAGTTTTCACTTCCTAATAAAAATTGCATAACTAAAACTAGTAAAAATAACACAAAACCAAATGTTAAAAATTTACGATAAAAGGTTTTACGATCCATCTGATCACGATAAACCCCTTCTACTAATGTATCGATGTCCATTGCCATATTTTCTAAAGATTCTCCTGAATCTCTCGCACCTTCTTTGGTAATTTGCAAAAATAATTGATGCATATTTTTTACCATATAAAATGGATATTTATTATTAAAATATTCAATTGATTCATCGATAGTACCATTTTTATAAGACATATCAATCATGATTTTTAAGTCTTTTAGAACTGGATCTTCAATTATCCCAGAGTCTCTAACACCTTCCAGTGATTTAACAAAACTTTGTGTTGTATTAAATTCCATTATTACGTTAGTAGTATAAACCTGAATTTGCTCAAATATATATTCACTATATAATCGTTGACTTCTTAAATATGCTAAATAAGGAATAAAAGCAATAGCTACTCCAGCATAGACCAAAGCCCATATAATACTATAGAAGTAAAAATATGCAATTCCTCCAGCTAATCCCCCAAATAAAACTACTTGTAATAAATATTGTTTTTTAGTATATTGAAATCCTAATTCTTTGGTTTTTTGATTAACTTCTTTAAAAGTATATGGAGCATATTTTTCATATACACCAACAGCTTTTTGAGCAGCCTCTTTGTATGCTTGTTGTCCATTACCAGTTCGATAAAGTATAACAAAAATAGCGATTGCTAGTAATAAAATAAGCTCCATTTATATACCTTCTTTCTATAATGACTCTATTGCTAAATTATCTTGCTCAATTTGTGATTCACTTGTTGTAATATGAAGAGGATTTTCTTCTAAAATAACTCCTTGTGCTCCCATATATCTTCTCAAATATTCAGTTGGATTATTAAAAGAGATTGTTCCATCTAAACCTTTTTTAAACAATATATTTGAGCCGGCTTCATTGTTATCATCAACAAAAAATTCACAAACTTCAACAATCTCACGTTGAAATCTTCCTAATTCTTTACTTAAATATCCTTTCACATGCACACCAATTTGAACATATCGATGAATTGATTTTAAAAATTGATCAATATCTTGATTACTTTCTAATAAACTGTACATACGCATTGGAATATTTTTAGCACTATCCGAGTGGATAGTTGATATAATATTATGTCCTGATGAAATTGAGTTTCTTACGGCCATTACGGCTTCCCCACTACGAACTTCTGATAATAAAATCCAACGAGGGTTTTGACGCATACAAGTAACTAATACATCAGAATATGATGCAATATTATTTGTTTTCATTGCGACAATATCACGCATAGGAAATATTTTATCTAAGTGAAGTTCTAATGTATCTTCAATTGTTATTATTTTTTCATTTTCTTTTGTGTTACTAGCTAGATATTTTACTAATTCTGTTTTACCAGAACCAGTTTCTCCACTAACAATAATGTTACAATGTCCTAAAACACATTGTATCAAGAAATTATGTAATTCCTCAGTGACATATTTTTCATCTAATAATTTTTCTTTATTCAATCTAATTTTGGCAGGAGTTTTACGAATAACCAAGGCTGTTCCATTCGTTGCAATCGAATCATGAACGAAATTCATACGAAGTTCAGCACTTTCAGCATCTAAAAAAGGATGCGCCATATTAAACGTTTTACCCATAACATTAGCACATTGAAACGCTAATTTATCAATTAGGGGATCATTTATTTCTGGTCTTTCAACTTTATAAACACCTTTGTCTAAAGACTTTAACCAAATTTGCCCCCCATTGGTATATGAAACGTCTGTTATATTGTCATCCTCTAAAAACTCTTTTAATGGACCAAAATCGATTTGAGAAAAAATTGCATCTCTCATGGTCTTACCTCTTTTTTAATTTCCTACTGCTGCAGATCCTGCTTCAATCATATTTTTTAAATATAAATTTACGATATTTTCTTTTTTATCCGTAACTTCTGAATATGGAATTTCTTTTGGAACTGGAATAAGTTTAAAATCATATGCACTTACTAAAGTTGCTTTTGTTAATAATTCAAAATTTTCTTTAGATACAACAGTAATAATATATTTTGGTGATGTACCTTCTTCACCTGCAGTAGTACTCCATTTAGTATCTACTACATCAATAACTTCTAAATTTTCCATAAATGGTGCAAAGATTACTTTTCCAGCTTCGTCTTTTCCCTGTAGATACAAATCAATTGCATTACCTGGTGCAATCGAATTACCATGTGTTGTATCTAAGTTAACATCTAGCATAAATAATTTATAATCTTTTTTTAAATTCTTATATAATTTTTGATCAGCTTTTTCTGATTTAGCAATTAAATCATCTTTGCATAGAAGTGATCCTTCTGTTAAGCTATGATCAAAGTTTACAAAGAAGAATTCGTTATTTCCATCTTTTATTTGACTTATATTCGTAACCAAATTTTTATAAGTTTCTGTTAATTTTTTATTAATAGTAACTTTCCCTAACATATCTTCAGTTAATTGAGTATTGCTTTCAACGTTTTGTTTAACATAGTACACTTGAACTGTTGCAACACTTTGATTTACACGATAATTATATCCAACATATAATACTATGATTCCAGCTAAAACTCCTAAGATAGTCACGGTGTTTTTATTGGCTATAAATCCTTTTAAATTATTTAATAAATTCCCCATAATTATTCCTTTCTAACTTTCTTCAAATTCTCCATGATTTAAAACAGCATCAATTTTTTCAACAATATCAAAACTTTCAGCATCTCCCATTACATTAAAGGAATTTGATTGACTTGAAACTTTTACACTAACTTTAGGAGGAGCTTCATATATATCATAAAATTCAATAGTATAAGTACTACTTAATGATACAGAATCAGCAAATCTTCTTATGAAAGATTCTATAAACTTCTCTTTGTTAATTCTTATTTCTTTCCAATCACGATAATAAGTATAATCAATAGCATCTAACATAGAAGCTTGAGCTATTTCCTTT
The DNA here is from genome assembly GCA_017435485.1 of Bacilli bacterium. Lineage (GTDB taxonomy): Bacteria > Bacillota_I > Bacilli_A > RF39 > UBA660 > RGIG1752. Next base: position 57,953 of record JAFSEY010000009.1, read on the forward strand.
ACTAGGTAATAATCTTGACTTTTTGTTGTTGTAATATTGTTTACTATCATCATAACAACAACAATAAATATACCTAATAAAACTAACCAATAACCCCAGTAGGTATCTTTCATTTTTATACACTCCTTTTATCTAAATGCTGGACCTTCTCCAGATTTTTTACCTTTCGAAGTCGTCTTGCGTTCTTCTGGAGATTTTGCATCTAATCTATTATCAACTTGGTCGCTATCTAATTGTTCTTCTAATTCATCAAGATAAGTACTTGTACAAGTTACGTAATCTTCTCCATTATTAACACAATTTAATGTGCTATTTAAATATCCACCATTATTTTGAACTTCATTAGAGCTATTATAATTACGGATTATATTGATATCTCTAGGAGATAAAGTAATTCTATATTCTAAATGGTCATCAGTGTAAGCTTCTTCGCCTAAACCTTCAATTTCCGCTAAAGCAGCAGATCCTTTTTCTGTTCGCCAGTTTGCAGCTAATCCACTTTTATTTGGAGTTCCTACTGCTACAACTGCATTAGCATCATTATTTTTTTCTTCTTGCTCTGTTTGTTTATTATTTATATTATAAGCAATTGCATTATTATGCATATCATTTAGGTATTTAATATTAGCTGCTAAGAATGGATTTTTTAAAGATATAGGTTCAAAATCTACTGCTAATCCATTTTGGATATCAAATATACATCCTACTTTACGACATTCCCAAATACATTCGTCATCACATTCAGGGTCACCACCACAAATTCCTTCCGGGTCACATCCCCAAGGGCAATCATCACAACCATTAACTTTATAAGGACATTCTAAATCTATTGTATCAACGCCCAATTCAAATGCAACAGCTTCTAATCTACCCGCTTGACAATTACCGCCACTTAAATAATGTCCATAATTAGAAATAATAAATTGATAAGCATATTCACCTTGGGTTGTCTCATAACTTACCGGCCATCCTTCAGTATAAGTAGCCCCTGGAATAGCTTCGCATTGATCCTTTGTTAAGGTGTATGAAGACTCTCCAGTATTATAATTATTACAAATTCCAACTGAATTTAACTTGTAAGTATTTGTAATAGTAGCTGATCCGCTAGTATAATTTGCATCAGTAAACTGATCAGTTTCTTTACCAATTCCTAAGTCAATTGTGGCATTCGTTTTAGCTTTAGTTGTATCATCATATTTTCCGGTTGTAGATTTATAAGAATTTGTTGTATCTAGAGTATCTACTTTTACCTCTTCTAACACTAATTCTTTTTCAGTTAAGTTTAGCCATTCGCCATCAGTATAAGTGAAATATACATTTGGGTGACAAGTTCCTCCTACACCTACTGCTGTTTTAAATTTTTCATTTTCTAAACTCCATCCATTACAGTCATCAAATAAAGCAACTTGTTCATTTGCATATGAAATATAGTTATTTTTTGCTGTTTCAATAGTTCCAGCATCAGCTTTTTCAGTCATAGGACTACATGAAGTAACTTCTAACCATCCAGAGGTTTGAGGAATGTTCATAACTATTTCCACCTCTAAGTTGCTTCCTTTTCTTCTTGCTGTATAAGTTTTACTTGTAGTTTTTTCGTATATAATTTCTTCGCCAGTTTCTTCGTCTACTTCTGTTTTACATTCAGTTGTTGTTTCGGCTAAAATATCGGCATAATCTTGAGCTCCAACTTTTCCAGCTTTTCCGTTTATAATGTTTTCCATTAATTTATCAATGTAATTTTCACCATAACAATAAATTGTAGTTTTATCTTTAGCTTCACTTGGATCAAAAGTAAAATAAGAACCCGATGTTATTAAAAATTCATTTCCGTTTTTATCTTGAGCACTTAATGGACCTGGTGATAAAAACTCATAATCTTCTGTACAATAAATATTACAATATTCATTGGTTAATACTGATTCACCTAAAACCAATTCTGTTGATTCTAAAGGAGCCCCAGTTATGTCTTCTTCCCCTATAATACAAGCATCTATCGATTCAATTGTCGAATTATATTCATCGCCTTCTGTAACAGCCACTACAACTTCACCAAAACTATTACATAAAGCATCACCGACACCAGGTATACCTCCAGAAGTATTGTCTATATAGCCAGGAATTTCCGTACAATCATCTTCTGGATCAGTTGGATCACCACAGCTAGCTTGTTGATTAGTGGCAATAGGTAACTTAGTTTGACCAGAACCATCACTTTCTTGATTACATCCTATATAATTTTGAACATCATAACCTAAATCTGGACATGAATAACTAACTACTTCTGAACATTGTCCAGCTTCAGCATTATAAATTAAATCAGCACTAAATTTATTATTACCCCCACTACAATCCACTTTATATTCATTTGTTAACACCCCAGAATTAAAGGATGAGTTTTCTAAAGTCAATGGCCCAGAAACACTTATTTCTGATCCTTCTGGTACATTTGAACAAGATATCGTTACTTTTCCTTTTGATGATTTTGCAGAACAACTAGGAGCATTATATCCAACGGCTCCTCCTTCTGCAGAATTTGATGTTTTTAAAGCTTCTGATGCTAAATTTATAGCATCACTTGTTACTTTATTATCTTCTCCTTCAGTATATAAACTAAAGTCATTAGCACAGTTTGTACCACCATAACTTTTTGCATCATTTAATTTACTATCAATTTGAGTACCTGCTTTATCCGCTGCTAATTTAGCCGCCCTTACATAACCACACTTTGTGTTAATTACAGATTCACTAGAACTATTTTTTTGGAAATTATTGGTTCCTGTTGCGGTTGCATAAATTCTCATTGCTAAACCCTTAGTATCTTCATCAGCATCACTACTCATAATTGTAGCATATCCTGCCCCATGTGCTCCATCTACTGTTGATTCATTACAAGTAGCATTATTAGTTGCTGTAACTCGACCAGGGTCAATACAATATGCAGAATATCCACCCTCCATAGTTATTTTTGTAGAACTTCCAGCATGAAAATTATGGTCACCTTTAAAATAGTTTGGTGTCTCAGTATACCCAGTTACTTTTCTTCCAGCATCTACCACAGTTATAGATGCAAAACATAGTAAAATTAATAAACTTAATAATTTCTTTTTCATAAAACACTTTCTCTCTTTCGTCTTATATTTACCACTACAATGGCAACCCCTGCAATAACGATAATAGAGCTTCCGGCAATAAATGCAACTTTATGTTCTTTAATAAAATCCCCTATAATTTCGTACCACTTTTTATTCTCTTCTTTTTCCTTTTCTTCTTTTTTACCTACTTCTAAATACTCATTTATTTTTTCGAATTGTTCACTATATTTCATTTTAACGGTAATATATTTTTGACAAGGCAGATAATCAGTTATTCCTTCACATATTATTTTATCATGAAACTCATTATACATAGGAGTGATCAAATAGTTAGTAAAATACTTTTCATTCCGACAATCAGTTTCATCTGATGAATAAACCTCATAAGTGAAATTAACTACATCATCTAAATTATACCAATTTAAAGTATACATTCCATCGGTGGTATCTTTATATCTAATGAACTTAACTTCTTCGTTGTAATCATTCATTACTTTAACATAAATATCTTTAGTTATATTAGTAAATATTATTTTAAAGTAATCTCGATATAATACAACTTCTCCAACAGTTTCATTAGTAGGAGCATATAAAGACGGATCTACTTTTTCGCTTGCTTCTTCATAGACTGCCTTTACACTACTAGCAACCTTACCAAGCTCCACTTGTTGTTCATAAGAACAAGCAGATGCAGCATTTGCAACATTTAAATTTATTAACGCAAGTATTCCAGCTAGCATTACAACCACTTTTTTCTTCATAGTATACACCAACCTCTACATGTGATTTTACCATAAAACCAATAATATAGCAATTAAAACTTTATAAGCCTCTTAAAGCATTTTTTTATTTAAAATACTTAAAAATATGATATATTATTATATGGTAAGGTGATGCAAAATGATTAATATTAAAGATAAGTTAAAAACTACTATAAGGTGTTTAAGTGTTTTATTTTTATACTTTAGTTTATCATATATTTTAAGTTATATGTTTTATGAAGCTTTTGCTTCTACTAATAATGTAATTAGAACAATTAGTTTAATATTAAGTAATTTATTTATTTTATTAATTATAACTCTTTTCTTTCTTCCCAAATTAGTGAATGACGCAAATAAATTATCTAAAGATAATTTAAAAATAGCCTATAAGAATTGGTTGTTAGGTATAATTATTATGTATTTAAGTAATTTTATTATTTTATTAATTAATAAAGACTTAGCCGCTAATGAAGCAACCAATAGAGCTATTTTACAACAAGCTCCTATTTATGCAATTATTGTTATGGTTATTATTGCTCCAATTACAGAAGAATTAATTTTTAGATTATCATTAAGAAATATTTTTAACAATCGAACTTTATATTGTTTATTTTCAGGATTAATTTTTGGAATACTACATTTAACTAGTATAAAAGAAATATTATTTTTAATTCCTTATGGTTCTTTAGGATTTTTCTTTGCTAAGACATTATATGATACAGATAATATATACGCCCCAATGATAACTCATATTACTCATAATGCTATAATTATTTTTATGCTTATTTTAGGAAGCATCGTAGGTATTTAGTATGAAGAATAAAGTAAAATTTGCAATATTTATTATACTTAGTCTTTGTTTAATAATATTAGGAGGTTTTCTTGAAACTAAAAGATTTATAGTAAAAGAATATAATATAATCGATAGTTCATTACCCAGTAATTTTAATGGTTTAAAAATTATTCATTTTGGAGATATTTTATATGGTTCATCTACAAATAAAAATTATTTAGAAAAAATCGTTAAAGAAATAAATATTTTAAAACCAGATATCGTTATTTATACAGGAGATTTATATGCTAAGGATATTAAACTTACTAAAAATAACGAAAAAGAAATAAAAGACATTTTAAACAAATTAGAAGTTCGTTTATATAAGTATGCTATTAAAGGTGATAATGACCACGATAATTATGCTATGCTTATGAAAGATGCTGGTTTTATTATATTAGATAATATAAAAGAAAAGCTTTATTATAAAGGTAATACCCCAATCGTTATTAGTAATACTATTAATGATGAAGATTTATTTACTATTCAATTAATTCATAAGCCAGATGATGTAGACAATTTAGACACTTCTAATATTAATGTTATTTTAGCAGGTCATAGTTTAAATGGTCAAATACGACTTCCTTTTTATGGTGGAATCATAAAAAAAGAAGGTGGTAAAAAATATATTGATGATAAGTATATTGTAAACGATATACCTTTATACATCACTAACGGATTAGGTATTAATAATTACAAAATCCGTTTATTTAATACACCTTCTATTAATATATATCGGTTAACTAATTATTAGGGTTATAAGTTCTTTTTAATTTTTGAATTTGTGGATCTATCACAAATTCATTTTTTGTATAACGAATAATATCTTTTATTATAGGTAAAGTAATCTTTTCGTTTTTTCTTTTACCTAGAACATCTTTTATGGCCTCTGGAATATTTAAATCGGGAATTTCTTCAGCATTAACAACCGAAAAATCTATTCCATATAGTATACTAAAAATCATTTCACAAAAATTATATTCTAATATAGGAGAGTCAAATTCATTATGCATAACAATATCTACTAGAAAATGGGGCTTTGTCAATTTAAATTTACGTGTATTTTCTATTAATATATCTTGTAATGTCCAATTAGTATAAGCCATTCCCTTATTATTTAATTTTTCGTATAAATCTACTAAGAAATAAGCAAGGATTTTTCTCTTTTCTAAATCATCATATGTTTTATTAAGAGCAGTCATTCCATCTATACCATAATGTATATTTGTAATATAACCAGCACACTTTCCTTTAAAAACAATAAGGCTTTTTATTGGTACTATTAAATTACAAGCTTCTTCTGATAAATCTTTCCAAAATAATGCATCAGATAATTTAGCGCAATTATCAAATACAACATAATAGTGACCATATCCCCTATATATTTTTAGTCCATCATTTTCTTCAGCTAAAAATTTTTGGTCTAAGTCTATTTTTTTTAAAGAAACTAAATTCATAAAAAGTACCTCTTTCATCAATTACCATTTGGTAATAATCTATTTTTCTCGCGTAATTCTAATTATACATAAGTTTATGATTTTTGCAAACTAAAAATTTTTAGAATTTTTAAATATTTTAATAGAATATTGATTATAAAGATAATATTTATCCCCAAGTAAACTAAGTAAAAAAAAGGACTTAAGTCCTTTAGCATACACAATCTACAAAAGTATCGGATAAACACTTAATAGCACATATACAATTACAATTCATAGTAAAGAATGAGTTTGTTGAAACGTATGGATTTAAACTTGTTTGATCTGGATTTTCTTGAAGTACTCTAAATGTTGCACAACATCCTTCTATTTTTTCTACTCTGAATACTGTAGAACATGTATCTGATACGGTGCCAACCTCACATGTTGTTGTCGTATCTTTTGAAACTGGCATACTCCAAGGAGCACCATTCCCGCAACAAGTATAAAGCATTACTGGTCTTGTATTACAAATCAAACAGTTTGGTCCTCCCCCTAAAACTGGACGATCACAACTATCTAAGCAATTATCTGGGCAAGCATTCTCTTGTAAAACTAAAATAACTTTTAAGATTTCCATAATGCAGTTGCTTTGATTGTTTTCATTATTGCACATATCTTTTCACCCTTTCATGTATTCTCATTAATAATTTATGATTTTAATTAAAAATAGTGATATAAAATAAGGTTTTATTTTTAACTATTTTAGTGTATAATTGTTTTAGGTGATAAGATGTCAATGATAATTCAATATATTATAATTATTTTTATTATGGTTATTATAGCTGCCGTTATAGTAAAAACTTCTAAAAAGGATTTTAATATTCAAGCAAATAAATTAATTACTTATTTAGGAGGCAAAGATAATATTATTAATGCTCAATGTAATATGTCAAGATTTAAAGTAATATTAAAAGATGTTAGCATTGTTGATAAAGATGCTATTTTAAAATTAGGAGCTACAGGCGTTGTAGAAATAGATAATCAACTAAAAATAATTTTAGGAAAAAATGCAAGACAACTAAAACAATATATTGATGAATTATTATAAGAAGAAAATATCTTCTTATTTTTTTTTAATATCTAATATTTCACTTAGTCTAATTGATTCTCCGGTCATAGTTAAAATACTATTACTAGTTTTACCAATAATAACTTCTTCTTTTTCTCCATCTTTTGTTGTTATTAATACATTACTTCTAAATATATGATCTGATGAATTAAAAATATTATTAATTTTTTTTATAATTTCATTTAAACTAAAACTTCTATTCAATTCTATATTATTACCATTTCCATAGAATATTTCTTGTGTGTTATTTAATTTCTTATTAAAAGCATTAGCAAATACTTTTGGTAACTTTTTTTCCAATTATACCACCTCACAATATTTTATGATAATCGTTGTGTTTTGAGACATAATATAAATATATGAAAAAAAGAATAACAGAAAATAATTTATTTATTTACATACCCGTTCTTATTATTTTATTAATAAGTATTTTTGTTTTGGGAAAACATTCATTAGATAGTCATATGCTAAAACAAATTTTATGGATAATAATTGGATTAGTTATATTTTTTATTATAAAGAGATTTAAAATTAAACTATTATTTGCTTACAGTCATTGGATTTATTTGTTTAATGTTTTTTTACTTATTTTAGTTTTATTTATAGGTAAAGAAATAAATGGCGCTAAAGCATGGTTTGACTTTAAATATTTTTCTTTTCAACCAAGTGAACTTATGAAAATTAGTTTAGCACTATATCTTTATAAAATCATATCTTACTCTAATCCGCAAAATTTAAAAGAGGAACTTTTATTAATTACAAAAATAGCTTTTATTTTCCTTTTACCAGCAATATTAGTCTTTTTAGAGCCTGATACCGGTGCTATTATTTTATATTTTATAATTACATTCGTTGCTTTGTATTATGCTAAAATTAGGCGATACTGGTTCATTTTGCTAATTGGTTTATTAATATGTTTTTTAGTCGCATTTTTTTGTTTGTATTATGGAAACCAAGATTTATTAATAAAGTTAGTTGGAACAAGTTTTTTTTATCGGGTTGATAGACTTATTTCTTTTGCCAACAATTCTGGCTATCAAATAAATCAAGCATTAATAGCCATTGGATCTGCCGGGTTATACGGAAAAAAACATTCTTTATATATTCCGGAAGCAACAACAGATTTTATTTTTGCTTTTATGATAAGTAGATTTGGTTTTATTATAGCAATTATTCTTTTAAACTGTTATTTTTTAATAGATATTTACTTTATAAAATTAATATTAAAAACTAAAAATCCATTTATTTCTATGTTTTTCTTTATGTTTTTGTTTCAACAAATACAAAATATTTTAATGAATATAGGACTATTTCCAATTATGGGAATTCCTTTGCCATTCTTATCTTATGGAGGAACTAATACTATTATTTATTTTATTTTTTTAGGAATAATTTTAAATATTAAAAAAGTTAGAAATTTTTCTTTCTAACTATTTTGTTAATCCTCTTGGGCGATCATCTTCTCGTCTTTGGAGATCAGCTAAAACTCCCGGATAAATCGGAACATTATATCCTGCAGCTATATTTGCCACTTCAACAGTGAGATAAGCCCCATTATAAGTAGCTGCAATTTTTCCATCTATTACAACATCTACCAAAGCTGTAAATTCATTAGCTAAATAAATGTAACAACTTACAGCACTTTTATAATTAGTATCTGTTGTAAATTCTTTAGGGAACTGACTCCAAAATCCTTCTAAATCTGCCATTACATTTTTATTTAAATGTTCTTTTGAATTTCCAGGAAGAACAAGAACTTGAATCAGTTTCATATAATCTTTATTATCTTCATAAACAGTATTGATATCTTTATTTTGTGGATTTAAAAGCATCGAAAATTGATTTTCATTATCTTTCTTATTACCTTTAATTAGAAACATTAAAGCAGCTGCTGTTTTTAAATCATTATCTTTTTCTATTTCATCATCATGAGCATTTTGAATAATTTCCAATGGGGTTCTTCCAGCGCTTTTATCATTCCATACGCCCATGTAATAATTATATAAATCATCTAAATTCTTAAATCTACTTGATGATATTATTCTATCCTCAGATATTGTATATGTAGTAGTTGTTTCATATTTACTAGCACTTTCATCAAATTTATTTACGGAAGCTTCTGGGTTAGTTTCAGTAACGTATCCAAATATTGACGTTGTTGGTTCCTCAACCACAAATGTTTTTCCACTTATAGTATATTCATTACTTGTAGGTATTTGTCCTTTATATTCCTGAGATAATTCGGTAGTAGTTTCAAGATATTCCGGACCATTATTATTTATGTGATGAGTAACCGCAATTCCTCCTCCTACTGCTACAGCACTGGCAACTCCAATCGCAGTTGCTTTTTTACTTATATCACTAAATTCACTCATTTTTTATTCTCCTTATTTTATTTTATTTTGCTTCTTCTTGGGCTCTTGTTTCTCTAACTACTGTAATCTTTATGGTACCAGGGTATTGCATTTCTGATTCAATTTTTTCTTTAATTTCTCTTGCCATTTTGTAACTAGCTTGATCATCTACTTCTTCTGGTTTAACAATAACTCTTACTTCTCTTCCGGCTTGCATTGCATAAGCTTTATCAACACCTTCATAAGAGTTTCCAATTTCTTCTAATTGAGCAATTCTTTTAACATAGTTTTCTAAAGAATCATTTCTTGCACCAGGACGAGCAGCTGATAAGGTATCAGCTATTTCAACTAAAATTGAAATAATATATTTTTGTTCAGCATCATGGTGATGCGATGCAATAGCATTTATAACAACATCATCTTCACGATATTTCTTAGCTATCTCTTCACCTAATTCAACATGGCTACCTTCAACTTCAAAATCTATTGCTTTACCAATATCATGTAGTAAACCTGCTCTTTTGGCTAAAGAAACATTTTCTCCTAATTCACTAGCCATTAATCCTGCTAAATGAGCTACTTGTAAACAGTGAGTTAAGGCATTTTGGCCATAACTTGTTCTAAATTTTAATTTACCAATTAAAGTAATTAATTCCGGATCCATTTTACCTAGTTTAAGTTCATAAATAGCATCGTTACCAATTTCGGTAATTTTATTTTGCATATCTTTGCTTACTTTATCATATACTTCTTCAATTCTAGCAGGATGAATTCTTCCATCTTTAATTAAAGTTTCAATGGTAATTTTAGCTATTTCTCTTCTTAAGGGGTCAAAGCTTGAAATAACAATTGCTTCTGGAGTATCATCGATAATTAAATCTACTCCCGTTACTGATTCAATTGTACGAATATTTCTTCCTTCTCTTCCGATTAGCCGCCCTTTCATTTCATCGTTAGGAAGAGCAATTGTACTAACTGTAATTTCTTCTACAACATCACTAGCATAACGTTGCATGCTATTTACTAATAAATTTTTTGCTTTTTCATTAGCTTCTAGTTTAGCTTTCGCTTCTTCTTCTTTTAAATATTCATTAATTTCATTAGCCATCTGTTCTTCCACTTTTCTCATAATTGTATCATGAGCTTTTTCTTTAGAAAATTTGGCTATTTTTTCTAATTCTTCTAATTCTTTTTTTAGAAGTTCTTCCACTTTAACTTCTTTTTCTTGTAAACTTTTTTGCTTATCTAATAAATTATTTTCTTTTTCTTCTAAGATTTCATCTCTTTTTTGAAGCATTTCTTCTCTTTTATCTAGACTTTTTTCTCTCGTTAAAAGTCTTTCTTCACTATCTTTAATTTCTGATTTTTTTTCTTTTACTTCAGCATCTACTTGTTGTTTTAATTTATATGATTCTTCTTTTAATTCTAGTAAAGTATCTCTTTTATGTTTATCTGCTTCTTTCTTAGCATTTTCAATTAATTTATTAGCTTTATCTTCTACACTTTTATTTTTAATAAAGTTTATGATAACTACAATAATAGCTCCTACAAAAAGTCCAATCATAAGAGTTAAAATGGCTTGTGCATTATCCATTTTAATTCCTCCATTTTTTTATTTATAGTAATTTAATATAAACTATCTATACTTCAATTATAAAAGTTTTATAAATATTTAGCAAGAATTTTAATCACAAAAAAAGGAATTTTGCATTCCTAATTATTTTCTTATTAAAGTTTGTGGTGCTTCAGTTAAGTCATCAATTTGATTGCATCCAATAATTGGGGGTTGGGACAAATCTTCACCTTCATTACAAACACAGGTTTTGTACTTTCCTTCAAGAAAATATTTATTTAATTTTAAATCAACTATTTTCTGATGACAGTCTTTGCGATCTTTATGTGTACCAAAAAGAATTGTTCCCGCCATTAGCGTATTACATGCAGATAATGATAGCAAATAAGTTTTTACAGTTTCATAAAGTTCTTCCGTAATTACTGTTTCTGGTTCAATATTAAAGTACCCAAATATAGTTGTCACTGCTCCAATTCCAAATAATGAAGTGATTCCGTAATTTAATGCTAACCTAAATCTTGCAGATCGAATTTCTGAATTATAATATTTAATTATGTTCTTATTACATTTTTTATTATTCATATTAACCCTCCTAAAAAAAACTCATTGTAAATACAATGAGTCTTAAAATCAATTTTACTTGTTTTTTAAACCCCTAAAATATTCACAAGTAATTAAATTATATCATAAACATCTATTTTTGTCAAATTCGTGTAAACATTATATTATTTTAAAGATTTAAGTGCATTTTTTCTTTTTCTATTTGTTTTAAACTTTTTTCAGGTGTTGGCAAAGCTTCTGGCATTGTTCCTCCATTTTTTTCTATAACATCTCTAATATTTTTTCCGATGTTATAATGCGTTTTATTTGCTTCATTCTCATTTTCGATTTTATTATTCTTTAATCTAGACTCGGTTTGCGTAATTCTAAATAAATTTGCAGCTAACTCTTCACTACCCATATTATCTAAAATATCTTCTCTATAATTTAGATTTTTTCTCTTAGCTATGTCATTAGCAGTTTCACCATTATATAAACCTTTGTAACCAGCATTATGAAACTTATCAAAATTTTTAACTCCAGA
>JAFSEY010000010.1 GCA_017435485.1 Bacilli bacterium
TAGAGCAGAGGACTGAAAATCCTTGTGTCGCTGGTTCAATTCCCGCTGGAGCCACCAGAAATAAAATTAAACTCGAATTATCGAGTTTTTTTGTTTTTTATGATTTTTATTATTTTATTCTGATTATTTATTATTTGACGAATCTCATCATGCAATTGTTCTAATATTAATTCACTTTTTAAATCTACTTTATAATCATTTTTACTACGTAATGAATCTTTTTTCGCCGCCCTATTTTGACTCATCATAATAATAGGAGCCTGTAAAGCTGCTATACACGATAACAATAAATTTAAAAAAGTAAATGGATAAGGATCAATATCCTCTACAATTAAATTAAATACAACCCAAGTAGTCAAAAACAAAATAAACCCTATAATAAATCTCCAACTTCCTGCTACAGCAGTTATTTTATCAGCAAGCTTATCTGATTTTGTTTCATTTTCTTCCTCTTGTTTATCTACATCTACTGCTAAATTTTGATCAAATAAAAGTTGCATCATTTGTTCTTCATCTGATACATCTAAATCAGTATTTACTAGCATTTTTACTATTTCTTTTTTTCTGTTTTTTTCCATTTTAAAGTCCTCTAATAATATAATGAACCACTAACCTCTTTTTAATGCCCTTTTTTCTTTTAGATCAACTAAATAACAAATTTCATCTTCGCTATCGAATGGCATTGGAACTCCACCAAAATTTAAAATAGTTTTTATAGAAGCAAAATTTGATTTTGCAACTCTAAATATTGGTCTTTCTAAACCCTTTTCCAAAATAATTGGCCATATTGCATTTAATGTTTTTAAAGCATAACGATTTTTTTGATATTCATACTTTACCTCATAAGCAATATTACCATGACGAGTATCATTATAGTATACTTTCACATAACCAATAAAAGGTAATCCTTGATTAGACAAAGACATCCAAAATACATCTTCAGTATCACTTACAACTTCTTGATAAATATCTAATTCATCTGTTTTAACCATTTTACATGTCGAAGCAACACGAATTTCATATAATCTACGATTAATCATTCTTATTTCAGCTAATGTTTTATCATTCATTACTCCCTGTTCAAGCATTTCTAATTTAGCCAGTAATTCTTCTTGTAAAACATTTAAATTTTCCATGCATTATCATCTCTTACAACCATTATACGATATCTTGCTAAAAAGAAAAGAACTATTTTAGTCCTTTATTCTAAATGATCAGAATCATTGATTAACGGAAAGTTTAATGCTCTTAATTTTTTATCATTTCTAAATAAATATTTAAGTTCATCAAAATTTTTATCTGGATCTAATAACAAAGTTGCCAAATCATCTAATTCTTTTAAATCATCTGGAGATAATTTAAAAAATTCTTCATCTGTATCAATATATGTTGGGAAAAATAAATAAGAAATTTCATCATTCATTAAGGCATGAAAATCAAAAAATAAACTTCTAGCCAACATCGGTAAACCTCTTAATCTTGATCCATGGACAAAATAACTACAATCTTTCTTACCAGATCTAACATCTAGCCAACTTTCGGCGGCCATAATTAATTTTTTAGTCGGATCATCATGAATTTCTTCATCAACGTCATAATCAACCCAACGAGCTTCTTCTTCATTATAATACTGACATATCCAATGATCGCAAGCTTCGTTATCTCTTATCCAAGGCGCAAAACCACTTCTAACTCTTACCGAATATCCTTTTGCTTTTAAAATAGAAGCAGTTAAAACAGATACATATCTACACGTAACGATTATCATATCTTCTACTTTACGACTATTGGTAAGCCCTCTTTCATCCTGTCTAAATAATTCAGCCATCATAGCAGGAGCTGTAAGTAATATATCATCATCACATCTATTTTTGTACCATGGATAATGTTTTGTAATTGCTTCATTATTTTCTTTAAATGCTCTAAGTAAACAAACACGATGAATAATATTATTTCTAATTATCTTACGTAACTCTTCTAAATCATCAGGTAAACTTTTAAAATATTCATAAAATCCTTCATAATTTGTATACATACTAGTTTTCTTATAAAAATCTAAAATATCTTGTCTCATATTCTTACCACCTATAAAGATTATAAATAAAATATTATTTCAACAACTGACATTTTCTATTTCAAAATTGTAACTTTTAAGAATTTAAAATCCAGTCAACAATAGTTTTCTTTATTTCAAAATATTCAGCTTCTTCAAATTGCATATTAGCTATACAAAACTTTTTATTAGCTATATGTGAACAAAACATACATTCATACAAATCAAAACAATCTTGAATAAAATAGGAATTTATAATTTTATTAGAACATAAAACATTATAACTATTGCTACAATTTTTAGAATCATCAGTTCTAATACAAAACGTACAAGTCGTTGAACGTTGACTAGCTAACAAATATTCACTTCTATTAACCGAATCGCAATAAATAATATTTTTAGCATGTGTACAATCAGTAGAACGATAAACATTTTCACAATTATATATCGTATCACTTTTTAAAACATTTATAGAGTCGTATACCCTTTCAGTTGTCATTAAATTTATTTCATTCCAAATATCAATAAGCTCTTTTAAATTGTTTATTTCTTTTTTGGGAATCATCCAACCATCGACCATATCTTTCGCTTCCATATTAGCAAGAGTAATGTATCTTCCGCTATTAACTGAATCAGCCCATGTAACTTCATTAGTTGTTGAATCAGTCACTTGTTTAGGAAGTTTAACATCAAAAGCAAACTTTTCTAAAAGAATATCTAAAGAAAAATTATTAGTTTCTTCAAAAACATTTTGAAATATTTTATTTACCATATCTAACGCCATTTTATCATTCATCTTTAATCACCTTTCTACTGGAAGAATTTTTAATTAAAATATCTTTTAAATTGACATTTGTATCTATTTTAAAATTACTTTTATAAGTCTTTTCACCTATCTTTTCATTCTTATTTATAAATATTGTTTTCTTAAGTCTCGGAATACTTTCAAAATTAATTGTTGATGCTTTAATAGCCGGCAACAAAAGTCCATTTGCATCTATTCTAACAACACATTCACGATTATTTAATTCTGTTAACATCTTAATTTTCTTTTCCTTTGAATCATCCAAAGGTATTTTCATATTAAAATTTTCTACCAAAATACTAGCATCTATTTTAGAAACCCTAAAGATGTAATAATTGATTACATTAGCAAAAATAGAATTCTTTAATGATTCTGATATTTGACTAAAATATTGACCAGCTAACACTAAAGACAAATTGTATTTACGTGCTTCCGATAAAAATCGGGAAAGGATCGGATTTTCGACTACAGCTACTTCATCAACAACAAAAATGATATGCTCATTGATTTCTTTACTTTGAATAATTGATAATAATTGCTGCATTACAAGACCTGATACTGTTTTGGTTACTTTATCTCCTAATTTTACTCTATCTAAAGAAAAAATAGTAAGGAAATTATCTGCAATAACCTCTTTCAAATTATTAGCATTTTTTTGATCATTAAATACTGGCAACATTTCCATCTCATCAATAAACGCTATGATTGGGGAAATTGCTTCCCCATATGATTTAGTTTTTAAATCATTAAAATCAGCTAAAAAGAAATTGATAACACTCATCGGTATATCATACTTTAATCTTTTTATTAAATAATTACGATATTCTAAATCTAAAAGCACTTTTCTTAAATTAGTAAAATTAAAAGACTCATCACTTAATAGTAAATAAATTGCATGTCTTAAAACTCTTTCTAATTTAGAATTATATTGATCAGCCAATAAAGAAGTAAATAATTCTAATAATAATTCGGTAGAAGAAATAACATCATCTTTTTTATTAATAAATAAATCTACACTATCTTCATCACTTTTAAAATCTATTACCTTGCCAATGCCTCCAACATCACTTTCTAAAGAAGCATGGGGATCAATTATAACAACTCTATATTGATGTTTTAAATTGTTATTTTTATATAAATTATTTATAAGCAAACTAATAAATTTTGATTTGCCACATCCACTGGCACCAAAAATAACAGAATGTTTATCAAAGCTATATGAATTTTGATTTAAATAAAAATCGCCTTGTAAATAAGGAAAAGTATCAATTTTTAAAACAGATGAGTTTTGATCAGAGTTTAAAAGATGTAATGTTTTACTAATATCTAAATACTTAGGAGCACTTTTATAAAAGTATCTCTTGTTTCCTTCGAAATCGATACTTAAAAGCTTAATTGGCATAGCAAATAAAACTTTACTACATTTTTCTATCCCATTTTTATTAACATAAACTCTAATTTTAACTTTTATCTTTTGGTTCAACCGCTTTTGAAAAATAATTTCTAACCTAGTTAAGACTCCTTTATTTTTTATTTCGCAATAATTTATTAAATCAAAAAAACTGCATCCCAATTGAGGTAACACCGGAAATGCTATTTGCGCTTTAGAAAAGTTTAAAGCATCTACTTGTTTTAACAAAAATGGATTTAATTTATTTATTGTCGGAGGTAATTGACATCGAGTTTTTATATAAAAATTTATTAAATTATTATCGTTTGTAATAATTAGTTTCCAACTCCTAAATAACCCATTATAATCAGAAATTATTCTAACTAATGATTCCCACTCTTCATTATCAATATATTTTTGAGTAAGATACGTTTGAAAAGTATAAGGCACAAAAATCTCTCCTTTTCAAAACTTATATCACGCTAGAAATTAAAAAAACTGACAATTTATATATCTTAATTGTCAGTTTATTCTAATGGAAACATATACTCTGTAACATTATCATGATAATATTCTAAATCAGGCAAATCACTCAAATTATATTTACTACTGGGTAAAAATCTTAAATATACTTCTTGCGAAAGCTCTTGTATCTTTTTAGCATCCCTAGAATCTAATTTAAATACTAGCCACTTACTCTTGGGAATAATTACTTTTTCAAACTCTTCAATTTTCTTATCATATAAGACATAGTATTTTTGACATCCATCCCTATTTTCATCATAAGTAACCATTCCATAATCATAAATCCCATATTTTTTAGCATATAGCTTTTGCGCATCTTGACATAACTTAGGAGCCTTCTTATCAACATTTTGGTTATTTACTTCTACACTAATACCGTACAAAACCATTTTTTCTTTTTCAATTATATTATATTCAAAAGTAGGTGTTTCGACTATGTTTTCATTATAAACTATTATTGGATAATTCTTGAGTTTATTTTTATATTTTTTTACTTCACTTGGTTTTATACCATGAAAGCTTCTAAAAGCTCGGGAAAAAGCTGTTGCACTTTCATATTGATACTTAATAGCTATATCGATAACTTTCATATTTAAATTACATAAATCATATCCAGCGTTAGATAATCTTCTTTTTCTGATATATTCAGTTAAAGTAATATTATTTAATAAAGTAAATATTCTTTGTAAGGTATAAACATTAACCCCAATCATTTTAGCTAACTTTTTATAATCTATCTTCTCTTCTAAATGATCTTCAATATAATTAATTATCTCATTAAGCGATTTGTATATATTCATAGACCTCAACTCCACCGAAAATCTAAGACTATTATACCCTATTTTCTAACACTTTCCAAATGATAATAAAAACAAATACCAAAAGATATTTGCTTAAGTAAAAAATATATTTACTTAGTAATATTGTTATAAAGATTACTAGCATAAGTAAAATCTGCTATATCCTCAAAATTATCAATATACTTTACTTTATCATTTTCATAATTCAAATAATAAGCATGTTCCCATAAATCTATCGTAAACAAAGGAATATAGCCTAAAGATAAGGGTGTATCTTGATTTTTAGTATTTATTATATCCAATTTACTATTTTCTTTCAAAACTAAAAAGGTATATCCAGATCCTTTTAAAGATAAAGCCTTTTGTTTAAATTCATCCCAAAACACTTCATAGCTGCCATAAGTTTTATTTATTTGTTTCATTAAATTTCAAAAGGGTTTTTGCCTTGTAGAATTCATACTTTTCCAATATAAATTATGATTTAAAGCTCCTCCCAAATTAAATAAAATATTTTCTTGGTCTTTTTTAGGAAAATTATCAATCTGAAATAATAGTTCAGTTAAACTAAAGCGATAATCATAATCATTCTTAATTAGCAATTCATTTAATTTATTTAAATAATTTTGATGATGCTTATGATAATGAAGTCCCATAGTATGCGTATCAATAAATGGTTCTAATGCTTCTTTTGAATATAATAAAGTTGGTAATTTATACATAGTAATACCTCCTTTATCATCTTATGAAAAAGAAAAAATTTGTGAACTTCACAAATTCTTAATTATTATATTTCTACTTCATCACCATCTTGAGGAAATATAACCTTGCTATCTGTAGGCAACTCATAATCTGAACGATGAACTGCATAAAATTTGCAATTAGCATATTGATCAGCAATATTTGTTAAATCAACTAACCCAATATGAGCTTTATCACTTTTTTCTTTTCTTGTTGTATCCACAATTATAATATTAGCACTTTCACACATCTTAACAAAATTATCACATAACGTACTATCCCCAGTGTACCCAATTATGACTTCATCTTTTTTTAATAAATAGCCATAATTTGGAGTTGCTTTTCCATGGATCAAATCGATAGAAGCCAAAGTATAATCATTTATTGTTAATTCTTCGTTAGATTCTAATTCGATAAACTCTATATTAGCATAGTCTTTTAATGATCCTAGATTTCCAAAAGCAAAAGCCATCAAATCATTTACTTTTTGGCTTATCCCCTTAGGGCCAATAATATAAAATGGTTTCTCAATTTCTCCACGCATTTTCTTTCCTATTATTCAATTAGGAATATCAAAAAAATGATCAGCATGAAAATGGGAAATAACAAGGCAGTCCAAATCCTTAACTTTTTTTCCTAATCTTTCTAATTGCTTAATAGTTCCCATTCCACAATCAAATAAAATATTATCAACAATAATACTTGTATTAGCTCTACTTGTACTACCCATATTACCAGTTCCTATAAAGGTTAATTTCATAATATCACTCTTTCGTAATTATTTCTCATATTCATTATAACGAAATCTTAATTTTTATTCAATCAACATTTATTATCTTTACCATAAATACTCCAAATAAATACAGAATGAAAATTTTTATTTAGATCAAAATAATATTAAAGGTGAAATTATGAATAAAAAGAAATTAAAAATATTAGGGATTATATTAGCATTTGGATTATGTTTTCCCCTTCATTTTTTATATGATAAATTTCCGTCATTTATCACAAGTATTTTTGCTCCCGTAAACGAAAGTGTTTTAGAACATATGAAAATATTATTTGGAAGTATTATCCTTTCGGGTGTAATTCAAAAAATAATTGTTTTAGCAAAAAAAGAAAAAATTAATAATATTTGCTTTTCCAATTTTGTTGCGGCGATTTCTTCTATACCCATATTTTTAATTATGTTTTTACCAATTTATTCTATCATTGGTGAAAATATGATTATTACCATAATTGTAATGCTTATAGCAATTATAATAGCTGAAATAATTTCCTATATAATTATGAATAAAAAAGATTTTAAATTAGAAAAAATAACGATTATATTCGTTATCTTTGTCTATGTAATATTTATGCTTTTAACTAAATTGTTTTAGCTAATTATATTATTCCTTTTTTACTTTGTATAATCTATAGCCAAATCGTTAACTACTTCAAACCGATGTTGTTGATGGGTAATGTTGCCTTTTTTACCGGGATCAATTTCTTCAAAAAACATATCAGCAGATCTAACCCAAGTATTTAATTCATTATGATTGTATAAACTTCTATATACTACTACATATTCTTTTGTTTCCGAATCTAAACAAATATTTTCTATATAGTAATAATTACCTTTAAAATGTCTTACTACTTTACCTATGTAGTCATTATATATTTTAGATCCTTTTAAGCCATCTTCATTTTGATATGAAGAATTTTTTTCATTACCATACAATAAATCATCACTTACTGCTTCATTCATTTTTTCAAAAACAACTTGAGCAATTTGCATCTTAGGCATCAAAATATATGTATTTGGAGAATGATTAGATATTGTAATATTTAGTTTACCTTTAAAACCAGGATTTATATGTTGGTTTGTTATAAAAAGTCCCAATCTATTAAAAGATGTTCTACCACGAATAGAGCCACATACATCGTCTGGCATATTAAACTCATCTTCTAAGACAACTACCAAACAATCTCCTGGTTTAAATTCATACCCATTAGATATATCTACTTTTTCATACATATTATCTATCTTTTGAACATCAATTAAAGAAATTTTAGAAGATTCATTTTTAAACTTTAAAATATAATCATTAACAGTTAAATCATACGATGATGAATGAACGTTATTATAATTTCCTTCTTTAATTAAAACATCATTTTGCATTAATTTCTTTATTGTACTACCATTTAAAATCATCATATCCTCCGTATACTTTCTATCTATTTTTTAAAAACCAATTAATAGTTTCATGTATTCCTTTGTTAAAATCATATTTTCTATCCCATTTTAGTTGCTGTTCAATCTTTTTGGAATTTATAGAATATTTTAAATCATGCCCCGGTCGATCCTCAGTATAACAAATTAACGATTCATCACGGTTCACTAACTTTAATATTCTTTTTATTACATCGATATTTTTCTTTTTTGATTGACCACTTACATTATAAATTTCTCCAATTACTCCTTTATGAAGTATTAAATCAATTGCTGTAACATGATCGTAAACATAAATCCAATCTCTTACATTTTCCCCACTACCAAAAACTGATATAGGCTCATTATTTAATGCTCTTTTTATTACTAATGGTATTAAAGCTCTATCAGATTGATGAGGTCCATAATTATTCGTACACCTTGAAATTGTAACATTTAACCCATATGTTCTGTAATATGATAAAACCAACATGTCAGCAGCCGCTTTACTGGCTGAATAAGGATTGGAAGGTTTTAAAATAGCTTTTTCCGTAAAGCTTTTTCTAGAACCCAAAGGTAAATCACCATATACCTCATCAGTAGAAATTTGATGAAATCTTTTAACACCATATTTTAAACATGCATTCATTAAAATTGCTGTACCTATAACATTGGTTTCTAAAAATACATTAGGATTTTCAATTGAATAATCAACTGCAATTTCAGCCGCAAAATTGACAACACAATCAAATTTTTCTTTTTCAAACAAATCATCAATTAAAGTTTTATCAGTTATATCGCCTTTTATAAATTTAAAATTAGAATGATTTAATATATTTACTAAATTTTTTTCATTTTGTTTATAAACCAAACTATCAATACAAACAAAACTATAATTTTTATATTTATTTAACATATATTCTAAAAAGTTGCTACCAATAAACCCGGCACCACCCGTAACCAATAACTTCATAAATATCTTCCTAACTTCTTAAACAGATTTATTATAACATATATTATATATTTATTCCGGTTATTTTCTAATAATTTATATCTTATTTTTCTATATTTTTATTTATATAATTTGCGTAAACTAATGGAACTATTATTAAAAATGCAGATGCTATATATGATGACATACCATTTTCAATATTAAATATCGAAAGAGAATTAACTAAAGAGTGTGTTATTATGCAAGGAATAAGTGATTTACTTTTATAAAATATAATAACAAATAAATACCCTATCGAAGTTGCATAACATATTTGCAACAAAGTTGGGATAATCTCCGCGCCATTAAGTAGATTAATAATATGTCCCACCCCAAAAGTAATTGCGCTTACAATTATAGCCATTTTAACATTATCCTTTGCCATCATTTTAAATAAAAATCCCCTAAAAATAATTTCTTCTATAAATCCAATATTAATCATCGTTAAAACATGAAAAATAATTTCACTTGACGAATTATTAATATTAATTCCATTCCAAAGATTAACTGATACAATAAAAATTAAGGGGATAAAATATAAATAATCTTTGGCCTTCCCTATTTTTGTCAATCCATAATATGTTGTTCTTTTTAGTATTATTATTAACGTAATTAAAAATATAGAAAATATAGTATTTATAATTGCACTTCTATAATCCTCAATCCCAAAATTTTGGATACAATACGAATTTATTAAAATATAAACTAATATTAATAATACACAAAACAAAGGTTCATTTTTTTCAAATGTTTTTTTCATAAATATTATCTCACTTTCAAACTACATCTCATAAATAATTTCAAATATTTTATTAAAAACATATGAATTATGAAAATCCTTGGCAAAAAAATTTGAATCAATTATATCTTTTAATTCTTTAGCTGTAACTAATTTAAAGCATTCCACTTCTTCTTTTTGAATCACAATTTTTTTAACATCTATTTCTTTTTTTACTATAAAAACATCGTGAAATTGATACTTATCATCAAAACCAATATTTGAATATATTAGTTTTAAATCTCTCTCGCTCAAATCAAGATTTAGTTCTTCTTTTGCTTCTCTAAGTATTGCATCTACCGAATTTTCACCAGAAAGAACGTGTCCTGCTACCGCACAATCCCATAAACCAGGATTACTTTTTTTATTAAAAGACCTTTGCTGAATTAATATTTTTTCATTTGTAATTATCCATAGGTATACAATTCTATAAATATCTTTAGCTTTTGAAGCATCTTGTCTCGACTTAACTCCTATTTTATTCCCATCCATATCTAATATATCCACATATTCCATATTTCCTATTCCCTTCATGTTACTATTTCTCTATCAGATTTTATTATATCATATGTTGTTAATTATATGCTAAACCAAAACTTTGAACTTAGAGAAACTTTATGCCAAATTTTACTATCAGCTTTCAAAGAAAAAGATTACAGCTCTTTTATTAAAATTCTTAATGATGATCACCCTTTAATCTCTGATTATATGAAAACTTCTTTAAAAACTCTTAATGAATTTAAAAATAACATCTTTAACAATCAATATCACAATGGGTTTATTGAAGGCAATAACAACTTTATTAAGGTTATTAAAAGAATTGCTTTTGGTTTTAGATCTTTTTGCAGATTTAAAGCGCGTATTATGATTTGTAAAGGTTTAATCAAATTAAACAAAAAAGTAGCCAATACCTAACGGCATCAACTACCTTATATTTTTATTAATTATCACTTATTTTGTGTCTACACACTATTTGGCAATTAACCGTTTTATGAAGTCAATAAAATGATGTGTTGTTTTTTTACAACACAATTATTTATTTTAATCAATTTATAAATTTAACCATAAAATTACTTTTTATTTAATTTCCTAAAAGCCCCACCTATTTCGTTAGTCTGCTTATCTATAAATTCTAATTCAGAGTGTATATTATCATAAGCATCATCTAACAAACTTATACTATTAGCTATTATTTCCATTATATTTTCAAAACTAAATATAACTTCTTTTCTAGTAAAAGCTTGTTCTAAATTACCAGCGACTAACAATTCATACAATTTATTAGGATCAGCGTTAGAATTTAGGATTAAAGTTTCTAAAGGTTTTAGCTCAATAATACCTTTTCCATTTATAATAGAAGCCCTATTCTTCTCGCCAATATTTAAGACGAATAAATTTGTAACATCATAACCAAATAATCTATCATTTTCTTCTATTAAGTTAACAGCATGGTTACCAAAATTATTTATTACCCTTTTGAAAAGCAACTCTAACATTTTATTAATAGATTCACTAGAAACATTATTGTTAGTATTCCTTTCAATTTGAGGACGATAATCACAACTTATTATATTTGTTTCAGTAGGTAATTTACAGTTTAATATCGAAGAGTTCTTACCACAAACTGTCAAATAATTATGCAATAATTCTGCATATGCTAAACATACACCTTTTCCTTTTATTACATCAAAAGAATGCAATCCAGGCAATAATAATCTTTCTGATAATTTATAACTATGGGTCTTATTAACTGAGTAATAACCATTCCATAACAAATAAGAAAATAGATGTGACAAATCGAAAGAATTATCTATATTGAGTTCTCTAGCAAGTAATTTATAATTTTCTAAAACTTTGTAATAACTAACCAAAGATTCTTTATATAAAACTTTATATTTTTCAGCACGATTACAAAAAGCATACAACATTAAAGGTTTTAAAAAACCACAATTAAAATCTAACGCTCTTACAATAGCAAGAAGTTCATTCGATTCATTCAAACTTTCCGCTTTGTTCTCTCCATCAATTATAGTATTCTCAGATTTTCTTAATTCAATAATTTTTCGATACGCAGCCAAAAGTTTTTGCTCTTCGGTTAAACATTTAAATTCTTTTTTGTATTCGGCAACTCTTTCTTCGAGTAAGTGTTCTACATCTTTTAATTCTTTTTTACTTTTTTTCATATTTTCATCCCCAAAATTTTCGAGATTATTATATAATGACATTGGAATGTTGTCAAACTTTCCTTTTAATTGGATAATAGCGAAAATGATTCAAATAAATTAATAATTGATAGCAAAAAAAGAACTTTTGTGACAAGTTTTTTTCATTTATATAAAGTTAAAATAGTTCGAACAGATTCGTCAATGGTGCTGTAGCTTACCTTTATATGAACTGTTCCTCATTGACAAAAACACTATATCACAAACTTTTTAAAACATCTATACAAAAAATGACTATATGTTTCATTTCTGATTATTTTCTGATTAATTTCCGATTATTTTCCGTTTCGTTGCCATCAGTACTTTTTATCACTACATAAATTATTTTCTGTTAAGATTAATTATGTTTTTTAAACTATCTAAATTGTCGAATTCTATTTCTAAATTACTATTATTAAACATGTCTTTTATACAAAAAACACGTTTCTTAATTTCATCCTCACCAAGAATAATTACATATGGGATTTTTTCTTTATTAGCATAATCTAAACTCTTCTTTAATTTTTTGTTTTTCATTTCTATTTCAACATTGTAATCTAAGTATCTCAACATATTAGCAATTTTTAAACTTTCTATTTCAGTGCCTAGAGGAATTATATAAATATCAGTATTGGATCTTTCATTAAACATTGTATTATCTTTTAATAATTCATAAATTGACGATAAACCAAAACTAATTCCAACTGTTGGATATTTATTACCATCATTAATAAAATCCCCTATCATTTTATCATATCTTCCCCCAGCCCCAATACTACCATTAATTTTTCCATTTTTTTCATAAACCTCAAATACATTTCCAGTATAATAATTTTGTCCTCTGGCTAATGATGATGAAAATATACATATTGAATCTATATTTATACTTTTTAACATTTTGCTTAAGTTGTTCAATTCTTGCAAACCTAGTTTTATTTTTTCATTTGAGGTATCTTGAAACAATTCAATAAGACTATCAAGAGATAAATCAAAATATTTAGTAATATTGTTAACCTGGTTATTAGACAAACCTATTTCAAATAATTTTTCTTTAAATTCTATATCTGTTAATTTATCCTTCTTATCAATTATAGTAGTTACATTTTGAACTAAAGAACTATCAATACCACTTTCTAAAATCAATCCAGTCATTAAATTTCTACTATTATATTTAATAATAATTTCAATATTTAATTCGTTAAATGCTTTTACAAATAATGACATTAATTCTGCTTCTATTAATTGTCCATCTAAACCTACAACATCTGCATCACATTGTGTAAACTCTCTATCTCTGCCAACTCTAACTGGTCCATCTCTAAAAGCTTTTGCTATTTCATATCTTTTAAATGGAAGCTTAATTTGATTTTTGTTAAGTGCTATAAATTTAGCGAATGGTACAGTCAAATCATATCTTAATCCTAGTTTTCTTTCTCCTTGATCTCTTAATTTATATATTTCTTTTAATATATCATTCTCTTCATCATATTTATCACTTAAAATATCATAATAG
Organism: Bacilli bacterium; assembly: GCA_017435485.1. Classification (GTDB taxonomy): domain Bacteria; phylum Bacillota_I; class Bacilli_A; order RF39; family UBA660; genus RGIG1752. The sequence goes on from JAFSEY010000010.1 coordinate 13,989, forward strand.
CACAATATAGGTGTTTCAATTGGCTGAAATCCATATTTTTCAAAAGTTTTTCTTAAAGTATTGTTTATATAATTTCTGATTTTTTGTTCTTTAGGTAAAAAATCATAACCACCTTTTACATTTTGTATTTTCATAATAATCCTCTTTTCTATATTTTATTCAATTAAAAAATGCTATACAGATAGTACCTGTATAGCATAATAGTTTATTTATACGCTAGATACAAGCACTACAAATAGCACTTGTACCTACAACAAATTTTAATGTCGTATTAACAAGTGCAGACTATTATGATGATGATTAAATTTTATTATTTGATTTAACATAATAATCTCTCCCTTTCAAAATTGATATTAGTTTACCACTTTTTATGATATTTGTCAAAATTCATTTTTTATTTCATTCTCATTTACCAATTAATTTCTGATTATTTTCTGATTTATGTTTATTAGACATTTCTAATTTATAAATATCACTCGCTCATTTCACTACAAAATTTAAACCAAACAAAAAAATCACTTTTCAAAACAGTGATTTTCCTTTATAAAACTTGACTTTCTAGACTATCTAGAGAGTTCAAGTGAAACTTTTATGGTGCCGTAACAGTGAATTGAACACTGATTAAAGCCTTACCATGGCCTCGTAATACCATTATACTATTACGGCAAGTAATTTAATTATATCAGACAATTTAATTACTTGCAATTATTTTGGATTAACATGCACCATACAATGTTTAACACTACTTATTGTGTCTTCTATTTTATCATGAACATCATGAGCTATTTCATGGGCTTTTTCAAAAGTTAAATTACGATCGGCTGTTATTTCTAAATCAATATATATTTTATTACCAAATATTCTTGTTTTTAATTCATCAATACCTAAAACTCCATCGGTTTCAAAAACCAAGCTTTTAATTTGATCAACTGTTTCATCATCACATGATTTGTCTATCATTTTGGATATTGCTTCTTTAAATATATCTATTGAAACTTTAATAATTAATAAAGCAATAATTATACAAGCCGCAATATCAAAATACCACAACCCCATTATTGTTCCAGCAATACCAACTAAGCTTCCTACAGATGATAACGCATCACTTCTATGATGCCAAGCATCTGCTTTTAAAGCATCAGAATTAATTTTCTTCGCCACTTTGATAGTATAATGATACATCCACTCTTTTACTGCTATCGATATAACGGCAACTCCCAAAACAAATTTTGAAGGAACAACATAATCATGAGCTATTAAATTATTTATCCCTTCAACTCCAATTAATACCCCTGTTACAAGAAGACAAAAAGCTAAAATAATTCCAGCAACATTTTCAAATCTTTCATGGCCGTAAGGATGATCATCATCGGATTTTTTTCTAGCAATAATAAGACCAATAATAACAATGATTGTACTAAAAACATCGGAAAAACTATGTACACTATCAGAAATCATCGCAGAGCTTTTACCAATAATTCCTGCGATTAATTTAAAGATTGCTAAAACAGCATTAACAATTATTGTAACAATAGAAACTTTAATACCTATTTTTTCATTCATATTTACCCTATCCTATTCTTTATATAGTATGTTGAAATTTTTATTTTGTGACAAAAAAAATGACTAATAAAGCCATTAATATTCAAATTGGTGGAGAATAAGGGACTCGAACCCTTGACCCCCTGCGTGCAAGGCAGGTGCTCTAGCCAACTGAGCTAATTCCCCAAGAGAACAAAACTATCTTATCATATTAGATAATTTTAATCAAGTGTTTTTTTTACTTATTTGCAATTTTTACTAATTTTTTTTCAACTTCTTCAAGCGCTCTACCAAGTTCTCTTTTGTTTTGATACTCATTTTCCTTCATTTGATAATGACGAGTATCTAACATTTCTTTACTTCTTTTTGAAACAACATGAACAAGTTTATACTTTGAATCCACAATATTTAATATTTTATCAATTGATGGATATAACATTTTTATCACGTCCTTACACTATTATAATACTAAAAAACATGTAAAGCATTCAACAAAATCGTCAACATTTGACAATTATTTTACTAATTTTCTTAATGCATCTAAAATTAAAACCATTGCCCATGTATCTTGCTTACAATAAATTCGTAATGCTTCATATTTTAAAGCAAATTCTTCTTTTGACATTTTGTCATAATTAGCGTACTCGACAATTGCTTCTGTTCCATTTTTTACGACCAAATTATCATATGATAAATCGGAAAAAACAGGAAGAGTTTTTTTTATGGAAAATGATCCACTCAAATTTTTATTATAATAATTAAACAATTTTGCTCTTTCTTCATCATAACCCAAATCTTTATAAATATCAGATTTAGTATTAATAATCCATAATAAATCAAAACCACGATCATAAAGTTTCATTAAAGGTTCTTTATACTGAGGAAATATTTTAGCCATTTCCTTTATTCTGCCTTTTTCAAAAGCAACATTTTGAGCAAATAAAGTCCCTTGATCAGGATCCATTAATTCAATCATCTTTTTAATCATTTCTTCTCTTTGATCTGATAAATCACTATTTAGAAAAACATAATTATCTTTATCAAAATCACAAACACCAGGTTCTCTTTCAATATGCAAGCTAAACTCAAACGGCGATTGAATATAAGGCCACTCTCCTTTAAATCTTGGCATTGGACAAGGGAAAGTTTCAAAATCCAAATGATAAATAGGATATTTTAAAAGTTTTAAACCAGCTGCAATTTTTTCTTTATCTATGTATTCATGAGAAAAAGTAAGACAATCTCTTTGAATTTTATGAGCAGGATTAACAATCCAACTTTCCGGAATGCTTAGCATATCAATATATCCTTTATTAATTAAGTCAAGTCCTTTAATTCGTTCTCCAAATTCATTCTTAAAGCCAAAGCCATTATGAATATAATTTAAAGATGAGTTTTTCTTTGGAATACATTTACCACATATAGGTGCAAAATATTTACAACAACTTTGTTTTTTATATCCGCACCACTTGCCTAAATCGCATTCTTTAATCTGAGAATTTTTAATGTTATTTTCTAATTTAATTGCATCTTGTAAAATTATTTTTTGAAATTCTTCCGTAATTTTAGTCATATCAAAAAAAACAACTATTTCTTCTCCATCTAAAGATTTATTATAAACAGCTTTACCATCAATATAAGTTCCATCAAAAATATAAGAACCATTTAATACCGCTAAATAATATTTAGTATTTTTTAATGCTTCTAAATTATTACTTTCGTTATATTCCCCTTCAATTATAAAACGTTGTACAGCTAAATCATAAATATAACTTCCTACACCATAACGATCAAATAGTTTTTCTCTTTGTTTATAGTATTTATCTAAAGGCATCTCACTTTCAATATCGTAACCTTCAATATCCTCTTTTAAATAATAAGTATTATCTATTTTAGCAAAAATTGAATATTTATCTTGTTTAGGATGATTAGCTTTTAAATCAACATACTTACGATTAGTTGTCGCCTTAACTTCAATTATATTTGTCTTATTTTCTGATTCATTATAAACATCAATATAACAAAGATATTTAAGTCCGTTGCGATTAAAATCAAAACATTCTTGATCTTTAGTTTTATAAGCATACTTTGTATTACCACCAAAATATTTTTCTACCAATAAACCGGCTTGAATTTCTACTTCATTGTAGTAAGGCATCATTGCTTCTAATTGAATATTTTTTTTATCAACTAAATCAATCTCTTCTTCATCTTCACCAATTTCATACATTGCACCTATGATCTCAGCCAGTTGTTCTTCTTTTTCTTCTTTTTTATATTCATCATAAGAAATATCAGCATCCAGGCGATCTTTTTTTACTTGATCTAACGAAAAATATCTAGCACACCTTGTATAATTAATAAAATTTGTCTTTGTAATAGCCATTATTATTCCTTATTTAATAAACTAGCAGTAACATTTTCACCATCATAAGATATTTTTATTTTCCGTTCTAATAAATCTTCACAGCCTAAAACTTTATTATCTTCTTCTGCTAACAAATATTTTGCTTCCACTAAATTATTTACATCCATATAATATTCTTGTTTTTCTTCAAACAATTTCAAATTTTTCTCACCATATAATTTAGCTTGCTTTTCAATTATCATAAAAGCATTTTCCTCAACCGAGATTGTTTCGTCGTTATCAAAGGCATATGAAACCCTATTTATTGAAACAATCGCAAACACCCCAATAACTAGACTTAATACAACCATTTCCAACATTGTATAACCATTTCTATTTTTCATTCTTACCACCATACTGATTATAACACAAATACAATTTATACTCCATTATTATTTTCACTTATCATCTCACTTAAATTAATAATTGCTAAATCACGATATTGAATTTCTTTTAATAATAATTTTAGATTTTCTAAACTGATACCACTATCGATTAACAAAATATCTCCACTAGAAATATTTCTTTTATAGTTTAATATGGATTGATTACTAATTTTATGGGTAGGTTTTACTAAATATTTTTCATTTTTTAAACAAATATCATTATTAAGTTCATTTATAATACAAATATTTTTATTGCTATTATTACTATTTAGCAAGCGTTCTAAGGCATCAAAATTTTCTACTTCATCGTTTATAAGTTCAAAATAATCACTTTTTATATAATTATTAATGGTAATTAATATATTGGCTTTAATATTATTTTGCTTTAAATATTCTGTTAATTCATTTTCTTTTTCAAATATCAAACTAATACTTTTCTTGGCTTTATTACCTCTAATAATTATTTTGTCTTTATTATCTTCTAAAGATATTTTAGGTTCTATTTCTTTATAAACTAAATAATAATCATTAAATACTCCTAAAGATTTCATTTTAGAAAAACTAGAATTTTTATCTACTTCTAAACCATTTAATCCCGGCACAATTGTATCATCAATAATAGTAGCACTTACACTATCGACTTTATTAGTTTCACTATTCTCAACTATTTCCTGCATTAAACTACTTTTAGATTGCATTATTAAAGCAATTTTTTCTGTATAATAAAAACTAAATATTGTTAAACAAAATAATCCAAGAAATTTATATATTTTTTTCACTCATTATTCACCTAATTAAATATATGAAAAAAAGTTCACTTTATAATGAACTTTAACCAATTTTATTCTTAATTAATTTTGCACACTTTTTAGGATCTTCTAACAAGATATCATAAACCATTTTATTTTTCTTAAGTTCATCTAAAAAGATAACTTCTTCTTTTGTTAATGCTTTAAAAGGAATTTCCTCATCTTCAACAACTTTGATAATTTTATCACTTCCCAATAGATAATCAGCATTAACGCCAAATATTTGAATAAAATCAATAATTGTTTCCGACTTAGGTGATCTGGTTTCATTTTCATAGCAACTAATTGAAGCTTTACTAACTCCTACAATTTCGGCTAACTCATCTTGAGTTAAACCCTTATCCAATCTTAATTTTCTTAATCTATCACCCTTAATCATATTTATCACCACGATTTTAGTATAGACAAATTGTAAACAAATATGGCATTATTCTACTTTTAGTAGACTAAAAGCGGAATTAAAGATATAATTTAATTGTGATTAGAATGAATAAACTAAAAGAATTAAGAATTAAAAATAAATTAACAATAGAAAAAATGGCAAAGTTAGTTAATATATCCTATACATATTATTGGCAAATAGAAAATAACAAAAGAAATCTTTATTACTCTATGGCTATAAAGATTTCTAAAGTTTTTAATTTAAAACCAGATGATATTTTTTATTAAAATCTATAAAAATATTTACTCCGTTATTCATCTGCTTTCTTACTAGATAAAAAAGTAACCTTCTCTGCAATAACATCAGTAACATATTTTACTTCGCCCTCTTTTTCATAAGATGACGATTGTAAACGCCCTTTTATACCAACAATATCTCCTTTGTGACAATACTCACTTGTGCTAGAAGCAACTCCGTTCCATAAAATACATCTTATAAAATCAGATTCATAAATTCCTTCTGGATTTTTATAGCTTCGCGGAATTGCCACACATACCGTGGTTTTTTTCTTCCCACTTTCGGTATTTATAACTTCCGGATCAGCCGTTAGTCGACCTACAATAACTACTTGATTTAACATATTTTCTCTCCTTTCAAAAACACTATAACAAGGAAAAGATTTTTGGTCAAAAAGCTATAATTCAATTATTGGATAATCAAATATTAGAAGAAAAAGAAAATATTAAACAAAAAAATAAAGAAATCATTATTCTAAAACAACAATTTCTTTATTTTATTAAAATTAATATTTTAATAAACGATTTAATTCTACAGCATATTCTAAAGGTAATTCTTTTTTAAAATCATTTATAAATCCCATAATTAAAAGTTCTTTGGCTTTCTCTTCATCAAGCCCTTTACTCATCAAATAAAATAATTTTTCAGCACTCAATTTTGACACAGTTGCTTCATGCTCAATTAAAGAACTACTATTTTCCAATATATTTTTAGGATAAGTATTACTTATAGAATTATCATCTAAAATCAAAGTATCGCACTTTATAAAAGCTTTACTATTTGTTGCATTTTTCGTAATTCGCGTAGTTCCTCTATAATTACTTTCTCCACCATTTTCAGCAATACTTTTACTAATAATATTACTTTTGGTATTTTTCCCTAAATGAATCATTTTAGCTCCAGCATCTAACACTTGATGAGATTTGGCATAAGCAATACTAATTGAACTGCCTTTCGAATTATCTCCCTGTAATATACAAGATGGATATTTCATAGTCAACTTGCTACCGACATTGCCATCAACCCAACTCATCTGACCATTTTCAGCTACAATAGCTCTTTTTGTAACTAAATTAAAAACATCTTTTGACCAATTTTGAATTGTTGAATAACGCATCGTAGCATTCTTTCCCACAAATATTTCAACAACTCCAGCATGCAAAGAGTTAACTAAATGAGTTAGGGCGGTACACCCTTCAATATACTCTAAAGAACTATCATCATCCACAATTATAATTGTTCTTTCAAATTGACCAAGAGCAGCTGTATCAATTCGAAAATAGCTTTGTAATGGACGATCTAATTTGGTTTTTGGCGGGATATAAATAAAAGAACCACCACTCCACACTGCACCATTTAATGCCGTATATTTATTCTCATCATACTTTACTAAAGCATTAAAATATTTTTTAAAAAGTTCGGGATATTTTTGTAAAGCTTCATCAGTACTCAAAAAGATAACACCATTCGCAAATTTGTTTTTATGGTAAACAACCTCACTCTCATATTGATTAGTAACGCCTCCTAAATAATCTTGTTCAGCTTTAATAACACCTAAATCACAAAATGTCTTTTTGACATTAGCATCTACCTTTTCCCAATCATCTACCCCATCTTGGATTTTTTTATAATACAATATTTCATCAAAATCTATGTCAATTTGAGGACCAAATTCTGGATTATCTAATTCTTGGAATTTTCGAAAAGATTGCAAGCGAAAATCGCGCATCCACTCTGGTTCGTTTTTTTCTTTAGATAATTTAATAATAAATTCTTCAGCTAATTTTTTCATAAATATTATCCCTTTGCTAATTTATATCATACAATATTATTTCAATTAAAACAATTGTAATATTTTAAGTTTTTTGATATCATTAATTAAGATAGAGGTGAATCTAATGGCAATTGAAACTTTAAACCACATGATATATCAAAGACATATCAAAAACAATCCTAATTTAGGTGCTATTGAGTATGATAATGATTGCCTATATTTAGCTAACCCCACATTTAAAAAAGTTGTTTTTACTTCAACTAACGATTTAAGCTCTATTCCTACTGAATGTTTTAATATAAAATCACCTGAAATTTTTTTAGATGTAATTGAGCTTAACTTAAAAACAGAGTTAGAATATGATTTTTTCAAAGCAAAAGATATCGAACTAGAAAAAAAATCAGGCAAAGAGATATTTACACTTTATTTTATGCCGATCAGAAATATCTTAAATAAGCAAGAAATAAATAAACAAGATATTATAGATATCCGTAATTTCTTTGAAGAATATAACAAACTAATTTTATATAATGGTTATTTATCTGAAAATGCTTTAAATAAATTAAAAGAAATGTCAAGCATTTTAAACTGGACTTTAAAAGCAGAAAATTATATTGAAAATAACTATGCTCAGCAATTATTAAGACAGTATATTAACAAACTAAATAATAATGAATATGCTACTTTTAATCAAATTGAAAGTGATGATCTAGGTAATAATTCTCAAACAAATGAAAAAGGATTAGCTCGCATGAGAATTAATCCTTTGTTCCCATCTTCTTCTTGCGACGAAGAACCAATTTTCCAAAGTAAAACTGGATTTTTAAGCTTTGCTGCTCTTATTTATATTATTTTTAACATACTTGTTATGTTAGTTACAATAGCTATCAAATAATTAGCTATTTTTTTTACGGAATAATTTATCAACTAATTTATTATTTATCAATAAATTACTTAAATTTTCCTTTTCTTCTATTTCTTCTATTAATGATTTCGTTTTATCATTTTGATAATCACTTTCTAAAACACTATAAAAGTATAAATCTCCTTTTTCAAAATCATTAATAGAGTAACAATATTTAGCTATCAATAATTTTAATATATTAATTTGATAAACATCTAATTCAAATTGTAAGCATGCTATTTCAAAATTAACTCCTGTATTAGCATAAAAATCAAAAATATTTCCAATTAATTCATTTTGCTTTTCAATACATTTGTTTAATAATATTTTTAAAATATTAATTTTTGATTTACTTAATATTGAGTCAACAAAATTACAATCTAATTCTAATTGTTCTAATTGATTTAAAGCTAATCTAAAATTATGTTCTTGGCAATCTGTTTTTATTTCATTCAATCCTTCTAATAAATCTTCAAACGAAATAATATCTTCTACAGCACGTATTTTATTTCCTAATAAATAATTAAGCAATATATAACAGATTTGATTGAAAAAACATTTTCTTTTACCTATTTTTTTAAAATATTCATAGGCATTAGCAAAATCTTCTTTAGAAATATATAATTTAAACATTTGATAACATATACACTCATAATCAACAACAACTAAGTAATGTTTTGATTTACTTGATAATTGCATCAATTCTTTTAAAGACATAAATAGCTCTAAAGCTTGGTCAACATATTCCGTATGACTTAATTTTTTAGCATACAAATATAAATGTTCAGGAGATACTCCATACTCACCCTTTATTCTCCTTTGTAAAATCTTTTTATTTAATAAAGTAGAAATAGAATTATTATTAATACCATATTTCATTAATATTTGGGCATTTAATTTTAGACTATCATTTTCTTTAATACAAATAAACAATTTTTTTATTACGTTAAATTCCATTATTAAACCACCTTTGGTAATAATTAGTATATCAGATATTTAATGTTTATCAAAGAAAAAGAGACTATTTAGCCTCTACAATTAATTTTATAGCAGTTTTTTGTTCACCATTAATAACAATATCGTTAAATGCTGGAATAACTACTAAGTTTTCACCACTAGGAGCTACAAACCCTCTTGTAATAGCTATGGCTTTTATTGCTTGATTCAAAGAGCCAGCACCAATAGTTTGGATTTCCACAACTTTCTTTTCTCTAAACATATTGGCAATTGCTCCAGCAACTTTACTTGGATTTGATTTGCTTGAAACCTTTAACATATTATTTCCTCCTTTTATTAGTACATTAAAGTATATGAAGTTGTACAAAAAAAATGAAGTTATTTCTTCATTTTCTCCCATCTTGCATAAATACCACAAGGTAATATTAAATTACCATTTTCCATTTTAATTCCTAGTTCATCACTAGAAATAATTCCTTCACATTTTTTGTTTACAGTCATATATAAAATATCTTCTAAAACAGTTTTAGATAAACCGGTTGTATAAGAATTAATAATAAATAATAACGGATCATTAGAAAGGAGTTCTGTACATAAATTAACTAATTCATATAAACTATCTTCGATATTCCAAACTTCACTTTTACTTCCTCTTCCAAAACTTGGCGGATCCATCAATATAATATCGTATTTATTTTCTCTTCTAATTTCTCTTTTAACAAATTTCATACAATCATCAATCAGCAAACGAATATTTCTATCTTCTAGATGACAAGACTTAACATTTTCTTTAGCCCATTCAACCATTCCTTTAGAAGCATCTACATGAACAACATCGGCATTTTCTTTTAAAGCAGCCATACTTGCCGCCCCGGTATACGCAAATAAGTTAAGGACTTTTACTTTACGATTAGCACTTTTTATAGTTTCTCTTATAACATTCCAATTATAAGCTTGCTCAGGAAATAAACCAGTATGTTTAAATCCCATTAATTTTAAATTAAAAGTTAAATCTTGATAATGAATTTGCCATGCATTTTTAAGGCGTGGATTTTTAATATCCCACATTCCTCCACCAGTTTTACTTCGCGTATAAATGGCATCAATATTATTCCATAATTCTGGTTTTTGTTTGTCTTTCCATATTATTTGGGGATCTGGTCTTAATAGTTTAATTCCGTTCCAACTTTCTAATTTCATCCCATTAGCCATATCTAAAAGCTGATATTCTTTAAAATCATCAACACATTTCATACTGTTACCTCTTCAAATATAAAATTAAAGGATCTATTAATTCTAAAATTCCATTAATCAAGAAAAAATAGCCAAACATTAGTATTTGTACCTCACTTTGATAATATAAATTAACTGCCGTCAAAATTCCTGTTAAAATAAATAGTCCTAATGTAATTATTTGAACTTTCCACACTTTATTTCTTCTATCATTATAAAAGTCAGCTTTTTTTAATCTTATTAAAGACACTACTCCTACAAATAACAAAAGTATTAAAGCTAAATTAATTGGTTTATTTTCTAATGCCAAATATAAAATACAGGTAATTAAACTTATTAAAAATGTAGTAATACTTTCCATATCTTTATCTTTTGGACTTTTTATAAAGCTACCAAAAGTAATTAAAGCAATAAACCCAAAGACAAAACAAACTACTTCTTTAACATTTGTAATTCCTATCATAGGTAACATTAAAGTAATTGCTCCACTTATAATCATAAATATAGCAATAATAATTTCAATCATATATTTTTGTTTCTTTTCCATTTTAATTCTCCTTTATCTTTCCAAACCGACGATCTCTTTTATTATATTCTTCCAAAGCCATATCAAAATCCTTTTCTTTAAAATCCGGAAAATAGGTCTTTGGAAAATAAAATTCCGCATAACTTGCCTGCCATAACATAAATCCACTTAAACGATTTTCGGCACTTGTTCTTATAAGCAAATCTATAGGAGGCAATTCTTGATATAAATATTTATTAAAGATTTCTTTTGTGACCGGTAATTTTAAAATACCATTGTTTACATCTTCCACAATTTTATTAGAGGCATCTAGTATTTCTTGCTGTCCATCATAATTTAAACAAATATTAAATATTCCTCTTGAATTTTCTTTAGTTTGATCTTCAACTTCATTCATAACATCAATAACATCTTTTGGCAGAGGATAATTTCTAATACCCGAAAAAACAATTTTAATATTTTCTTTAGCAAATTCTTGAGCATACTTTTTTACCCCTACTAAAATTAAATTCATTAAAGCATCTACTTCTTGTTTGCTTCGTCCAAAATTTTCAGTAGAAAAAGCATAAACACTAAATACTTCTACGCCTTTACTTAATATATATTTACTTAAGCTTCTTAAATTTTTATAACCTTCCTCATGTCCCTTACTTCGAGATAGCCCTCTTTCTTGGGCCCATCTTCCATTTCCATCTAAAATAAAAGCCACATGTTTAGGGATTTTCATTATTCCCACCTCTCTATAAGTATATTATTAAAAAGAAAGATAGTCAAATTTTAATCATTAAATTGCATATACTTAACGCAAGATGTTATAATTAATTTAGGAGGATGATGAAATGAAAATATTAGTTACAGGTGGAGCTGGATATATTGGCTCACATACATGCGTAGAACTATTAAACAATAATTATGAATTGGTAATTTTAGATAACTTTTCAAATAGTAATAGAGACGTTTTAGAAAGTATCAAAAAAATTACTAATAAAGATTTTACTTTTTACGAAGGAGATATGATTGACAAAAACTTACTTCAGACTATCTTTAAGGAAAATGAAATAGACGCAGTTATTGACTTTGCAGCATTCAAAGCAGTTGGAGAATCAGTTAGTAAACCAGTTGCATATTACCAAAATAATGTATCAACTATATTAAATCTGCTTACTATAATGCAAGAATATGACATTAAAAAACTTGTTTTCTCTTCAAGTGCAACTGTTTATGGGAATCCTGCTAGCGTTCCAATAACTGAAGATTTCCCAACTGGAAATACAACTAATCCTTATGGAACTAGTAAGCTAATGGTTGAACAAATATTAAAAGATTTATATAATTCTGACAATTCTTGGGATATTGCTATTTTAAGATATTTTAACCCAGTTGGAGCTCATGAATCAGGATTAATTGGCGAAGCTCCTGTAGGAAAACCAAATAATTTAATGCCATTTATTACTAAAGTAGCTAAAGGAGAACTTCCTAAATTAATGGTTTTTGGTAATGATTATAATACTGTTGATGGAACTGGGGTTAGAGATTATATTCATGTTGTTGATTTAGCTATTGGGCATATTAAAGCATTAGAAAAACTAAATAAAGAAAATCAAGGATTATTTATTTATAATTTAGGAACTGGTACTGGTTATAGTGTATTACAATTAATTAAAACTTTTGAAAGAGTAAATAATATTAAAATTAATTATGAAATAACTGATCGGCGCCCAGGAGACATTGATAGTTGTTATTCCGATCCTTTAAAAAGCAAAAACGAATTAAATTTTCAAACAAAAAAATCACTTGATGATATGTGTAAAGACGCTTGGAATTTTGAAAAAAATTATCACAAGTGATTTTCGGTTGCTTTCGCTTCCATATAAACAATAGATTTAAAAGTTTTTTTCATGACTTCATTAGTAGAATCTTCACTAACCCACATTCTAAGTTCATATGTTTTAGTTTCAGTTGGATTTAATATTCCACTTGCTAAAACATATGAATTTTTTATTTGCTCATTAGTTTCTTCTTCTATTTGACTCTTTAACGAATCGTTAGTATTAATAATCGTCAAATCATTAATTAATTGCGGCCCCCAATTTGTATTATCATCAATTCTACTAAAATAAATTTTTAAATTTTCTTCTGGTAAATTATTGCTTTCAAAAGAGCTTAAATAAATATTATAGCTTGCTGCTAAAGTGCACTTATTTTCGATAGTAACCTTATACGGAGTTAACTTTTTACCTGTTTCATCATCTAATGGATAAGTATTTAACAAATTTATGCTAGTAGGTTTATTTTCTAAATCTAAATCATTATATGTTATATTTAAACATCCTGTTTCTATTATATTAGCACCAGTTTGTTTATCATTAATAATCCATAGAGCATAGCTACGTCCAATTGAAGTAGCAACTACTAATAAAATTATAATAATTGTAATTCCTATTTTATATCTTAATCTCATAATAATCTCCTACTATGATAATTATAGCGTGTTTTTATTAAAAAGCAAATAAAAAAAGCAACATTAAATTGCTTTTCCATCTAAACTAAAACTTTTGGCATCAGTAATATTTACATCAATTATCTTTCCAACTTTATCTTTGTCTGTAATCACATTAACTAACTTCATTGTTTCAGTATATCCATATAGTTTTGAGATATCTTTTTCACTTTCTCCCAATAAGAGAACTTTTTCTGTCTTACCAATATATTTTTGATTGTTTTCTAAAGAATATTTATTAATAATTTCATTTAATCTTTGTAATCTCTTTTCTTTTTCTGGGTAAGGCGTTTGATCTTTAATTTTACTCGCTGGTGTTCCTTCTCTTGGTGAATATATAAAAGTAAAGGCGCTATCATATTGACATTTATTTACAACATCTAATGTTTCTAAGAAATCTTCTTCAGTTTCATTAGGAAATCCAACAATAATATCAGTCGTTATAGCAACATTTGGAATGTTTTCTTTTATTTTATTAAATAATGTTAAGTATTCCTCTTTCGTATATCTTCTTCCCATTAATTTTAAAATTCGATCAGATCCACTTTGTAATGGTAAATGTATGTAAGGCATTATATTTTCATGTTTTGCTATTAAAGATATCATTTCATCAGTAAAATCCCAAGGATGAGATGTTACAAACCTTACACGTGGAATTCCTATCTTAGCAACATTTTCTAATAAGACACTAAAATCGTATGATTCATCTAAATCTTTACCATAAGCATTTACATTTTGTCCTAACAAAGTTACTTCTTGGTAACCTAATTCTTTTAACTCCCTAACTTCTTCTAAAATATTTTCCATTTTTCTACTTCTTTGCTTTCCTCTCGTGTAAGGAACTATACAATAAGTACAAAACTTATCACAACCATACATAATATTTACCCAAGCTGTTATTTTAGAATCCCTACTATATTTTATGTTTTCATAAACGTTACCTTCATATGAATAAACCATTATATTTAATTTTTTATTTGCTTCTAAAATCATTTTTGGAAGTTCGTGGATATTATGAGTACCAAAGACAATATCTACATAAGAATGTTTAGCTTTAATTTCATTAACAACACTTTCTTCTTGACTCATACACCCACCTAAAGCAATTATAAGTTCCGGTTTTTCTCTTTTTAAATGCTTACATCTTCCTAAAAAGCCAAATACCTTATCATGGGCATTTTCTCTAATGGCACAAGTATTTAAAACTACTATATCAGCTTCCGTTAACTCTTCAGTCATTGTAAACCCAAATTTTTCAAGATACTTTCTTATTTGCTCAGAATCATGCACGTTCATTTGACAGCCATATGTTCTTAAAAAATATTTTTTTCCTTCAAAACTTTTAGGAATATTATTATCTAAATTAATATGTTCTACTTTTTTATCTGTTCTAATCTTAGCTCCTTGCATATTTGGTAAATTCATTTAAATCACTCACTTCTTAATGCCAGTATTATAACAAAAAAAGAAGACTAATTAAAGCCTTCATCTAAAATTATTTTTTATTTGGATAAATAACTTCTAAACCACCCATATATGGTTGTAATGCTTTAGGGATATTAACACTTCCATCAGCCTTAACGTTATTTTCTAAAACAGCTATCATACCTCTTGGAGAAGCAATTACGGTATTATTAAGCGTTGATAAATAGTAATTGCCATTTTCACCTTTTGCTTTGATTCCTAAACGTCTTGCTTGAGCATCCCCCAATGTAGAACAGGAACCAACTTCAAAGTATTTTTTCTGTCTTGGACTCCAAGCTTCGACATCACAAGATTTAACTTTTAAATCAGCTAAATCTCCACTACAACATTCTAGAGTACGTACTGGCACATCTAAACTACGGAAAAATTCCACAGTATACTTCCACATCTTATTATACCAATCCATTGCTTGTTCTGGCTTACATAAAACAACCATTTCTTGCTTTTCAAATTGGTGAACACGATATAATCCTCTTTCTTCTAAGCCATGAGCTCCTACTTCTTTTCTAAAGCATGGTGAATATGATGTTAAGGCGATAGGAAGTTCTGCTTCTTTAACAATTTGACCTTTAAATTTACCAATCATAGAATGTTCAGAAGTACCAATTAAATATAAATCTTCACCCTCTATTTTATACATCATTGCGTCCATCTCTGCAAATGACATAACCCCTGTAACTACATCACTACGAATCATAAATGGAGGTACACAATAAATAAAGCCTTTGTCGATCATAAAATCTCTAGCATAAGAAATCATCGCTGAATGAAGTCTTGCTATATCTCCCATTAAATAATAAAAACCATTACCACTGGTTCTTCCAGCACTTTCTTTATCTAAACCTGATAAAGCATCACATATATCAGCATGATATGGTATTTCATAATCAGGAACAACTGGTTCACCAAATCTTTCAATTTCTACATTTTCACTGTCATCTTTACCAACTGGTACAGAATCATCAATAATGTTAGGAATTTGATACATTAATTCTTTCAATCTAGTAGCAAGCAGTTCTTCCTTTTCTTCAATTTCAACCAACTCATTATTGATTTGCATAACTTCAGCCTTTTTACTTTCTGCTTCTTCTTTGTGACCATTTTTAAAACATATTCCAATCTCATTACTTATTTGGTTTCTTTTATTTCTTAGTTCATCGCCTTTTAATTGATTTTCTCTTCTTTCTTGATCCACTTCCAAAATAGTGTCTAACATTGGAATTTTTTCTTCTTGAAACTTCTTTTGTAAATTTTTAATAACTTTGTCTTTTTCTTCTCTAATTAATTTAATATCTATCATAATAATTTTTTCCTTCTTTCTTCAACTTTTATTTTAGCAGGTATATACTTTTTCAAAAATTTCTCTTTTTCTATAGCAGATAACCTACTTAATCTTTCTTCATTCATATTATGAGTTATATCAGCAAGTTTTATATCAAGTACTACAGTATTGTCTGATGAGATTAATCGGTCAATATACTCATCATATGTTTCAAACTCTTTCTTCGTTAATAACATTATTGCTTCAATATATGATTCTCGAAAACCTAAAATTGCTAAATCAGTCATTGTAATTTTTGTATCTTCAATTATATCATGTAACAATCCAACAGAATATCTCATCTCGTCTTGAAAATTTCTTGCTACATTATGTAAATGATTTAAATAGCATTCTCCGGTTTTATCAGTTATTGTTTCAAATAAATAATTAACTAGCTTTTCCGCTTTTGCAGATTGTTTACCTTCTAAAGTTATTTCCATAACAAGAGATTCCGGGATGATATCTTTTAACAACATTTCACCACCTTTAAAATAAAAAAGACACCACTCTTTGCTAGGAGCAAAAAATGCGGTGCCATCCTTACTTTAACTTAATTTTTAGCTAACGGTTTTACCCGGGATATATTAAATCCATTTGAAAAGTAGATTCATTAAGCTAAATTTATTAGTTTCCACCAACCACTAATTCTCTAAAAAATTGATTCTTAATTACTAGTCTTTTCGCATCACTTTACTTTTTTAATATATCATTTATAAAAATATTTTTCAAGACTTTTAACTAAAATACATAACAAATGCTAGATTATTTTAACTAAAACATTTTGTCTACGCCTTTTGGTACTTCGTCGTTAACAATTTTAGAAATTATTTTTTCTTCTTGTTCTACACTTACTTTCTTACCTGTCATCTTACTTAGTGTTTGTATTATCTCTTTTAAAGTATTTTCATCTTTCATATTTCCGTTTTGTAGTTTTTGGGCCAAATTCAAAATAGTATTTTTATCAACCTTTGTTTTTTTCTCTACCTTTTTAAAAAATCCATCATTAAATGCCATGAGTAAACCTCCTAATTTAATATATGTAAAACAAATAAAAAAGTTATTTTAAATCTTCATAAAATAACTCATCAGGTTTCATATTAAATATTTCGGCGATTTTTTTAGCCATCTTATAATAAAGATTTCGATTACCATTTTCTATCTGCCAGTAATACGCTTTACTAATATGAAGTTTTTGGGCCATATCTAAATATGATAAATTATTTTTTATTCTTATTGATTCTAATTTTATTAATTTACTTTTTTTATTCATTTATTTTCCCTCTATTAAAGAATAAAACATTTTCGTTGTTTTGTCAATTTTATCAAGTTATAACTAGGTGGACTTTTTTGCTATTAGGAAATATATTTTAGTTAAAGGAATGGTGTAATGACAACAAAGCAGTTAATTGGTCAAAATCTAAAATATATAAGATATAAAACAGGCCTTTCGCAAGAGGAATTTTATACTTCTCATAATCTTTCAGTTAAATATCTAGCAAGTGTTGAACGTGGTGAAGTAAATGTGACTGTTGATTTTTTAGATAGACTTGCAAAGAAATTAAAGGTAAATGTCAGTGAATTTTTTGTTCAAGATAAAAAAAGAATAATAAAACAAAAGCGTATTGATTCAAAAATTGCATTAAATCAATGACGCTTTTTATTTTTCAGCCTTGTTTTTAAATTGTAAAATGATTGGGGTTCCTGTGAAATCAAAGTTTTCTCTAATTTTATTTTCTAAATATCTTTCATAACTGAAATGAACTAACCCTTTGTTATTAACTTGAAATGTAAATTTAGGCGGTTTAACTCCAGTTTGAGAAACAAAATATATTTTTAATCTCTTTCCTTTATATGAAGGAGCAGGATGAAGAGCTGCTGCTTCAGTAATTATATCATTTAATAAAGATGTCTTTATTTCTTTACGATTATTTTCATGTGCACTAATTATTTCAGGCATTAACATATGGATTCTTTTTTTATTTAAAGCCGACAAAAAAACTAATTTAGTGTACGGAATAAATTGGAAATTGTTTTCAATGTCTTTTTTCCATCTTTTAATATCCATATTAGGATCTGCAACAGTATCCCATTTATTAACTACTAAAACAATGGCTTTTCCAGCTTCAGTTGCATAACTAACTATATGTTTATCATGTTCAATAATTCCCGTAGATGCATCAATGACAATAACACAAACATCACTACGTTCAATTGCTTTCATACTACGAAGCAAACTATATTTTTCCACTTCTTCATAAATCTTACCTTTTTTACGCATTCCGGCTGTATCAATAGCAATATACTCTTTATGATCATAAGTAAATTTTGTATCAATGGCATCTCTTGTTGTTCCCGCTACATCACTTACTATTACTCTATCTTCATTAAGTAAAGCATTTATTAAACTACTTTTACCTACATTTGGTCTTCCAATAATACAAAACTTTAAGATATCATCTTCTTCATTTTCGTTTGTTACATTAACATCTTTAGTTATTTCATCTAAAAGTTCATTAAAACCTAGGTTATGCTCTCCACTAACTGCAAATATTTTTTCAAACCCTAATTCATAAAATGCATAAATATTATCTTCTCTTTGCTTATTATCAATTTTATTAGCTACGACAATAACCTCTTTGTCGGATTTAATAAGCATATCTCTAATACGAAAATCATTGTTTGTTAAATCTTCTTTTCCGTCAATAACAAATAAAATCAAATCAGATTCTTCAATTGCTAAAGAAGCTTGTATTTTAATATCTTCGTTAAAATCATCTTTACCTAAATCTATTCCCCCGGTATCAATTAAATCAAATTTTTTATCTTTATAAGTAACAGAACCATATATTCTATCTCTAGTTATACCAGGAGTATCTAAAATAATCGACTTTTTTTCTTTAATTAAGCGATTAAATATGGTACTTTTTCCTACATTTGGTCTTCCAATTAAACAAACAGTTTTTGGCATAATATCACACCTTTCAAGCCAGGTATTTTACCACATATTATTGTGCTTTACAATCAGGACTTGCTGCACTTTCCGGAAATGTAATTGTATAACGACCATTAGTTTCTTTTTTCACATTAAAATAACAAGCTGTTCCCATATCTTTATCGTTATAAGGGTTTTTTAAGCATCCATTATATCCTACATTTTCATCTGGCGTTACATACCCATATTCACACAATTTATAAACTTGATATCTACCACTAGTAAGCCCTTCTTTCTCAGCATATAAAATGGCATTTTCTTTTATTAATTTTACTTTTGTATCATACATTTTTTTCTTTATTCTATTTGATGTAGCTAATATTGCTGGTGTAGCTATCGTTGCTAACAAAGCCAATATTGCCACAACCCCTAATACTTCTACTAATGTAAATCCTTTTTTATTTTTCATCTTCATCACCTATCATCTTTATTATAAGTTTTTTAGCTAAAATAAACAAGAAAAAAAGTTAACTTTCGTTAACTAAATGTCTTTTTATTTCTTCATAGACATCTTCTTTACCTTTTTTAGTTATTGTAGAAAAAGTAATTACCTTGTCTTCATCTGTTAATTTTAAAGTATCTTTAATTAATTTATCTTGTTTAGCACGAGCATTTTTACTTACTTTATCTGCTTTAGTAGCAATGATTGTAATATTTAAATTATAATATTTTAGAAAATCAAACATCAAGCAATCATCTTCTGTAGGTTTATGACGATAGTCAATCAGCATAAATACTTGTTTTAGATTTTCTCTAGTTTTTAAATATTCTTCAATCATAAGGCCAAACTTTTGTCTTTTGTCTTTACCGGCTGCTGCATAACCATATCCCGGAACATCAACTAAATAAAATTCTTTATTAACTAAATAGAAATTTAAGGTTTGGGTTTTTCCAGGTTTAGCACTCGTCCTAGCAAAGTTTTTTCTTTCAATTAAAGTATTAATAAAACTACTTTTCCCAACGTTACTTCTCCCTACTAGCAAAAACTCCGGCAAATTATCGGTTGGATATTGACTTACTCTAACTGCTATATTTGGTAAATCTACTGAATTTATTTGCATTTAAATCACCTATATATAATTATAGCTTATTTGGGTATTTTTTGCAAATCAGCCTAGTACTATGTCTAAAGTCATCATTATAACGAATCCTACCATTACTCCAATTGTTTTTAAACTAGTTTTATAATTATCATCATCTGGAATAAGTTCCTCTACTACTACATAAATCATAGCTCCAGCGGCAAACGAAAGTAGATATGGTAAAATTGGAACTAAATAAGCTGCTAGTAAAATTGTTATAATAGCAAAAATAGGTTCTACTATTCCTGATGCCATACCATAATAAAATGATTTTAATTTACTAAACCCACTTGCTTTTAATGGTAAAGATATAATAGCACCTTCTGGGAAGTTTTGTACCGCTATTCCAATAGCTAATACTAAAGCACTTGCTAAATATAAAGAATTCCCATTAGTTAAATATGCTACAAATCCCGCTCCTACGGCCATACCTTCAGGAATATTATGCATGGTAACAGCTAGATATAACATGTTAGTTTTTTTGTTTTTAACATGACATTTGTTAATATATTTATCTAATACGAGCAAAAATAACATTCCTAAAATAAACCCAATTACAGCTGGTAAGAAACTTAATTTCCCCAAATGACTAGATTTTTCAATTGAAGGAATAATAAGTGACCAAATAGAAGCAGCTATCATAACGCCAGCAGCAAATCCTAAAAGAAATTTCTGTAATTTTTTATTAATATTGTTTTTTAAAAAGAAAACCAAGGCTGCACCTAATGTTGTTCCTACAAAAGGTAGCATTATACCAATAATAGTTAAGTAATCCATAAAAAACCTCCTACTTTTATAGTATGAGTTTTTTTTATTTTGGTTAAATGAGTAAAAGGGTTTAATATTTTATCTTGCTTGTCAAAATAAATAATATATGTTATTATTAGTATGTAAGAAAGAAATCTTGCATAAAATAAAAAAGGGAAATACTTAACTTTTTCCGTGTTGAGTACTTACCCAATTAAATGTGTAAAGTACTTAATCGTAAGATTGAGTACTATTTTTTTATAGATAGTATCATTAAAGAGACTATTAATAAAATGATAATTAGTATTAGAAATGAGATTAACAGATCTTTTTTCTTCATAATTTCAAGCCTCCTTCCTAAGAAGTTGGCAAGTACTCAACAGTTAAATATTTCCTATATACAATTATACAATAAGTAAACTTCATTCTCAAGAAACAAAACAAATTTTATAAAAAACTTCATAGCAAAATTGCATATGAAGTTTTTTTATTCAACACTTTTTAATGATTCAACCATTTTTATTTTCTTCAAGGCAAAATAAGTTGTAATATTAACTATTAAAGTAAATACAATTGTTAAAACTATTCCATATAAATAACTAGTTAATTTAATCGTTGGATTAAACATAATCATGTCTAATTCACAGGTTTTAATAATAAAGGTTGTCAGTATCCTTCCTACTCCCATACCAAAAATTAAACTTATGATTGTTAAAATAGTTGTTTCTCTACCAATGTAATTAAATACTTCTTTATCATAAAATCCTAAAACTTTAATAGTGGCTAACTCTCTTTGACGTTCGCTCATATTAACACTTGCTAAGTTATATAAAACAACAAATGCTAATAGATTAGCGGATACGATTAAAACAATAACAACATATTCAAAGTTTTCCATAGTATTATCAAAGGCGTGGGACATTGTCGAAGTAAATGACAAACTAGATATACCTTCTATTTTTTTTATTTTTTCGGCAAATACCTTTTCTTCTTTTTCACTCATTTTGACCGTTTTAATTAATACAGAATTATATTCATTAGAATTATAAGTTTCTTTATTCATATAAATAAAATGATATAAATAATTTTCTGTTATAGCCGCAACTTTTTCCTCATATAATTCTTCTCCCGAGATGATTAATTTATCATCTTGTTTTATTTCTAATAAACTAGCTAACTTTTCACTTATAATTAACCCATTGGATAAATCAAATGTTTCTTGCGTTTTACGATCTTTTAGTTTAATAAAGTTAGTTGTTTCAGCAAAAGGGACTACTAAGGTGATAGCTTGAGTAGTATCATATCCATCTAAAGTGATTGTCTCTTTGTAAACTTTTAAGGTTTCGTCTACTTCTTCTAACTCATTTATTTTTTTGATAACTGCATCTTTATTTGCATCATCTTCTAAGGATATTTCTAAATTATAAGTAAAGATGTCATTGTATTGCGATCCGACCATTCCTGTCACACAATCTTTTAAACCAAATCCAGCAATGATTAATCCTGTACAACCGGATACTCCAATAATAGTCATTAACATTCTTTTTTTGTATCTAAAAACATTTCGAAAAGTTACCTTTTGGGTAAATTTTAAACGTTTCCAAATAAATCCTATTCTTTCTAAAATAATTCTTTTACCACTTTTGATACTTTTTGGACGCATTAACATAGCCGGTTGTTCTTTCAGTGATTTACTAGCGACGATAATTGTTGCTCCTAAAGTACAAGCTATCGCACATAGAGTACCTAATAAAGCATAGTAAACATTAAAGCTAATAATTATGTCTCCTATATTATACATTAAAGAATACATCTTAAAAATGATAGTTGGTAATAATTTAAAACCAATAATTAGCCCAATAACAGATCCCACTATAGTTGCAGTAGATGCATAAATAATATATTTAAACAAAATTTGACTATTAGAATATCCTAATGATTTTAAAGTTCCCAGTTCACTACGTTCTTCTTCAATCATTCTAGTCATCGAAGTTAAACAAACCAAGATAGCAACAACAAAGAATACCAAAGGAAATATTTGACCTAGATTAGCAATTCTTTCCGTATCTTGTTTATATTGATAATGACCAATATTAGAATCACGATCTAAAATATACCAAATTGGTTGTTCTAAAGATTCAATCTTATCTATGACATTAGCTAACTTTTCTTCTGCTTCAGCAAATTCTTTATTAGCTTTTTTGATATTAACATTTAACTCTTTTTCAGATTCTTCTAAAGTTTTTTTCGTACTTGCTAGCATCTTTTCAGCTTTAGCAAACTCAATTTGATTATTAGTATATGTTTGTTCTAAAAGTAATAAACCATTATTTAATTCTTCTTTTTGAGTTTCTAAAACAATTAAATTTTGATTGATCGCATTTAATGTTTCTTCATCAATTATATATTGCAAACTATTTTCAACATTAGTTATTTCGGTAGCGATTTGCTCCAATGTTTTATTAATAGATTCTTTTTGTGAATAATATTCATTATTAAAATTTGTTTTATTAATGTTTAATTCTTTTAAGCCATTTTCATATTCTTTTTTACCATTGGTTATTTTTGCTTTTGCTGAAGATATTTCTTTATTAAATTTAGCTTTTTCATTATTTAATTTTTTGACACCATCATTATATTCTTCTAAAGCATTACTTTTTTCTTCGTTATATCTTTCTTCAGCAAATTCTCTAGTTATTTTTTCTAATTTTTTAACTTCTTTTTCCGCTAATAGCTCATATTCTTTACTAAACGCATCTAAATTAGCTAGCTTAATTACTGCTTCAGTATAATAATCAGTATCAAATTCACTTTCTAAAACATAGATAAAATAATTTATTTTTCCAGAAGATAAACTAGTCGTACCTCTTTCTAACGATATATATAAAGGAGTTTTAACAATACCAACAATTTCATATTTTTTAGTTTTTAAATTATCATCATTTACAACTAATTCTTCACCTATTTGATGTAGTGTTGTAACATCGCTATAATCGATAACACATTCATTTTCATTTTCAGGAAGTCTTCCTTCAATTATGGATAACTTATTAATTTTTTTATCCTTATTATAAGATAAAATTTTAACAGCATCTTTATTTTCATCTTCTTTGGAATTAACTAATGCATCTAAAGTTTTGATTCCTTCAACTTCATAGTCATTTTCTTGCAAGTAAGCTATTTCGTCTTCTGCGATACCCCATGTGGATATTAGATTTATATCTTGAAAATTAGTTTCTTCATAATAATTATTTAAAGTATCTTGCATATCTGGACTAGTAGCTTTTATACCAGCAAAGAAACCTACTCCTAGTAAAACTATTGCTAATATTGAAATAAATCTTTTATAACTTTTTTTGATGGAAACGAAACTCATCTTTAATAAAGTTTTCATTACCATTCAATCCTTTCAACATCTACTGAATTTTGATTAATCTTTTCTTCAATAACTGTTCCATTTTTAAATGATATTACTTTATCAGCCATTGGGGCAATAGCGCTATTATGAGTGATTATAATTACCGTAATACCTTTTTTATGAGCGGTATCAGCGAGTAGTTTTAAAATTTGTTTTCCCGTATTGTAATCTAATGCACCAGTCGGTTCATCAGCAAGTAAGATCTTCGGATTTTTCGCAATGGCTCTGGCAATAGCAACCCTTTGCTGTTCTCCACCAGATAACTGGCTAGGAAAGTTATTTAATCTATCTTCTAAACCAACACTTGCTAATACCTCTTTAGCTGGCAATGGTTTTTTACTAATTTCAGTTGCTAGTTCAACATTTTCTAATGCTGTTAGGTTTTGCACCAGATTATAAAATTGAAAAACAAAACCAATATCTTCTCGACGATATTTAATTATTTTTTTCTTTTTATATTTAGTGATATCTTTATTAGCGACAATTATTTTCCCTTCTGTAGCATTATCCATACCACCTAAGATATTTAAAGCGGTTGTCTTACCCGCTCCAGATGGTCCCAAAATCACGGCAAGTTCTCCTTGTTCAATCGAAAAATTAGCATTATCTAATGCATGAACTTTTACTTCTCCTGTATTATATATTTTTGAAACATTTTTAAATTCAATATAAGCCATAATAATCACTCTTTCTTTAGTTATGTATTATAGCACTTTTTAATCTAAAACACAAAATTCAATTATCTTATAGTTTCATCATCAACAATATAATAAATTTTTTGATTTATAACTTGTTTTTTATCATAAATTGCATATGAAAATAAATCTATATTATGTTTATCACAATATTTTATCACTTTACTATTTATAAAACTATTTATATAACAAATAAAATCATACCCATAATTAACTTCCGTATTAATAAGATAGTTTAAAACTCCTAATTTAAAAGGACAATTTAATTTTTCTAATCCTTTTATTACATTATTATGAAAACTCATAACATAAATATTTTTATTAGAATATTTATTTATTAACTTTAGAAACAATTGATAATCTATTTTATAATCTTTTATTTCTATTAAAATAATTTTATCAGTATCTAATTTCAAAACATCAGATAACTTTGGCATTTCATTTTTTATTTCTTTGTAATCATAATCAGAAATAAATTTATCATTATGTAACAAATCATGATGAATAACAAACCTTTTATCTTTAGTCTGTCTTACATCTAACTCAAATCCAGCATATTTTTCATCCAAAATAGCTTTCTTAAATGCTTCTAAAGTATTTTCTTTTATCTTTTTAGTTACAACTCCACGATGGGCAATTAATTTCAAAAAAACTCACCTATTTAAGTATATAGATGAGTTGAGTAATTTATTTTCTCTTTTTTGAAGTAAATAACATAGCATATAAAGTTAAGATAATTAGAAAGCAACTTGCCCCAATTAAAGGAGCAACATACACAGGAGCTGTATTACCAATTTCTAATGTTGTAACATCAGATATTCCAGAAAATACTGTTTGGGATGATTCTTTTATAGCTGTTAGATAAATATATTCATAGTTATCTTCTTTGTTTATAGAGATAACTATTTTATTTTCTCCTTCTTTTAAATTATCATTACCAAATATTTCTACTTTAACATTTTCAGTAGTTTCATAGTTAATGTCTAAACTAGTTACATCTTTTTCTACTTTAACAGTATACGTATCATTATACTTATTATAATCTGGTGATAATTTTCCATTGGTAATTTCTAATTTATCTAACATATTTATCAATCCTTTAAATCATTTTAATGAGTATTTCATTCATTATATATAATTTACTAGGATTAATAAAAATATACCCTTTTTTCTTTATTAAGTCTTTATTTTTTAATAGTGGTTTTATCGGATAAACACTTTCAATGTCTTCATCATATTTATTTTTGAAATTATTATTATTAATTCCTTTTAATAATCTAAAACCTAGCATTAGCTCATTATCCATTTTCTCTTTTTTTCCTAAAAGAGTAATGTTTTTCCCATAATCATTATTTAAATATTTAGTTAAGTTTTTCGTATTTTCATATCTAGTATCTTCAATATATCCAGAGGCTCCTAAACCAAATCCATAATATTCTTCATTATGCCAATAAACCAAATTATGTTTAGATTCATAGCCATTTAAAGCAAAGTTACTTATTTCATAATGATTATATCCTTTAGACTTTAGTTTTTTACAAATGTATTCATACATATTGTAATCAAGTTCATCACTAATTGGTTCTTGATTTTTTATTTTCAAAAGCGTATTATCTTCAATTATTAGACTATATGTACTTATATGAGTTGGTTTTAATTTTAAGAATAATCTTAAATCTTCTTTTAAGTCTTTTAAAGTTTCATTTCCTACTCCATAAATTAAATCAAGATTAATATTATTTATATTATATTTATGACATAAAGCTATTTTTACTTCTGCTTCTTCATAAGTATGAAATCTATTTAAGGTTTTTAATTTATCGGGATTAAACGATTGAATTCCAATACTTATTCTATTTACGCGATAATTTTGTAAAGTTTGTAAAAAATCGTCAGTTATATCATTTAAATTACATTCGATAGTAAATTCCTCTAAATTTTTAATATTTAAATGATTTATTAATTTAAGTAAATATTTTAATTGAATATTATCTAAACAAGAAGGAGTTCCTCCACCTATATAAATAGTCCTTAATAATTCGTTGTGATAACGATCTTTAATTTCGTTTGTTAGTGCAATTAGATATTTATCTACCCAATCTTTCTTATAAAACATTTTACAAAAATCACAATAAGAACAAATATTTTTACAAAAAGGTATATGGATATATGCAGAAGAAATCATTATTCTTCTCCGCTTAAAACAGCTAGGAATGCTTCCTGAGGGACTTCTACACTACCAACCATTTTCATTTTCTTTTTACCTTCTTTTTGTTTTTCTAGTAATTTTCTTTTACGCGTAATATCTCCACCATAACATTTTGCTAAAACGTTTTTACGCATAGCACTAATGTTTTCTCTAGCGATTACTTTACTGCCTATACTAGCTTGAATTGGAACTTGAAACATTTGTCTTGGAATTAATTCTTTTAATTTTTGGGTAATTGCTCTTCCTCTCGGATAAGCGAAATCTTTATGGACTATAACGCTTAAGGCATCAACAATATCTCCATTTAATAAAACATCCATTTTAACTAAATCACTTGGTTTATAACCACATATTTCATAATCAAAAGAAGCATATCCTTTCGTATAACTTTTTAATTTATCAAAGAAATCATATACAATTTCACATAAAGGAATTTCATAATGAATATTAACTCTTGCCTCATCAATATATTCTAATGATTTATAAATACCTCTTTTATTTTGACATAATTCCATAATTGGACCAATATATTCTGATGGTGTAATTATATTAGTATAGATATATGGCTCTTCTATTCTATCTATTGTTGCCCGATCAGGCATTTTATTAGGAGAATCTATTTTTATCATTTCTCCATTAGTTAAATAAACATCATAGATAACACTTGGACTTGTTGCAATGACATCGATATTAAATTCCCTTTGAATTCTGGTAGTTATAATATCCATATGTAATAAACCTAAGAAACCTACTCTAAAACCAAATCCTAAAGCATCAGATGTTTCTGGTTCGTATGACAAAGCCGCATCATTTAATTTTAATTTTTCTAAAGCTTCTTTTAAAGCTTCAAATAAGTTTGGTTCAATTGGAAATATTCCTGAATAAACCATGGGCTTCATTGGTTTGTACCCGGCAAGTGGTTCGTTACTTAAATTTCTTTCTACTGTTATAGTATCTCCAACTGCTACTTTAGAAATATCTTTAATACTAGCACATATAAAACCTACTTCGCCACATATTAAACTATCTTTTTTTACTTCTTTTGGAGTATTAACACCAAGTTCAACTACACCAAAGCTACTTTTAGTTTGAAGCATTTTAATAGTATCAGTTGTTTTTATTTCTCCATCAACTACTTTAACAAGCAAAATAACACCACGATAAGGATCAAAATAACTATCAAATACTAATGCTCTAGTTTGTCCGGCATTATTGATTTTAGGAGGATTAATTCTAGTTATGACTGCTTCAATTAATTCTTTTACACCTTCACCAGTTTTTCCACTACAACAAATAATCTCTTCTTCCTTAAACCCCAATACTCTAACTAGTTCTTCTTTTACTTTTGGCACATCCGCATTAGGTAAATCTATTTTATTAATGACTGGAATAATGGTTAGATCACTTGCTAGAGCTAAATAAAGGTTGGCAAGAGTTTGAGCTTCGATACCTTGAGCGGCATCAACTACTAAGATTGCTCCTTCACAAGCTGCCAAGCTTCTTGATACTTCATAAGAAAAATCGACATGCCCCGGAGTATCTATAAGATTTAAAATAAATTCTTCGTTATTAAAAGTATAATTTAACTTAACAGCATTAAGCTTAATAGTTATACCTCGTTCTCTTTCTAAGTCCATATTATCTAAAAGTTGTTCTTTCATTTGTCTTTTATCAACAGCTCCAGTTACTTCTAAAATACGATCAGCAAGCGTACTTTTACCATGATCGATATGAGCTATAATACAAAAGTTTCTAATATTTTTCTGATTCATAAATAACACCTTGTTTAATTATACAATAATTTTATAAAAAAATAAAACAACTAATTAAGTTGTTCTTGTAATTTCTTTAACGCTTCTAAAAAAGCTTCTTCTTTTTGATAACTAATAACTTGAACATTTATTTTGGGAGTTTCAACTTCAGCTGGAGCAACTAAATTTTCTAGGTCAACTTTTTTTATGGTTAAATCTCCAAGTGTTTGTTCTTCTTCATAATTTATTTTTAAATTATTAGTTTTTTCAATTAATTCATCATAGCTAATAATTGCTCTTTGTTCTTGTTCTTCTTCATATTCAGTCATGTCAATTATTCTAGTATCTCTTTGTTCTAAAGCTTCAGTTATTGCTTTTAAATCTAATAATTCTTCTTTTTCAGTTTCATCTTCAATAAGTGGAGCTATACTAATTGGTTCTTCATTAACAATATCCGATATTTTTACAATATCGTTTTTCACTTCCTCTTCAGGATCATTTATTTTAATAAAATAAATTAATGTTACAATTAAAATAATCAATGCTAGCACAGCTAAAAAGAAAACAAAATCTACCCATGATAGGGCCATAAATGTATTTAAAAAACTTTCTAATCCTAATATCATAATAATCACTATCTTTCGTTACATTACTATCTTAACACTTAACTTGTCTAAAAGTATACATTTATTTTGTTGTTTTACGCTCCATTGTCGATATATTGTTTGACACATTCTATCGTGTTATTAAAATTATTAAAGTCAACCTCAACCCATTTAACATTTAATTGATGATTAAACCATGTATATTGTCTTTTGGCGTAATGACGAGAATTAATTTTAATTTGATAGATAGCCTCATCTAAAGTTATTTCATTATTAAAATACTTAAATAATTCTTTATATCCAATCGCCGTATTTAATGCTCTACTATCAGGATATTTTTGATATAAATTCCTAGCTTCTTCAAGCAAGCCATTTTCAATCATTTTATCTACACGCTTATTTATAATATCATATAATTTTTCTCTAGAAGTTGTAAGTCCTATTATTTGTGCATCATATAATTTTTTTGTAGTTTTCGGTGAATTTTCCCTTTTTAAAAAGCTAATTAATCTTTGGCGATTATTTTGATGGATATCAACTTCATGATCCTTTTTTATAGCTAACTTATATAATTCTTCATTTGAATATTTTTCATAATTCTCATCATTTTGTTTAGCAAATTCATAATCGTATAATAAAGCTTTTAAGTATAATCCTGTTCCACCTACCAAAATAATATTTTTATCTTTATTTTCTTCTAATAACTTACGAGCATCTTGTTGATAATTAAAAACTGAATAATTATCATCTAAATTACAAATATCAAATAAATGATGAGGAATATTTTCTTTTTCTTCTTCAGTTATTTTCGCGGTACCAATATTCATTTCTTGATAAACTTGCATGGCATCACAATTAATTATAATAGCATTATAATATTTTGCTAATTCAATACTTAATTTTGTTTTACCAACTCCAGTTGGACCTACTATAGCTAAAATCACTAAAAACACTTCCTTTTGTTTAAATTAGAATACCATAAAACGATGTAATAAGAAATAAAATTCCTAAAACTAAAGTAAAAACATTTCCTTCAACACAATCAATTTCCCAATATTTATTAGGATTATAAAATATGGTTATATTTTTTCCCTTTTTCATAAAAAGCCACGATAATGTAAATCGCATTCTTTTTTAACACCATTTACCTTAAATTCAACTCTAGTAACGCTAATTTTTCCCGTTATATATTAGCAAACTATTTAAATTAATTCCATAAATAAAAAAAGAAAATTATTAATTTCTTTTTTTATATTAATAAGATTGTAAAGGTTGATCGTACGGGTTATCCGTATAAACTCCTGTAGTAAACAACGTGTATTCTGCTTGAACTCTCTTTTGAGCAGCTGTAGAGCTTGCATGTGAATACATACAATCTCTTAATCCTTCATTTCCTCCCTCTGCATAAGCGATTATCGCTTCTTCATGTTGTCCACGACCAGTACCTGTTCTATAAACATAACTTGTTAATGCATTAACTTGATCCTCATTTAAAGACACATTATGTTCATTTGCAGCAGCAATCACTTGATTTTTCTTACTAACAATTTCTTGATTATATAAACCATCAACAGCGTTTTTTTCTACATAAATAACCCCATCTTTATTTAAATACGCATCATTACTTAAGTATTTATTGCCATTATTATCTATAACTTGTACACCTTTACTTGCAGCATACGTCCCATTATCTGCATAAGCCTTATAATATTCTTTACCATTTATCGTTGTGGTACCTGGGCCCTCACCTTCTAATTCAGTTATCCAATTATTTAACTTGGGTGTCATCCCTTTTTGAACTTGAGTTTGACTAGAGCTAACATTTGCATTATCTACTTTATCAAAAATAGAAGGAGATGAAACGGCTTTATTAACCGAGCTATTATTAAACTCTTGGATTTTAGAAATTATATTATTAATTCTACTAACGATTTCTTCTTCCGATTTTTCATATGATGTTGTTTGTTGCAAAATAAAATCTGATACTTTTTTAAAGTTACTATTAATTGATTGACTTATGGAATCAACATCACCA
Organism: Bacilli bacterium; assembly: GCA_017435485.1. GTDB lineage: Bacteria > Bacillota_I > Bacilli_A > RF39 > UBA660 > RGIG1752. Next base: position 46,046 of record JAFSEY010000010.1, read on the forward strand.
CTAATTTTATTAAGCATACTATTGATTGTTGAATTGTGTACATTTGAAACAACGCTCGATATACTATTTTTTACATTAGGAAAATATGTCCCAGTAAGAGAATTTGTATCGCTTTCTAAATTACTATTTACTTGTTTTAAAGTTACTACGTCTAAATCTATTCTTGGCATTATTTCTCCTCCTTACTCTATAATATTATTAACTAATCTTTGAACTTCTTCTAAACCTTGTTGTCCTTCAAGATCAACTTTTGTATATTCTTTAATTTTACTATTTAAATAGCTATTTAATTCATTTAAATTTCTTTCTAATGCTTGTCTATGCTCTTCTATTTTTTGACTAAATGTTTTTAATGGGTTGGCCATATTATCGCTTGCAATACAATTTGCTATTGTTGTAATGTTTGCTGATGAGGCTCTTGAAACTGATTTTAATTTTTCTTTTAATTGGGTTACTTGCAGTTCTATTTTAATCATTTCTGCAGTTGTAAATAAAATTTTTCCCATGATTTATCCTCCTATAATGATTGTTGAGAATTTTTCTCAACATAATTTATATATTCTATCATAGCTGATGAAAACTCACTGCTATTTTCATAGATTGTTTTTAATCGTGCAGAATTTGTTTTTAAATCTCCATAAAATTTCTGAGCATCTTCTTGATTTTGATCCCAATAGCTTTTTAAACTTGATAAAATGTTTTCTATTTCATTTTGAATCTCTTGCATTTTAGCAGCATTGTCCTGCAATGACTCTGATTCTGTTTTAACTTTAGAGGTGTCTTTTATTTGTATTTTCATATTTTTATTCCTTTCTTTTATCGTCTAGTTGCCATTTCAGCCCTACGCGCAAAGTTACTCAAAGTAATACTTAATGATTTTATCGCCACTGTTAAATTCCTTAGTGAATTTATATCTTTTTGTAGTTCATCAATCGCTGATGTCCTATCTTGAGCATCTGATTTCCATGCCGATTTTACCTTATTTAATTCTCCTCTTAATCTTTCTTCTAATCTTGTTAATTCATTATTTGTCTGAGTTAAAGTGTCTATATCTGAATATAATTTCCCAATATCATTTACATCAAAACTATCTCCCATAAATAATCCTCCTATCATATGTTTTTATTTTAATATAATTTTCTTTAAAGTGTCAATCCATCTTGTAAAGTTTGACATTTTTAGACAAAAAAAGATTTCTCATTTGAGAAATCTTAATCTTCCATTAATTGGTCTTCTAGAAATTCACTAGCATCTGATTCTTTCATAAATTCTTTTTCTAGTAAAAGTTCAATATCACTATATTGTTTTGCACCTGTTCCGGCTGGGATTAATTTACCAATGATAACATTTTCTTTTAATCCTCTTAAGTAATCAACTGTACCTCTAATAGCGGCATCAGTTAATACTCTTGTTGTTTCTTGGAATGATGCAGCAGATAAGAATGAATCTGTTTCTAATGATGATTTAGTAATACCTAGCATAATTGGTCTTCCTGTAGCAGGAACTCCACCATTTATGATTACTGGTTTATTTCTTTCGGCAAATTCTCTTAATGAAATAGTTAAACCATCTACTAAATCAGTATCTCCAGCATCAACAATTCTAATCTTACTAATCATACGTTTAACAATTATTTCGATGTGTTTATCAGAAATATCAACACCTTGTAATTTATAAACGTTTTGAATTTCTTTTAAGATGTATTCTTGAGCAGTTAATGGGTCAGTTACAGCAAGTAGTTCTTTTGGGGCTATAGAACCTTCTGTTAATTTGTCTCCGGCATTAACACTATCACCTACAGCAACACGTAATTTCATGTTGTAGTTAGTTACATGATCTCTTATACCAGATTCATTTTCAACAGAAATTTTATATTTTCCATTTTGATTTTCAATATTAATTACTTTACCAGTAATTTCAGATACTGTTGCTTTATATTTAGGAGTACGAGCTTCAAATAACTCTTCAACTCTTGGAAGACCTTGAGTAATGTCGTCTCCTCCTGCAACTCCTCCAGTATGGAATGTACGCATTGTAAGTTGTGTTCCTGGTTCTCCGATTGATTGAGCTGCCATAATACCTACAGCTTCACCAGTTTCAACTAAGTTACCAGTTGCTAAGTTACGTCCATAACATTTTTGACATACACCATTAGCTGTTTTACAAGTTAATACACTTCTAATTTCGATTGATTTAATACTTGTCTTCTTGATTTTAGCAACGATATTTTCAGTTATCATTTCACCTTTTTCTAAAATAACTTCTTTAGTTTCAGGATTAATGATTTTTTGAGCTGAATAACGTCCTAAAATACGTTCATATAATGATTCAATTACGGAATTATCTTTGTCATTTACTAAATCGTAAACTTCAACCCCTTGAATTGAACCACAATCAAATTCTTTAACAATTATGTCTTGAGCTACATCAACTAAACGTCTTGTTAAATATCCAGAGTCTGCTGTACGTAATGCTGTATCGGCAGATCCTTTACGTGAACCATGACTTGATAAGAAGAATTCTGATACGCTTAATCCTTCAACGAAGTTAGATGTGATTGGAATTTCAACGGTAGAACCATCTGGTTTAGCCATTAATCCACGCATACCTGCAAGTTGAACGAAGTTGGAAATAGATCCACGAGCACCTGAGTTCATCATCATGAAGATTGGGTTTTCAAAGTCACCTTTGGCCATTTCTTGTAATTCGGCTTTGATTTTATCACTTTGTTTTGTCCAAGCTTCGATTACACTACTATATCTTTCTTCTTCCGTAATTAAACCACGTTTAAATTGTTTATTAATTTTATCAACGATTTCTTTACCTTCAGCTATAATAGCTTCTTTAGTTTGACTTATTTTGATATCAGCAGCTGATACAGTAACACCAGCAACTGTCGAATACTTAAATCCTAAGTCTTTTAATTTATCTAGCATAACTGAAGTTTCTGTTGTTTTATATCTTTTAAATACTTGAGCAATGATACTTTCTAAGTTTTTCTTAACAAATGGAGTTACAAGTGGCATTTTAGCAATTTCTTCTGGAATATTGCTTCCCATTTCTAGGAAATATTTATTAGGAGTAATTCCTTCAATATTATCTTTTGTTCCTTCATTAATATATGGGAAAGTATCAGGTAAGATATCATTAAAGATTATTTTACCTACAGTTGTTACTAAATATTTATCTTTTTGTTCGTCAGTAAATAATTTATATTTAAATGAACTTACGGGAAGAGCAATTCTTGTATGAAGCGTAATATCTTTACGATCATAAGCCATTAAAGCTTCATTCGTATTTCTAAATACTTTACCTTCGTTTTCTAGTCCTGCTTCTTCAATTGTTAAATAACAGTTTCCTAAAACCATGTCTTGTGATGGTGTAACGATTGGTTTTCCATCTTTTGGGTTTAAGATATTGTTAGCACCTAACATTAAGATTCTTGCTTCAGCTTTTGCTTCTTCAGAAAGTGGTACGTGAACAGCCATTTGGTCTCCGTCGAAGTCAGCATTAAATGCTGTACAAACTAATGGGTGTAAACGAATAGCTTTTCCACCAACTAACTTCGGTTCAAATGCTTGAATACCAAGTCTATGTAATGTTGGAGCACGGTTTAACATTACTGGATGTTCGATAATAACATCTTCTACTACATCCCAAACTTTTTCATCACGAGATTCGATTAATTTTTTAGCTCCTTTAATATTGTGAGCAAGTCCTCTTTCTACTAATCCATGAATTACATGTGGTTTAAATAATTCTAAAGCCATTTCTTTAGGAATACCACATTGATACATCTTTAAGTTTGGTCCAACAACGATAACACTACGTCCTGAGTAGTCAACACGTTTACCAAGTAAGTTTTGACGGAATCGTCCTTGTTTACCTTTTAGCATATTAGATAAACTCTTAAGTGGTCTGTTACCAGCAGCAGTAATACTTCTTCCTCTTCTTCCGTTATCGAATAATGAGTCTACTGCTTCTTGAAGCATACGTTTTTCATTTTGAACGATAATTGTTGGAGCTCCAAGTTCTAATAATTTCTTTAAACGATTATTTCTATTAATAATACGACGATATAAATCATTTAAATCACTTGTTGCAAATCTTCCACCATCTAATTGAATCATTGGACGAAGCTCTGGCGGAATAACTGGTAGAACATCTAAAATCATCCATTCAGGGCGATTTTTCGATTCCGAGAAAGCAACTAAACAATCTAAACGTTTTACTAAACGAATTCTTTTTTGTCCAGTAGCATTTTCTAATTCTTCTCTTAAATCTTCTATTTCTTTTTCAATATTAACTTCTGTTAATAATGTTTTTATAGCTTCTGCACCCATACCTACTTTAAAAGCATTTCCATACTTTTCATAGTAAGCACGATATTCTTTATCAGATAGGGTTTGTTTTTTCTCTAAAGGAACATTTCCTGGATCTAATACTACGTAACTTACGAAGTATAATACTTCTTCTAAGTCTCTTGGAGACATATCTAGTACAAGTCCCATTTTAGAAGGTACACCTTTAAAGAACCAAATGTGGCTGCAAGGAGCAGCAAGTTCAATATGTCCCATTCTTTCTCTACGAACTTTAGAACGAGTAACTTCTACTCCACAGCGATCACATACAACATTTTTATATCTTAATCTTTTATATTTCCCACATGAACATTCAAAATCTTTTGTTGGTCCAAATATTTTCTCACAAAATAATCCATCACGTTCAGGTTTTAAAGTACGGTAATTGATAGTTTCTGGTTTTTTTACTTCACCATAAGACCAGCTTCTAATTTTTTCTGGTGAGGCAATTCCTATTTTAATTCCTTTAAATTTACTTACATCTATCATATCAATTCACCTTCTTCTTCATCTTCAATGTCGATATCTCCTGGGAATTCTAAATCATCTAAATCTGGTTCATCGTCTTCTTCAACGTAATCATCATTTTCACCTTCAGTTACGATTTCGCCAGCTTCTAATGAAGCTTCTGTATCAATTTCGTCAATTCTTAAAGCTTCATCTTTATCTTCATCTTCTTCTAAGTCTTTAAATTCAACAATATTATCATCAGGATCTACTACTTGCATGTCTAATCCTAATGCTTGGAATTCTTTTACTAATACTCTGAATGACTCTGGAACACCAGCTTGATTAACAGTTTTACCTTTAACTAAAGCTTCATAAACTTTAACACGTCCTACGATGTCATCGGCTTTAACAGTTAATATTTCTTGAAGAACATGAGCAGCACCATATGCATACAATGCCCAAACTTCCATTTCTCCGAATCTTTGTCCTCCGAATTGAGCTTTACCTCCAAGTGGTTGTTGTGTTACTAATGAGTAAGGTCCAGTAGCACGGGCATGTAATTTATCATCAACCATGTGATGCAATTTAACCATGTACATAACACCTACACTTATACGATGATCAAATGGTTCACCAGTACGTCCATTTCTAAGTTCTACTTTTCCGTCTTCGGCCATACCAGCTTCAGCCATTTCTTCTTGAATATCGGCCCATTTTGCTGAGTCAAATACTGGAGTTGCATAATGAACACCTAATTTTTTACCAGCCATACCTAAGTGTAACTCTAAGATTTGTCCGATATTCATACGAGATGGAACTCCTAGAGGGTTAAGCATGATATCAACTGGGCGACCATCTGGCATGAATGGCATATCTTCTTCTGGTAATACTAATGAGATAACACCTTTATTTCCATGACGGCCAGACATTTTGTCTCCGACTTGAATTTTTCTTTTTTGAATAATGTAAACACGAACTATTTTTGAAACACCTGCAGGTAGTTCATCACTATTTTCTTTTGTATAAACTTTAACATCATGAACAATACCAGCTGCACCATGTTCAACTCTTAATGAAGTATCTCTTACTTCACGAGTTTTTTCGCCAAATATAGCATGTAATAATTTTTCTTCACTTGTTAATTCTTGAACACCTTTTGGAGTAACTTTACCAACTAAGATGTCTCCTTCTTTCACTTCAGTACCAATTCTGATAATACCATTAGCATCTAAGTTTTTACGAGCTTCTTCACCAACGTTTGGAATATCTCTGGTAATTTCTTCAGGTCCTAATTTAGTATCACGACAATCAATATCATAGTGATCTATATGTAAAGATGTATAAACATCATCTTTAACTAATTTTTCATTTAAGATAACAGCATCTTCATAGTTATATCCATTAAATGTCATGAATGCTACTGTCATGTTTTTACCTAAAGCAAGTTCTCCTTTTTCTGTTGAAGGTCCATCAGCAATTACTTGTCCACGATGAACTGTGTCTCCAGCATTTACTAAAGGTTTATGATTTAATGAAGTTGATGCATTTGTTCTTTCAAAGTTGGCTAAATAATAGGTATTTTTATTTTTAGCAGTTTTAACGATGATTTTCTTAGCATCTGCATATTCAACTACACCATCAGCTTTACAAACTACGGTAGATCCTGAATCACGAGCAGCAATCCATTCTACTCCAGTACCAACGATTGGTGCTTCTGGAACTAATAAAGGAACTGCTTGACGTTGCATGTTGGCACCCATTAGGGTTCTGTTAGCATCGTCGTATTCCAAGAATGGGATACAACTTGTGGTAATAGCTACTACTTGTGATGGAGCTACGTCAACATAGTCAACTTTATCTCTTTTGATCATAACGTTATCGCCATTAATTCTAACGATAACTTCATCGTTAGCTATTTCGTTATTATCATTTAATTCAACTGTTGCTTGAGAAATATAATAATCTTTTTCTTCATCAGCAGTCATATAAATGATTTCATCAGTTACTTTAGCGTTTTCTACTTTACGATATGGAGTCATAATAAATCCATATTCATTTATTTTAGCGTATCCAGCTAAAGATGTAATAAGTCCGATATTTTGTCCTTCTGGTGATTCGATTGGACAAATACGACCATAGTGTGATGCGTTAACGTCACGAACATCCATTCCAGCACGATCTCTTGACAATCCTCCTGGCCCTAGAGATGATAAACGACGTTTATCAGTTAACTCAGCAATTGGATTCACTTGATCCATGAATTTAGATAACTGACTTGATCCAAAGAATTCTTTTAAAGCCGCTGTTACAGGGCGAATATTAATTAATGATTTTGGTGTAACATTTTCAATTTCTTGAGTAGTCATTCTTTCTCTGATTACTCTTTCCATACGAGCCATACCAGTACGGAATTGATTTTGAATTAATTCACCAACTTGACGTACACGACGATTTCCTAAATGATCGATTTCATCAATATCCCCAATATTATCTAATAAGTTTAAATAATATGATACTGATGCATATACATCTGGAATTGTAAGACGTTTAACGTCAACACTTGTATCAATACCAATAAGATTGATAATTCTTTCTTTATCTTCTTTGTCATATACTTTAACAACTTGAATTTTGTTATAATCATCTAACTCTTCATTAATTGTTGTTTCATTTAAGTTATAACCATTTTTAAAGATTGGTCTTAATGTTTCTAATACTTCTTTAGTTACTACTGTTCCTTTAGCAACAATAACTTCTTTACCATCTTTAATATCTTCAGCTATTGTTGTATTAATTAAACGATCAACAACATTTAATTTCTTATTAAATTTGTAACGTCCAACTTTAGCTAAATCATAACGGAAACGATCAAAGAATCTAGTTACTAATTGGTTTTTAGCACTATCTAAAGTAGCGGGTTCACCTGGTCTTAATTTTTCATAAATTTCAATTAAGGCTTCATCAGTATTTTTAGTACTATCTTTTTCAATAGTATTCATTATATATTTATTTTCCCCAAATAAAGCTATAATGTCTTCGTCATTAGATAAACCTAATGCTCTTAAAAATGTTGTAATAGGTACTTTTCTCGTACGATCGATACGAACATAGATAACATCTCTGGCATCAAGTTCATATTCCAACCAAGTACCTTTATTAGGTATTACTTCTCCACTAATAATGCGACGTCCATTTTTATCAATTTCACGTTTGAAATAAACGCTTGGACTTCTTACTAATTGAGAAACAATAACTCTTTCTGCCCCATTTATAATAAATGTTCCGGCATCAGTCATTAAAGGCATATCACCTAAAAATATTTCTTGTTCTTTAACTTCCCCAGTTTCATGAATGAATACTCTAGCTTGAACCTTTAATGGTGCAGCATAGTTTACCATTCTTTCTTTTGCTTCTTTAATAGAATATCTTGGCTCATCAAAAGAATAATCACCAAATTCTAGTGAAAGATTACCAGTGAAGCTTTCGACAGGAAATAAATCCTCGAATACTTCTTTAATTCCTACTTCTAAGAAATCTTGATATGATTTCTTTTGTACTTCTAATAAGTCTTCTAGTTGTAAGTTGTTTTTTGATTTTGAGAAACTTCTTCTTTCGCGATAGTCTCCGAATTTAACATTTTTATATGCCACTTTATCACCCCATAACAATATTTTTTAGTGCTTCTAAATATTAAAAAACAAATACGTCACCAATTTAAAATTTTAACAATAAGATTTGTAAAAGTCAACGATTTTCAGCTTTTATGACATAAAAACCTTTGCTTTTGTTTATAATTTGACAATTATAGTCATTTTCTAATAGTTTTAAAATACTTTTAGCTCCTTGGTCTTTCCTAATTACAAACCATAAGCTACCATTACTATTTAGATGGTTTTTAGCTTCTTTCAAGAATTTTAAAACTGTTTCTTTGCCTGCTCTTATCGGCGGATTAGTAAGAATAAGATTGTATTTGTCTTTAATATTTTCATATATATCACTAATAAAAGCAGTTGCTGAAACTTCATTTAAAGCAATGTTTTTCTTACAAAGATGAACTGCTCTTTCATTAACATCGACCAGATCAGCTTGGCAAGAAAAATATTTGCTCAAACATATTCCCATAAATCCATAACCACAGCCAACATCTAAGATGTTAGTTGGAGCAGTTTCAAGATTTTTCATTATTTCAGTAACAAGTAAATTACTGCCAAAGTCGATTTTATCTTTTGAGAAAACTCCATTATCACTAAAAAAAGATAGGCGTAATTCTCCTATTTTAGCATCGACTTTTCTTAATTCACTTTTTATTTGGGGGTTATTTGAGAAATAATGTTCCAAAGGCTTCACCATCTCTTGCTTTTTTTAGTTGATATATTTAAGTATAATACAAAATATGAGGCGTCGTCAATCTTTTTTAATTAATTTATTTTAACAAAAAAACTAACTTTCGTTAGTCTTTTCTAATTAATTTAAAGTATCTTTAAGTTTGCTTCCAGCTTTGAATGAAGCTACAACTTTAGCAGGAATTTTGATTGCTTCTTTAGTTAATGGGTTAATTCCATCTCTAGCAGCTCTTTTTTTAGCACTGAAAGTTCCGAATCCAACTAAAGCAACCTTTCCTTCTTTTTTTAAACCAGCTGTGATACCTTCTAAAGCAGCATCTAAAGCACGATTAGCATCAGCTTTAGTTAACCCAGCTTTATCAGCAATAAATTCAACTAATTCAGTTTTTGACATTTTTTGTACCTCCCAATACAGTATTTTATTATAAGGTTCGTATCCTTACATATTAAACATAGCAAAAAACCTAGGTAAAAGCAAGAAAAACAAGGCTTATTTGACATTTCAGACATGTAATGACATTTTTTAAGCCAACATTTTACTGATTCTTGACACTATTTTTCAAAATATCTTTAGCTAAATCGTATAAATTCTTCATAGCGTCTTTATTATCTGACTTACTTAATTTGTTTTTCATCCGCTCTATATCAGCATAATTTCGTTCTAAATTATTAAAGTATTTATAAATAGCTCTTGGAGTTTTAAAAATTCGTGCATACCCCTTTTTAACAAAATAACTTATATTATAGTTTTCTTGGCCTCCACTACTTTTTATTAAAAGCATCGGCTTTTTAAAATATAAACATTCAGTAGTTTGTGCTCCCCCTGGTTTTGTAACAACAAAATCTGATGCCTGTAATAATTCTGGAACATTATCTACAAAGCCATAAATCAAACAATTTCGTGTATCATATTTTTCTACCAAAGAGTTAATCTTATCGTAAGCTTTTTTATTATTACCAGCAATAAAAATTAAATTGATATTTTGATTACTTTTTAAAACACCTTTAATATATGGCATAGTCGCTGTAGAACCATTTCCACCTCCAGCAAAACATACACAAGTCGGAATATGCTTATTAAGTTTTAATTTATCTAGTATTTGTTCTTTTTTGCTTAAATCTTCTTCTTTAGGAAAGATTGGTATTCCAAATGTTTTGATATGATTTCTATCAATCTTTCTTTTTAACAATGTATGACGTTCTTCTTTTGAAGGAACAACAATATATTCTTCTTTATTATAATGATCTAACCACAAGTCATGAGCTTCATAATCAGTTATAACTGTAATTAGTTTAGATTTAATAACTTTTTCTTTATTAAAATCTGTAATAATACAACTACCATAAAAATGAGTTGAAATAGTTAAATCAGGATTAAATTCCATTATGTCTTTTTTTAAAGCATTTTTATCGAACCATTTTAAAGAAACTCGGTTTGTAAAATGAGATGTATATTTATGATCAGCCCATTTAAATAATGCGTCCCAAATAATTGGGTGTTTAAGCATTAAGTTTTCGCTAATACTTTTACTTAATTTTCCCAATTTTTTACTATAACTAATCATATCGATTAATTTTATTTCTAATTCGCTATCTTTATTTAAAAAATAATTATTGATATATTTTGCTATTGCTTTATGTCCACTTCCATAAGTTGCATAAACAATTAATATTCTTTTCTTCATATTAGCTACCTCGTAAATATTATATCTCATTTTCTTAAAATTTAACACAATTATTTCGATACGATGGCGAGTTGTTCTTGAGGCATTGGATTATTTAGTTTACTAAAACGATAGTTTACTAACATTACACCTCCCACTATTACTAAATAAAAGGCAATTACCCCAAAATATTTTTTCATAACCTTTTTCATCCTCTTTCCTCCTTTGCAAGAAAATAATAACACGAACATTTGTTTTTGGTCAATCACAAAATGAACATTTGTTTGACATTTGACGTCAAATATGTTATTTTTATGATGGAGGAAAGATTATGGAATATAATTTAACAAAAAAGCAAAAAGAAGTTTTAGATTACATAAAAAAATATATTGCCTCACATGGTTATCCACCAGCTATTAGAGAAATTGGAGCTGGATTAGGTTTATCAAGTCCTGCAACTGTATTTGCTCATTTAAAAAAATTAGAAGATTATGGACTTATAAAAAAAACTAATTCAAAATTTAGAACAATCGAAATATTAGTAGAAAATGAATACGCTAATCAAAATGAAGATATTGTAAAAGTCCCCCTACTTGGTAAGGTTACTGCAGGAAGTCCAATAGAAGCAATAGAGATGCCAAATCAGTTTTTTGATTTACCGGCATCACTAGTTCCCGCTTCTCATGAGGTGTTTACTTTACATGTAAGTGGTGAAAGTATGATTAACAAAGGAATTTTTGATGGAGATTATGTAATTGTTCGTCGTCAAAATAACGCTAAAAACGGTGATACCGTTGTAGCCATGACTGACGAAAACGAAGTTACTTTAAAAACATTTTATAAAGAAAAAGATCATATTAGATTACAACCGGAAAACGATACAATGGATCCAATTATATTAGATAATTGTACAATTTTAGGTATAGCTATTGGTTTATATCGAAAATTGTAATAAACAAAAATCAGTTCAAATAATTATGAACTGATTTTTTTAATATATTATTAAGTTAATTATTTCTCCCCCTACATAAGAAGATAAATTCAATATAAATGATAATAAAAATGGATTAAGCTTTTTTAAATCTAAATATTTTTTATAAATATAACCCTCAAATAATACAGTTAAGATTTCTAATACTAATAAAACTATGTTTCTAATGAAACTACCATAAGTTATATTAATTAAAAATGGAATTGTGACAACCAACGGATTAGTAACGATATTCACGAGAATTATATTTATAAAATCTTTTTTATTTTTTATTTTAAATAATTTTGCTACTAATAATTCGATTAATAACGTTGATATTAAACAAGTTAACATTACTCTAGGTAAAAATAATTTATCTATAATCATTTTTCATCAATATTAGAAGAATCATTATTAATATCAGAAGTTAAATTTTTCTTCATTTCTTTTCTTTGATTAATTATTTTTATTACTACAAAAGCAACTAGCGCAATAACAATTGCTCCACATACACAATAAATGGCAATTTCCTTTACACTATAACTTGGAGCTTCTTCTTTTTCTTCATCGTCTAGATCTTGTTTATCATCAAAATTCTCTTTTGATTCTTCATCTTCGATAATAGGATTGTTTTTTTCATTCTCTTTTTCATTTATGTTGTTAATATTTAGAAGTTCTTCTTTACTTTTAGCACACCAAAATTCATATCCTGTATGTACCCAACCTTCATAGTCATTATTAACGATGTAATACCAATAATCATCAGATTCGTTTCCCAAAGAATTAGTTTTTTTATTTATATATTCAAATTCAAATTGAACTGGTCCCTTTTTAATTACTTTATCAGTTTCTTCTCCCATAAGAGAATCGTATATAACAGAATCATCATATAAATTACAATAAAGTTTTCTAGCATCTGCTTCTATAATATTATTTTTTATTACCCAACCTGAAGTATTACCATCAGATACATATAGCCAAACTCTATATTCATCATTAACATTTTCCCAATATTGATATTTAACTTCTAGTTTAGTTCCACTTTTTATTTTTTTTATTTCTCTTGCCGAGCTAATTGCGCTATCTTTTAAAGTTATTTCTTCAGTATTCATGATGTAATACTTTTCCACTTTGGTTGCAGTTTCTTCAAGATTTATCCAACCACTTTTTCCGTTGTAATTTATGTAACTATAATGTGGTTCACCAGGATAATACTCAGTTATATAGTTATTTTTTGCTGTTATTCCACTAGGTAATGTAAACAAAAATTTATTTTCTGTAGTATCACTATAAACATTTATCTCCTTAGGCGTAAAGAAAGATGTTTCTGTTTCATAAGCTATATCATTTAGACTAATCCAACCACCTATATTATTGTATTCTACATAATACATTCTTTCATGAAGCTTATTGTAGTAATATTTATATGTTAATTTTTCATTAGCAGTAACTTTTATAAGCGCTTTGCTACTAACAGGACTTTCTTTTAACACACTGTCTTTCACAACCAGTAATTCATCGTTATTTTTATTGATATAAGCTAAACTAGATATCTCTTTAAAAGGTACTCCATCTTGAAGATGATGATATATATAAACCCATCCTTTTAAATCATTTGATTCTACATATCCCCAAACTTCATCATAATATTTAATAGTAACGATAGTTCCAACCGGCAACATTTTCTTGCCATCTATTTGATTATATGTCATTGAAGGCCCTTTGTATAGATAAGCACCTTCTTTATATACATACATTTCAAGAGTTTCTTCTTGTTTATAATCTTCTAAATCAACTTTTTCTTTTACAGGTTTTATATCTTCAACTTTTACCATACCATATTCTTCGCCATACTCGCCATCAGCCCACAAAATATCATTTTCATCTAAATATTCCATATATATATCAGTGATTACTTCATCATATTTTATGAATATTTTTTTATCTTCATTCACATATAAATAAGTTCCTTCTGGATTACTAACTCTAGCATTATACCCTTTTAAGTAAGGAGCTGCTCCATCAGCTAATGCCATCAATGGCATAAATAATAAACTAATTATTAATACTAAAATCTTTTTCATTTTTCCACTCTTTCTTTTAATCCTTTTTTTACTAATATAATTGTTATAATTGTGATTAACAATATAGTTACTATTGTTAATATAAATGGTAACATACAATGTTGTAAAAAATATTTATTTACAACAAAATATATTTCATTCATTCTAACACCTCCGTTTTTCGTATTACTTTATTTACGATTAATATACAAATTAGAGTTAAAATTAAAATAATAATGCAATTAATCTTTGTCGAAAATCTAACAAAGAAGATAGGAAGCGTTCCTAAGAGTAATCCAATTGTTGTAAGCCCAAAAGCTAAGCCTGGTGTTCTTTTTAAAACTGATACCAGTATTCCTAAAGTAATTGGCATTGTTAAACTAAATAATAAAACACCAATTAAGGAAATCATCATAAAATTATCTCCAAATAATAAAAATGGTAAAGCTCCTATTATACTTATAAACGCTATTTTTCTTGCTCCAAAAGCATCAGATAATGTACCACCCATTGATTTACCAATTCCCATCGCAAAATATAGGGCAACAGTTTGAATAACAGTTTTATTCCAAGAGGTTGGTATTCCATACCCCATATATGCTCTAACCATAACTATAAAAACTGTTAAAAGTAAAATAAGATTGGGATTTAATTTTAAATTTTGATAATTAAATTTTTGACAACTCAACGACGATGATGAGGATTCATTTTTATACATATCAGCAAGTATCATAAATGGAATCATGGTTAATGATAGAGCTGTTAAAAACCAGAAAGATAAGTTAGTACTACTTAGTAGTTTACCTGCTATAACTCCGAACGATCCTCCCCCAACAAAGATAGCACTAGGAGATAATTTACCATCTGATGATTTAAGAGTAACCTCCGCTCCAGCAACGTGAATGAAGGCATTTCCTAAACTAACCAAGACGATTTCTAAATAATCGCTCGAAAATAAATTTAAACTAAATGCTATTAATCCAAACGTTAATAAAACTACTCCAATTATTCCAAAATTTAATTTGGGATATTTATCATTTACATAGCCTATCAAAGATTGAGGAGCAAAAGCTAAAGTATCATATATTAAAGGAGATAACCATAATACAAAATTATTTCCAATTACTTTTCCTAGGACATAAAAACAAATAAGTTCAGTAATTAGATGAACATAAAAATAAAGATATCCAGTTCTATTACATTTTTGTTTAAATACTTTTATTATTTTGTTCATACTATTTTTCTCCTATATTAATAGGATATAATTACCTCCCTGCGGTCAAGGTGTGATTTTATTTTTTACAAATAGTTGACAAAAAAAGACCGCTTTATGCGATCTTATCTAAACAACAAATATCCTAAAAACGCTAGTAGTATTACACAACAAATTAGTCCATTTATTTTTTCTTGCTTTTTAGTCTTACCATTTATCCCAACAGCCATACTCATCAGTATTCCACCAACTAAACCACCTATATGAGCTGCATTATCAATTCCTGGAATGATAAACCCTATTGCTAGGTTTAAAATTATTATAGGGATAATTTGTCTTTTTAAAGCTTCTCCTAAATATATACGGTAATGATATCCAAAATATAGTAATGCTCCCAGTAAACCAAATATTGCTCCACTAGCTCCAATTGATATTCCCCCAGTTAGTAATGATGATAACAATCCTGCTGTAATCCCAGAAAATAAATATATTGCTAGGAATTTAGCTTTACCTAGAAAAGTTTCTATTTGATTACCAATAACTGCTAAGCTATACATATTAACAAATATATGAGTTATATTTCCATGCAAGAACATATAAGTAAATAACCTGTATACTTGACCAGCTAAGATACTTATCTTTTCATTAGCTCCTAATTTATATAATGTTAGAGTATCAATAGATAATAAGTTACCGGATATAATCCCACTTATCAGATACATTATAATACAAGTTATTATTAATATTTTAGTTATAACTATTTTTTTGGGTTTAAAAGTATCTTCATAAATCTTATTAGCTTTTTCCGTTTTTTGATTTAAATCAGATGTAACATTAACTATAAAATCAATGCCAGTCTTATCTGTGATTAATTTTTGATTAATATCCGGAAACACTTCTAATAATTCTTTATTTTGTTTTATATCTTCTAAGTTTTTGATTGTGGTAGTATCAATATTTTTATCATTTCTTAATTCTACATTATCACCTAAATCAGTGAATATATTTAGTGTATTAAGAGAAAAAGAAAAAGTTTTCTTTTTTATTTGTTTTACGATACTTTTAGTTTTGAAAAAATCAAAATCTAATTGTTCATTATTATGAATATAATTTGAATTAATTCTAATTATTTTATAAGCAGCATTATTATTTTCTAACCATATTTCATCTTTAACCCCTTTTACAACAATAGGAGTATAGTTTTTCACAGTTACAAAATAATGAACTAATGCCATAATCATTTCGTCTTTTTTATCTATAACGATTGTACTCATAAATACCTCCGTGTAATAATATTTTATCTTAATTCATAAATTTAGTAAAGAGGTGATGCAAATTGCTACCAGCATTTAACATCGTTTATTTTTTATTTTTAATGTTAATGACAATGTGTATAAGTAAAATTTTATTACATAGTAATTATACTAATAATATTATTTTTTATTTGTTAGCTATTATAATTCTAAATTGTAGTTTAGTAATTTTTTGGTATTATTTTCATAATTTAGCAGTTTGCTTAATTTTTAGTCTTATATTAATCATAGTGACATTTGCATTTTTATTAGAATTAAAAATAGAATATGAACAATCTATTAAATTATGTTTACCCTACTTTATTTTAACAATTTATGTATTTGCCTATATTATTAATCAATTTCTTTGTCTAACTCATCAATAAATTCTTGAAATTCATTAGGTAAAGGACATTCAAAATGCATCTTTTCTTTAGTAATCGGATGAATTAAATCCATTTTTGCTGAATGAAGAAATTGTCCAAACTCAGTTACCTCATCGTTTGTATAAATTGGATCATTGTAAATAGGATGATTAATATAATTCAAGTGTACTCTTATTTGATGAGTTCTTCCAGTATCTAAAATTAAACTTAATAAAGTATACTTTTGATATCTTTTTAATACTTTAAAATGGGTAATAGCTGTTTTAGAGTTTTTTTCTGTTACAGCCATTTTTAATCTATTTTTTTCATCTCGACCAATTGGTGCATCAATTGTTCCGGTATTAGGTCCAATTACGCCTTTAGCTAAAGCAATGTATTCACGTCGAATAGTTTTATTTTTGAAATTATTCGCTAGAATTTCATGTGTTTTATTATCTTTTGCGAGGATAATTAAACCACTTGTATCTTTATCAATTCGATGGACAACACCAGGACGCTCTAAGCCACCAATATCACTTAAGTTTTTACCATAATAAAGCAAAGCATTTACTAGAGTATTATCATTATTACCTGCTCCAGGATGAACGGTAAGTCCTGATTGTTTGTTTACTATAATTAGATATTCATCTTCATAAATTATATCTAAAGGAATATTTGTTTCTTCTAAATTAGATGATTCTTTTTCAATTTGATCAAAAGTTATAATATCATCCTCTTTAGCTAAATAACTAGATTTTACTGGTTTATCATTTACTAAAATTAAACCATCTTTAATCATCTTGATAATAGTTTGTCTGCTATACGAAGTATTATCTGCTAAATACTTATCAATTCTTACATTACAAAACTCTTTTGTTACTACTATTTTTTCCATACATATCTTCTTTCTTTAAAACCGCAATCAAAATTAAAATCATTCCGACAACAATCGCTATATCAGCTATATTAAATACTGGAAAATGATAATTAAATATAATTACACTAATAAAATCTTTAACAAAGCCATGGATAATTCGATCAATTAAATTGCCAAATAATCCCCCAAAGACTAAACCAAAAGCAATTTTATTTCTAATATTTAATAAAAATGATTGCTTATATTTTATTAAAAATATTAAAATAACTATACTAATCAATATTAATCCTGATACTCTATTATTAAACAAACTCCAAGCTGCTCCATAATTTTCACAATAATTAATACTAAATAAATCTTTTATAATAATTATTCTTTCATTAGTAAAAAGAAATTTAGTTAATTGATCCAAAAATAAGATTAGGATAGTTACTAGTTTTATTAAATGATTATTAATCTTTTCTTTCATTTATATCACTTTTTTATTATACCTTATTTTTTATTAAAGTTCTACCAGTATTACATCTTCACCAATTTTTTTAATTTGGTTAACTTTTATAGTTATATCAGGTTCAGAAGATGAAAATATCCGCCAGAAAAATCTTTTTTTCTCAACAACAAAATAATCAATTGCTCCAATTTCACTTAATTCTACATCTATGATTCTTCCTAAATTCTTACCATCAGCCATATTAACGACCTCTTTATTTTGTAAATCTGATAACCTCAACTTTATCACCTATTAATATTTAGTCTAAAAAAATTATTTTATTAATTTTTTAACGTGTTCTATAGCATTTTTTTCAATTCTTGATACTTGAGCTTGACTAATACCTAGACTTTGCGCTATTTCCATTTGCGTTTTACCTATCATAAATCTTTCTAGTAATATTTTTCTTTCTCTTTCTTTTATCATATTAAGTGCTTTGCGCAAAGAAATTGACATATCCTTATCTTGATTTGATTCTTTTTTATCAGCTATTTGATCTTCCAAATAAATAGTGTCTCCTCCATCATTATATATCGGTTCAAAAATACTCATTGGATCTTTTAAAGAGTCTAACGCATAAGCTATTTTATATTCTTCTATTTCTAATATTCTAGCTATATCTTCATTAGATGGTTCATGTCCATTTTTAATCGTTAACTCTTCCTTTAGTTTAATTATCTTGTACGCTAAATCTTTAATACTTCTACTTACTCTTAAAGATGTGTTATCTCTAATACTTCTTTTGCACTCTCCTACTATTAAAGGAACAGCATAAGTTGACAATTTTAAGTTATATGATAAATCAAAATTCTCAATAGCTTTAATAAGTCCAATAACTCCAACTTGAAATAAATCATCTAAGTTTTCTACTTTACTTGCAAATCCTTTAACAATCGATAAAACTAACTTTAAGTTTCCCTCTATTAATTTGTCCTTAGCTTTTAAATCTCCGCTTTGATATTTTTTAAATAAATCAATAGTTTCCTCATGTGTTAAGACTTTTAAATTACTCGTATTAATTCCAGTAATTTCTACTTTATGTTTTGCCATAAAAAAAGCTCCTTTCGTATGTTTATGATACGAAAAGAACCTTTTTATTCACTAAATTCTGCAGTAGCTGCTACAAAATCTTCAAGTGTATTATTAGAAAAGTATCCTATATATATATTATCTGATGTAAGATTAGGGTTGCCACTAAATACACTTTCTCCTAAAACTATTGTATTATTTATTGTTATTTTATTAATATTATTATTTCGAAATGCTCCTTTATCTAACGTTAGTTCAGAATTAAATTCTATTTCTTCTAATTTGTTACCTACAAAAACAGATGATTCTATTTTTTCTAAAGTAGTTGGCAAATATAATTTTTCAATACTATTATAAGCAAATGATTCAGATATACTCTCTAATCCTTCAGGAAGTTCTAATTTAGCAAGATTTAAATTGTAGTCACTTAAACCGCTTCGAATATATTTTAAATTTTTTAAACGACTTAAATCAAGTGATTTAATTGAAAAATTATATTTATTGTCAGCAATTAAATCTTGATTTGTAAGCATATTTGAATAAATTAGGTCTTGCTGAGTTACTGATCCATTATAATAACTTATATCTACACCAAGTGGTACTTTTAACCAAAAATAATCCGAATTTCTTAATCCGCTTAAAGCTATATCCCAATCTTCCATGTCACTGACTTTAACATATCTTATTCCATCAGTCCATAGTTCATTAGGATCAATATTTTCTAATATATATTTTATCGAATCATAATTTTCTTCATCAAAAATAACAAATACCGTTTCAAATGTATCCCAATCTACATACCATAATACATTTGCATCTATAAAAGCATCCACTTCAATATTGGTTATTTCTACTTCGTTAATATATTGTGGAACTACTACATCACCAGAACACATATAATTTTTATATTTTAGAAGAGTGTTGCCATTAGTAACAAAACATTCTTCAGGAGAAACTTCTGTAGATGCTATATTTTGACCAACTATGACAAATATTTGGCTTTTAAATTGGGATTTTTGAACTTCATTACCAGCATTTACATCAACCCACATTTTGATGTTATGAGTATATTCTTCATTAGCAGCTAACACTCCACTATATATTTTTTTTGCATAACTAGCAGTATTATTATAAATGTCAGCATCCTCATAATTGTTTAAAGTTCTTGCTACTCGACTATCAATTCCAAGATTAACATCCTCCTGAGAAAGATTTATTACATTCGGATCATTAAATACATCTAGATTAACAACATAAGATACTTTTTCATCACATTTATTTTTTAGTGTGAATGAATATCCTTCTTGGGACTGTCCCTCAATATCAGTAATAGGGTATGCTTTATCCAAAGAAATTGTTCCAGTTTCATTTTCATAAGCAACACTTAAACAACCAGAAGTAAACATATTATTGTTTTGTTGTTTTTTGGTAGTAGTCCACCAAGCAAAAGAAGTACCTATTACTAGGCAGCAAAGTAATATTATAGAAATAATTAACGTACATTTGTTACTTTTCATAAGAACCTTCCTTATCTTATTTAATTATAACGTAATTGAAGTTTCTCGTCAATCTTAAGACTTCATATAACTTTGTAGTTTTTTAATAACTTTTTTCTCTATTCTTGATATATATGACTGACTAATCCCTAATATTTCAGCAACTTCTTTTTGCGTGTATTCATCGGTATTATTAAGACCATAACGCATTATCATAATCTGTTTGTCACGAGGTGGTAATTTAGTTATTTCTTGAGCTAAAAATTGTTTATCAATTTTTTGTTCAAATTCTTTATGAACAATATCATCATCAGTTCCTAATATATCTTCTAAATGTAATTCATTTCCTTCAGCATCATAATTTAAAGCATCTTCTAGACTTATTTCCCCTCTACGCCGTTTATTTTTTCTTAAAAACATTAATATTTCATTAGATATGCATCTTGAAGCATAAGTAGCCAGCTTAATATTTTTATCTATTTTATAAGTATTAATTCCTTTTATAAGACCAATTGAACCGATACTTACTAAATCTTCAACATCATAACCAGTATTTTCATATTTTTTTGCTAAGAAAACAACTAAACGTAAATTATGTTCAATCAAAATATTTTTTGCTTCTTCATCCCCTTTTTTTGCTTTAATTAAATAATCCAATTCTTCTTCTTTACTTAAAGGCGGCGGTAATTTATCTGTACTTCCAACAAAAAAACATTCACGATATTTATTTTTTAAAAATTCAATTAATTTTCTTATCATAATTCCTCCATCAATTTATTATTTAATAAACAATTAATACCATCATTAAATAAATTATTTTCACATGCACCAACTAAATAATTAGTAAACTTTTTATTATTAATAATTATATGCTCAGGTTTAAAACATTCAATTAAACTATTTTTATTAACGGTTTTAATAGGTACATACATTGGACTTCTTATGTTATAAACGCCTTTTAAGCACTTTTTTTCAACTAAAATGATTGGTTTATTGGTAATTGGATCGATAAGTTTATTACCTGTATCTAAAAAAGCACTTAAATTAATCTCTTTTAGATTCGTAAAGATAATTTTTACTTGATAATATAATGAATAGTTCTTTTTGAATTTTTTATTTTGATTAACAAAACCAAATAACACAAACGGAGTTATAAATATAACAAATAAAAAATATAGAAAATTATTATGATCTAAATAAGGTTTAATTAAATTAATAGCTCCACCTAAAATAATTCCTGACATAATTAAATAAATTAAGTTATTTATTGTATAAGAGATACTTTTAAAATTAAAGGCTATAATACACATTATTATTCCTAGCAACAATTTTGTTATTAAAAGGTTAATGTAATTAATATTTAAAAAAAGAAATATTATACTTAGAGCTCCAATAAAACTAGCAACTATAATTTTAATTATTTTGGTCATTCTTTTTAAGGTTAATTTAACTACTATTAATAAAAAGAAATCTATCCACCAATTAAAAAGAAATAATAAATCTAAATATATCGTCATATTATCACCAAAAAAATTATAAAAAAAAAACAACAAATTAATTGTCGTTTTAATGGTTAATTATTATAATCGCGACTGCTTCTTAAAAATGGCGGTATTTCTAAATCAGTATCTTCAGCTTCTTCAATAATACGACGACGAGGCGGTTCATTAGTATTGTTAAATAATTGATCATCAACATCACTATTTTCAAAACCAGTTGCAATAACTGTTACTATCACTTCATCAGTTAAATTTTCATTTTTAATAGCACCGAAGATAATGTTTACATCACTATTAGCAGCTTCTCTTACTGTTTCTACGGCATCTTCAATTTCGAATAACGTTAAATTCTTACCACCAGTTACGTTTACGATAGCATTTGTTGCCCCTTCAATAGTAGCTTCTAATAAAGAGTTTGCTACAGCTTGACGAGCCGCTTCAATTGCTCTATTTTCACCAGCATTACATCCAATACCGATAATAGCACTTCCGCTTTTTTCCATTACGGCTTTTACATCAGCAAAGTCTAAGTTGATAACTCCGGTAACAGCAATCAAATCTGATATTGATTGAACACCACGATGCAATACATTATCAACTTCTTTAAAAGCATCTTCAAAACTTGTTGTTTTGTCAATTATATCTCTTAATCTATCATTAGGAATGATAATTAATGTATCTACATGTTTCTTTAATTCTTCTAATCCAACTAAAGCATTTTCCATTCTTCTTT
This sequence comes from Bacilli bacterium, assembly GCA_017435485.1. Lineage (GTDB taxonomy): Bacteria > Bacillota_I > Bacilli_A > RF39 > UBA660 > RGIG1752. The sequence goes on from JAFSEY010000010.1 coordinate 68,891, forward strand.
TACCTTCAAATTTAAATGGTTTAGTTACAATTCCTACAGTTAAAGCGCCTTGTTCTTCTGCTATTTCGGCAATAATCGGTGCAGCACCAGTTCCAGTACCTCCACCAAGACCACAAGCAACAAAAACCATATCAGCGCCTTTTAAAGCTTCTTCTAATTCTACTTTGCTTTCTAAAGCTGCAGCTCTTCCTATTTCAGGATTAGCTCCAGCGCCAAGTCCATCAGTTATATTAGCCCCTATTTGAATCTTATTTTCAGCACTAGAAGCGTTTAACACTTGTAAATCGGTATTTACAACGATAAATTCTACTCCTTTAACTCCTTCTTCAATCATGCGATTTACGGCATTACATCCGCCTCCGCCAACACCTACAACTTTTATTTTAGCTATTTGATCCATTTGTAATCCATTCATATAAACACTCTCTTTTCTAATTGTCGAAAAAATATCCAAATAATTTTCCTAATAAGGAATTATCAGATAAATTTGTTTTCTTTGTTAACCCACTTAATTCTTCTTGTTCTTCGAGATTAAATATGGAAAAATCTTTATTCCGCAATTTTAACCTACTATTATAATATTTAATCATCCCTACTGCAGTTGAGTATTTATTATCGCGTACACCGATCTCATAAACTCTTTTTACTTCTGCTTTAGTTCCAAATATTTCTTCTAAGACTAACTCAAAATCAGTAATTTCCGTTAATCCTCCTGTTAGTATTATATAACTTATTTCCTTTTTTGTTAAGAGGTTAATTTGTTTTTTTGCTAAATTTAAGATTTCTTCAATTCGACTTTTAACAATCTCAGATGCATTATATTGATTTATTTTAACATCAGATCCAGTTTTATCGGTGAAAATCATAAATTCATTTGGCTGAGCTAGCCTATCATGTGCCAAAGCTAACTTTTCTTTAACTGTTTTAGCATCCGCTTTAGTAAGTTTATAAACATATGATAAATCATTATCTATACTCGACCCACCAATTTCTAAAACTTCACACTTTGTCAAAACACCTCGATTTATAATTGAAACGGTTGTAGTTGCATCTCCTATATTAATAATTGCCCCTACTTGTTTACTATAATCTTTAATTTTATATTCATAATAATCTCCTAAAGGGCTTATAGTTATATCAATTACTTCTACTCCTATTTTTTGTAAGCAGTAGTCTATTCCAGCAATGTTTTTTTTGGGAATGGTAATTATAACCGCCTTAACAAAAAGATTATCCCCTATCATATTTAAAGGATTTTTAGTTATGTCTCCATTTACGTTAAATATTGTTGGTATTACACTAACTAATTCTTTATTTGGGGCTATTTGATTATAAACACAGGCTTGCATACAACTAATTATATCTGATGATTTTATAACTTTATTTTCGTTTGTAATAGTAGTTTTCCCTTCACTCATAAAACATTCTGCATTAAACGCCGGAACATTTACAATTATTTTTCTAATTTTTATGCCAATCATATCATAAGCTTTATCAAACAATTCTTTTAAAGCTTCAATTGTACTTTCGGGATTTACCACATATCCTTTTTTTATTCCTCGAGAAGGCACTTCCAATGCGGATAATATATTTAATTTTCCTTTAAATATTTCGCCAATTACTAATTTAATAGAGTTGGAACCAACATCTAATGTTGCAATAATTCTGCGCATAATATTCGCCTCCTACTATTACTACATATTATTATATCGAAATTAACTATAAACTTCAAGAAAATGATTTAACAATTAATGCTTCTAAAAAAATAAAAAAAATACAAATTGCTTTGTATTAATTATTTTCTTCTACTTTGATAACTTCGCTATTTTTATAGTTTCCACATTTAGTACAAGCTCTGTGTGGTCTAATTGTAGCTCCGCATTTAGTACATTTAGTTAATGCTCCTACTTCTTTCTTTAAATGAGTACGACGCATTCTCTTTTTTGTTTTACTAGTTCTTCTAAAAGGAACAGCCATTTTTTTCACTCCTTCCTTTGATCAAGTAGTTCTTGTAACTTCGCCAATCTTGGATCAATTTCTTCTTCATCTTTTTTATTCAGTTGCCAACCTTCACCTTCTAATGTGATGTCTTCTTCATCCTGGCGAATACGAATTGGAACTTCCAGTACAATATTTTGCCATAAAATCTCACTAATATCAAGTGTATTTTGCAAATTATTGAAATATTCTTTAAAATTATCATCTTCTTGACTTAATGTTTCTTCTATTTTAATTTCAAAATCTTTTTCAATTTCATTTAACGTAATTGAATCTATTAAAATCATCTTACCAGTTAATAATAAATCCAATTCGATGTTTTCATCTTCATTTAGTTTAATTGTTCCACTATAATGAGCTTCCTTAACATCTTTAAGTCCATTAATTAAGCTTTTATTTTCAAATATAATATCTTCATCAATTATTAAATCTTTTATTATTAATTTATTTAAATCGATCATAAGCTTTCACCTCTTTAAGTATAATCGAAAAACAAAAATTTCTCAATACTTTACGGATTTAATTTTTTTTGGTATATTATGAGCCGGTGATAACTATGCAAATAATTGGAATAATTGCGGAATATAATCCATTTCATAATGGCCATTTATATCAAATAGAAGAAGTAAAAAGATTATATCCAGATTCTTTAATTATAGTAGTTTTAAACGGATATTTTTTAGAACGTGGAGAATTAAGTGTTTTAACTAAAGAAGATAAAGTAAAATTATGTTTAGAATATGGTGTTGATTTAGTAGTTGAGTTACCATCTCTTTTTGGAACTCAAGCAGCTGATATATTTGCTGAAAAAGCTATTTTACTTTTAAATGAATTAAAAGTTGAAAAATTAGTTTTTGGTAGCGAAACCAATAATATAAATAAATTAAAAGAAATAGCAAAAAAACAACTGGAAGAAAATTTGGATGATAAAATAAAAATTTATTTAAAAAATGGATATAATTATCCAACTGCTTTAAAAAAAGCTTTAAATATTGATTTTGATTATAATAATCCAAATGATTTATTAGGCATTAGTTATATTAAAGCTATCTTGAAAAATAATTTAGATATTGAACCAACTTCAATTCAAAGAACCAATAATTATCATGATATATCTAGTAATGATAATATTGTGAGCGCTTCAAACATTCGAAATCGTTTATATAATAATGAAGATATATATAAATTTATTCCTTATAAAGATATAAATTTTTATTTAAATGACTATTTTAGTTATTTGAAATATGCTATTTTAAATAATGATTTAACCAAGATTCTATCTGTCGATGAGGGATTAGATAATTTACTAAAAAAATATATTTTAGCCGTTAGTTCAGTTAAAGAATTGATTAATAAATTAAAATCAAAAAGATATACTTATAATCGTTTACAAAGAATGCTTGTTCATATCTTATTAAATATTTTAAAAGAAGATAGTAATCTATCTTTAGAGTATATAAAAATACTAGGATTTAATAAAAAAGGAAGATCCTATTTAAATAAAGTTAAAAAAGATTTTTCTATTCCTCTATATAATAATAAGTTAGTTTCTAAAGTAAAAGATTATGAATTAAAAGCAAGTTTAATATATGATTTAATTAATCATACTGACACTTATAATTTTGAATTAAAAAATAAGCCGTTAATTAAATAACGACTTATTTTATTTTTGACATTTATCACAATAGTAAGTACTTCTTCCATTAACTTTTAAAACTTTAATAGAATTGCCACAAATCAAACATTTTTCATCTTTTCTTTTGTGAACTTTTAGTTCTTGTTGGAATCTACCTGTAACTCCTAAACTTGAAGTATAACTTTTGATAGTAGTTCCACCTAGTTCTATCGCTTTAGGAATTATTTTGTTAGCAGCATCAATAATATTTTGAGCATCAATTAAAGAAAGTTCGTTCCCCTTTTTTAAAGGATTTATTTTGGCTTCAAATAAAACTTCATTAGCATAGATATTTCCTAAGCCACTAATGATGGTTTGATCTAATAGAAGAGTTTTAATGGCTATATTACTACTTTTTATTTTTTCATATAAATATTCTTTAGTTAGATTTTTATCTAACGGTTCATATCCTTGTTTTTTTATTTCTTCTAAAGAGTAGGCATCTTCTTTTAAACAAAGAATCATTCTACCAAATTTTCTTGTGTCGTGATATCTTAAATCGCTAGCATCAGCAAAAGTAAAAATAACATGTTCATGTTTTTCTACCTTTTCTTCTTTGTTTTTTAAGAAAAACTTCCCTTCCATTCTTAAATGACTTAATAAAGCATACTTTTCTGTTTCAAAAATAAGCCATTTACCTACTCTTTTTATATCTTTAAATGTTTCATTAATAAGTAAATTTATATCTAACGATTTAGAAGATATAATATTTTTATATAAAACATCTATTTTTTTGATTTTTTTATTTATAATTTTCTTTAACAAAGTTCGTTTTACAGTTTCTACTTCTGCTATTTCTGGCATTTTATCACTCCTTGTTACAATTAGAAATTAACCACGCAAATATTTTTTTATCATCCAAGAGTTCCGGATGAAATTGAACTCCTAATATTTTATTATTATGTTGATGATATTCAATTGCTTCAATAACATCTTCATGTTTAGCGGTTATTATTAAATCATTACAAACACGATTTATACAATGTTTATGAAGACTTGGCATCTTAAGGTTTTTAGTTTGATAAATCTCGTATATAAAACTATCTTCTGAAATAATCTCAATCTCATGTTTTGAATTATTTATCGACTCTTCATTTCTAGTAACACATTTTTTATGTTTATCAACATTATTAACTTCTTTTAAATAAGGATTTTCTATTTTATATAAATCATATACTTCTTGAAGAGTCTTATCAGCGTGGTTTAATTTATCACTTAACAAATTAAAATAAACCGAAATTGCTTGAGCCCCTAAACATATTCCTAAAACGGGCTTTTTATTTAAAATAGCATCCTCTAGCAAGGGAAAGTATTCGTAATTTATTTTAGTCCCTCCTGGCCATAAATAGCCATCACAAATATCAGTATAAATATCGGCACTTGATGTTGTTAATCCGATAGGAATTCCGCCACTTTCGGCAACTTTATCAGCATATAATCTTACAAAAAATGCTGTATCTAAATAGGGATCTTCATTAGGATAACCTTTATTAAAAGTGGGAATTATACCAATAATAGGTTTCTTATTCATCATTTTGCCTCATACCAATTATAGCCAAAGTCAGCTTCAGCTTTGATTGGAACATCTAATGTAATAACATTTTCCATAATGTCCTTGGCTATATTGATAACCATTTCTTTTTCATCTTCATAACAATCAAATACTAATTCATCATGAATTTGTAAAATCATTTTACTTTTAATATTTTGTTTTTTAAATTCTTCAGCTATTCTTACCATAGCTAATTTTAAAATATCGGCACAAGTTCCTTGAATCGGGGTATTTAGAGCAATTCTTTCCCCTTGGCTTCTTATCATATAATTTTTATTTGTTAATTCTTCTATCGTTCTTTTACGATTAAATAAAGTTTTGACAACACCATTTTGGTAAGCTTCTTTAATGATATTGTCCATATAATTTTTAACGCTAGGATAAAGTTCATAGTATTTATCAATAAACATTTTTGCTTCTTTAGGACTTATTTCTAAGTTTTCTCCTAAACCAAATCCACTTATGCCATATATAATTCCAAAGATGACAGCTTTAGCATAAGAACGCATTTTTTTGGTAACTTGTTCTTCTCTTACGCCATTTATATCAGCTGCTACTTTTGTATGAATATCACTATTAGTTTTAAATGCTTCAATTAATTCTTCAGAATGAGCAATATGCGCAAGCAAGCGAAGTTCTATTTGCGAATAATCGATACTAACAAATAAATCATTACTAGGAATAAAGGCTTTTCTAATTTTCTTTCCCTCTTCTTGACGAGTCGGAATGTTTTGTAAATTTGGTTCAACTGAAGACAACCTTCCTGTTCTAGTTAATGTCTGTTTATAAATGGTGTGAATTTTTCCATCTTCTTTTATGTATGGTTCTAAGCCATCTAAATAAGTTGTATATAATTTATTTAGATTACGATATTCTAAAATTTTTGTAATAATTTCATGAGTATCAATAATTTTATGCAAACTTGATGCATCTGTTTTATACCCTGTTTTATTTCCTTTACCATGAGGAAGATTAAGCTTTTCAAATAGAATTACTCCTAATTGTTTAGGGCTATTTATATTAAATGATTCTCCCGCTAAGTTATATATATCATCACTTAAAATATCTATTTTAGCTTTGACACTTAACTTCATATCATTTAGTTTTGCTTTATCCACTTTAATACCATTTATTTCCATGTCAGCTAACACTTTAGCTAAAGGAAGTTCGATTTCACTATATAACTTAGTCATTTCTTCTTTGGCTAAAAGATTTAAAATATCATCTTTTTTATCAAAAATATAACGCGATTTTAAACAAACTATTTTATCTAGATCACTATTTTCAAAATTTTGTTTTTTTAGCTGATCATACAAAGGAACATCATAATTATCAGGAAGCATTAAATATGTTATATCATCTTTTACATTCATTTCTAAAAGGTAAGCACCAATCATCAAATCGAAATCGATTCTGTCTAAACTAATATCTAAATGTTCTAAAGCAACATAAATTTTTTTACTATCATAGGTATATAATTTTTTGTTTTTTAAAACTTCTAGTACTTCTTTTAGTATCTCTAGTGGAATTATATAATTATTATTTTTATCAGATATACTAAACTTGATTATTTTTGCTTCATGATAATTTTCATTATCAAGTTCAAGGTAAATAGCATACTCATCACTGATTAGTTTACTTATATCATCTAAAATGCTAAAACTTATTTCTTTAGACTGAGCTGGTTTTATGTCAATATTTTTCAAAAGAGAATAAAATTCTAAATCTTCATAAATACTTTTAATTTTTTCTAAATTTGGTTCTTTAACTTTTAATTCTTCAAAAGATATATCTAAGGGAACTTCTTTATAAATAGTTGCAAGCTCTTTACTAAAAAAAGCATTTTCTTTATCAGTTATTAACTTATCTTTTAATTTACCAGAAATATTTTCAATATTTTTATATATTTCTTCTAAATTTCCATATTGTTGAATTAGTTTTAAAGCTGTTTTTTCGCCTACTCCCTTTACTCCAGGAATATTATCAGATGCATCTCCTGCTAATGCTTTTAAGTCAATTATTTTAATTGGATCTATCCCGTAATCAGCCATAAAACTTTCTGGATTATAGCGAATATAATCTTTCATTTTTAAAAGCTTTATTTCAGTTTCATGAGATATTAATTGGATTAAGTCTTTATCACTCGAAACAATTGTACAAGCAAATTCCGGGTCTTGTTCCGCCCAATTTACTAATGTTCCTATAATATCATCAGCTTCATACATTTCTTTTTCTAAATAAACGATTCCCATAGCATTTAACAATTCTTTTGCGACCGGCATTTGCATTTTTAACTCTTCAGGTGTAGCAATTCTACCAGCTTTATAATCATGATATTTTTCAAATCTAAAGTTTTTTCCTATATCAAACGCTACGGCCATATATTCTGGTTTTTCTTCAGCAATAATTTTGTTAATCATCGATAAAAAGCCATAAACAGCATTAGTAGGAAATCCTTTAGAATTTTTCATGGTATTTCCTGAATATGCCGTTGCATAATAACTCCTAAATATTAAATTATTCCCATCTACTAACACTACCTTTTTCACGTTTATCACCTAATAAAATTATACAATAAAAAAACATTATTTTAAAGTAATGTTTCTTTATCTTTTATAACTTAAGGTATGTAAGTAACAGTAGCATTTCCGCTCCAATTTAATGGATCTTCAAATGTTATCGCATCTTGAGCTTTATTTATTGTTATTGTACTACCAGAAGTCATACTATGAAATGAATATCGTCCGATAAACTCAATAGAGCTTGGAATAGTAATATCTTTTATTAAAGAATTCCCATGAAATGCTTCTGTTTCAATTCTTTGTAATTGACTAGGGTTTGTTGTAGTATCTTCGAACACAACTTTTTGTAAGTTTTTAACTTCTTTAAAAGCACGATCTTTTATTATAGTTACACTTGCTGGAATGTTAATATTTTTTATGTTTGCTTGATAGAATGTCACTCTAGGGATCTCAGTTATACCATTACCTAAGTTTAATGTTTCAATACTATTAGCGCTATTTAGACCTGTATAGTTTAAATCTACACTTCCCGGTACATTTACGGTACCTAAAGTAGAATTACCAAATGGAGTTACCCCATCTTTTTGAAAAATTGCAGTTATTCCTTCATGAATATTTAAAGTTTCTACATTAATTCCTTGAAAAACACTATCAGTGACTAAATAATTTGTTTCAGTTAATTCTAAAGTCTCATACCCTATGGCAGTATCTTCAACCGTTGGGATAATATTTAACTGTTTTATCGTTGAGTTTCCAAATGGTTTATCCCAATTAATATCATCATCTCCAAAATCCGTTGAATTATATTTTGTAATATATGTAGAATATAAAGTCAAATTATCTAATTCAGTATTAGCAAATGAATTATGCCCGAATATTATTTCTTTGTTATTATTACCAAAATTTAATTGTGTTAACCCAGTTTCATAATTTTCATATTCCGTTAAATCTGTTACATTTGCAGGAACATTACTAAATGCACTGGTTTCAATTGTTTCTAAATATATCGTTTGGCTTAAATCTAACTCTGAAATGGAAATCTTTGCTTGCGATGTTATTAATGCAGATTCATCAAACGAAGAGGCAATATCACAAACTGGTTGATTATCTACTAGATTGCAATATTGAAATTGATGATTATCATCTATAACTATATTATTATTATACACATCAATAGCTATGTCGCTGTATCCGTTTTCATTAGCCCATTGTCTTATATTTGCTTCTTCTGTTGGATCTATAACAAGTGTATTTTGGATATTCCACGAAGAATCAAAGACATTAACAAAACTATAATTATATACTGCACTTTCAACTTTAAAAGCATTTGAATCAATTGTTTTAACTTCATCTCCATTTATTCTAGCCGGGATTACAACATTAGTTCCGCAACTAGCATTATATCCGATGATTTCACCTTTTCCTTCTTCATCTAATGTAAAGCATGATGCCTCTGTTGGTTGTGGTTTAGGATTTTGGATCCCTTGTCCTCCGGTTATCATTACTCTACTTTTAAATGTTCTATTTTGTTGATTTAATGGAGCTTCTTCTGCTAACCATAGTCTTATTTTATGAGTATTCATTTTATTAGCTGTTACTGTGGCTGTTGTTACTTCTTTCGTTTCTCTTATTGTTTCTGTATCATTTTCTAATATTATATTATCGATCGTCGTTAAACCTTCATAATTTGATATTTGTTCATCATCTATTACTAATTTAACATACTGATTATCTAAATAAGTTGCTCCTTCTACTTCTAATGACTCTAAACCGATTACATAGTTTACATCAAACGGGCATTTATTTTCTACTGTAAATGTGTATCCCTCTAAATTTCTTCCTTCTTCATCGCTTATTGGCCACGCATCTCCTAATGTTATTCCTGTATTTTCTTCATCAGCATTTGCTAATTCTAAGTTTAAACATGCTGATACCATTTCATTAGGGTTTTTCTGTTTTCTAGTTAATTGCCAATATGCATATGATGACATTATGACAAATAAACTAATTAATATACCTCCCCCAGCTATTATTAATGGCGTTAGTTTCTTTTTGTTCATAATAATTCTCCTTCTATTTTCACATCTATTATAAACTCTATATTTTTTTTATTCAAGCGTTTTAAATTTTAATTTACAAAAAAAGGTAAGTTGAAAACTTACCTTTAAATGCTTAAGGTTTATAAATAAAACAATAATAAATAAACAGCTAATAAGCATACTAACATTCCTATTAAGAATTTCCAAATATATTTTATCCAGTTCTTGTATTCAACGTTTGTGTAAGTTAATCCAATAATTAAAATAGCACTTGTTGGTACAATTATTTGTGTAAATCCATACATAGTTAGGAAGATTATAAATAATAAGCTTAAGTTAGTTCCAAATCCAGTAACCATATAACTAGCTAATGAATAAGCCGTATAGTTTAAATCTAAATGAAAGACACTTGAAACAAATGACGCTAATACTGCTCCAGCAATACTGAAATCAGTATCAATATTGATATCAGGAATCCCATCTCCATCTACATCTAAATTAGTTGTTGATTCTCCTGTAAATGAATCCATTACATTTTCATCATTTTCATCTACTTTTCCATTGCCATCGAAGTCTAGATTTTTATCTGGATATCCATCATTGTTTGTATCACAATTTACTTTGCAATTATTTCCAGTGTTAACTAAATTTTTATCAGCTTTTCCATCCTCATTTGTATCAATATTAAAGTAAGCTATTCCACTTCCATTATAATCGATATTAACATTTGGTTTTCCATCAACTGGCATTAAATTACTTACAATTGTATTCATCATTGGCGATAAATAAAATACTGTAAATATTGTATAAGCTACTGATAACACTAATATTGGTTTACTGATTCTTTTAATTCCTTCAATTATACTTGAAATTATTTTTCCAAAATCAAAGCGAGACATAATGGCTATTATTAACCCAAAGAATAGTAACACCGAAATCATAGTAAATAAGCTAAAATCAGTAGAACCTAAAGCCGCAGCGCTACTTCCTAAAATATAGGAGAATATTGTTGCATCTTTACCGATTGTTAACTCTGTTAACCAAGTATGAAATTTATCAAAAATTTCAATTCCAAAACTTTCATTCCATCTAATAAATCCTAAAATTGTAAATAAAGCTACAATAGATAAGATTATAATCATTGGCCAAGTTCTAACTTTTCCTTTTACTTCACTTACTTCATAAACATCTTCAATCACTTCATTGTTTTTAGATTTCAATGTTTTTTTCATGTGAGTTATCGTAAAGAAATTAAATAATACAATTCCTACAACTAAGATGATGATACGATAGATTATTCCATCTTTCATAAAATCAACAGCAGCATTACTAGATAAATAGTAATTTAACCAATATAACCCTTCAGTTCCTACTGTAGCACCTATCATACCAATTAGAATTGAACCGAATGTTGAAACTAGCGCAGTTAATTTATCTAATTTCATACTTGACAAAATATTAATTATAAATGGCACAAATATTAAACTAGCATAAACGGATGAACTAATTGAAGTAAATACTGTTAAAAACAATGATATTAAAACAGTAAATAGTATTTCCTTTCCTTTTAATTTCTTAGATATTGTTGTTACTATTTTTTGATATGCTGGAATTTTAGTTAATAGTCCATAAAATGCTCCCAAAGATAATAAGAATAAAATCTTATCTATAGCCATAGCGATAACATAATATAGCATATTTCCTACATCAGCGATACCAATTCTTAATATGTCTTGACTAACAAATTCAGAACCATTAAAACTTCCAACTGGAATAACCCAAGAAAGAATCAGTGCTAATACTAACAAAATACTAAGTATTTTTCCTAAACTATGTTTTTCCCAAAACTTTTTCATTTTCCTACCTCCTTTTCATATTATAACACTATAAAAACGCAAAAAAAAGACTTTTATGTCAATTTATGGTAAACATAAAAAGTCTTAAATTCTATATAAAGCTTTTTTGTATTCTCCGTTAAATTTATGTTCTCGTTCCCAAACTTTCATTTTTTATCCGATAAAACCAATCGGGAACATTTTCAGCAATATAGATACGTTGACCATTTTCGAAGGTAGCAAAACATTTTAACACATCCGTATTATCATACAACATTAATAAATCAATTTCTGAAAAAACCAGCTTTAAATTTTCTATAGATTCAATGTAACGTCTTTCTATTTTTTCGACAGATATTCCGTGCCCACCGGATATTACTCTATTTTGAACTCTTTGCTTTACAATATCAACATTATCAACTCCTATATAATGCATTTCTATTATATATCCTTTACTTTTGGCTTTCTTTAAATTGTTAATTATTCCTTTACCACATAATGTTGCTTCTTGATTAAAAGATATTTCATTTTCCATAAATTCATTTATTTTATTAATAGCAATTTTTCAAGATTTTATTACTGCTCTTGGATCCTCTGTTTCATCAACAAATTCATCGCTATTAACTCTAGGGATATTTCTTAATTGTTCTAGTGTATAAAATAACGTTGTTTTACCCGCACCATTAACACCAGCAATTATAACATATTTTTTCACTAAAACATTCCTTTCCTGAATATATAAAGACATTTTACCAAATCCTGAAAAATATTACAATTATTCTTCATAATTCCACAAACCTAGTTTGCCTTTAACATAAATAGGTTCTGCATATTTTTTTATATTAGATAATTTCCAAGCATAAACTCCAACATGATTATTTCCGTAAACTAGAGGATTTTTTAAATATAGTTCTTGATTAAAATTTTCATCTACCAAAATGCAATCATCTAAAACAGCTTCTCCAATAATTGCTCCCTTTTGATATGTTAGAGCATAATCTTCAACTTTCTTTGCATAAGAACTTTCCATGCCTAGACCAGCGTGAATTAATATCTTGCCACGATAATTAGTTTTCCAAGTGCGAAATTCATATTCTTTATATCCATTTATTATTAAACTAGCCCAAGGATTTTTTATTGTCAATGCTTTCATTTTTTCATACCTTCTTTAGTTGTTATTTTGAGAAAAGATAAAAGGTTGAGAATCAGATTCTAAATTATTTATATTGTCTTTAATAACACCAATAGAATTTTGCAGTTTTTCGCTTTCTTCTTCAGTTAACTTTAAATGCACTCTTCGTTCAGCGCCCTCTTTATTTAAAATAGCTGGCATACCAATATAACAATCATTTACTTCATCATATACAGATAAAGCAATAATGGTATTTTCGTTTCCTAAAATAGCATTGGTAATTCTAACTAAAGCCATACCAATCCCATAATATGTTGCTCCTTTTTTCTTAATTATTTCATAAGCAGCATTTCTTACGTCTTCTTCAATTGCTCGCATTTCTTCTTCGGTTAAAAATTCTTTAATATTTTGCAAGCTTATACTAGCATTACTCCAAGGAATAAATTCAGAATCTCCATGTTCTCCAATAACATAGGCATGAATGTTTTTGGGATTAATGCATAATTTTTTGCCAATCATTAATTGTAAGCGAGCAGTATCTAAGCTTGTACCACTACCAATTACTCTACTGGCCGGAAGTCCCGAATACTTATATGTTAAATATGTCATGACATCTAGTGGATTCGTTGCGACTAAAAAAATCCCATTAAAACCGGAAGCCATAACATTTACAATTATATCTTTAAAGATACTAGCATTTTTATGAATCAAATCCATTCTGGTTTCTCCTGGCTTTTGATTAGCACCAGCTGCAATAACAACAATTCTGGCATCAGCACAATCTTTATAATCTCCCACATTAATACTGATTTTAGAAGGAGCATAAGAAAGACAGTGATTTAAATCCATTACTTCCCCTTCTATTCTTTCTTCGTTAATATCAATTAATGTTAATCTATTAACATAAGTTCTTTGATTTAACAAGGCGTAAGCATAGCTCATTCCTACATTTCCGCAACCAATAATAACAACTTTATTATTCATTTTTATTCTCCTTTTCAAACGTTATTTTACAATTAGATAATTTTACATAAAGATATTTTTTTCTTTTCCTTTTAACATTAGTAAATAATATGTCATATATTACTTCCCATATTATAACCCAACCCGCAATTAAGATTACTTCACTAATAATATTTTGAAAAAAATAAGATAATATTATTAAAATAGCCCCTATTAAAAATAAAATAAATCTAAAAACATGATCATATTTATCTATGCCATCATAATAATTAGCTTTTTCTTTGTAATAATTGTGTATTTTTTTTATTAATTCTCTCTTTTCAGTTTCATTAAACTTTCCTTCAATAATTATACCTACATTATTTAAAGGAACTAATCTTACTTCTCTAATAATATAATTATCTAGTGATTCAGATAATCTATCTATGTTATATTCATTAAAAGCTTTTTGGTAATTATTTAATCTTATTTTTATCATTTTTTATTCTCCTATAATTTCATTATAGCATTAAATTTAAATAAAACAAAAAGATAATTAAATTCATAATTATCTTAACACGTAATTAGCTATTAGTTTGTCAAACTTTCTTACATCAACACCTTTAGCTAATTTAATTTTAAAATTACCTAACTTTGTCCATAGACATACTTCAGAATTAATATCTAACATTCCCGCATTTTCAGTTGACCATATTAAAATTGAATCATACGGAATAGAATAAACTTCTGCTTTTTTACCAGTCATACCTTGAGCATCTCGCATAATTATTCTTTTATTAGTGAATATAGCTGTATCTCTAAAAGTTTTGTAAGCCGCAATAGCTTCTTCTGTATCAGTTAATAAGTTACTTATATCTGTTGGAACTTTGCATTCAGCAAATAAAGTCCATTCTAATAATGATTTTATTTCCATATATTATTTCCTTTCTTTTCTTCTAATATAAATACTATTTTTATTTTCTTTTATTTTTTCTTCTATCAATTTACTTTCAGCAAAAGTAAATATTTCATTTATTATTGGATGAAAATTAGACGGATATTGTTCGTATATTTTATCTAATATTTTTTGTGATTCAATTATTTGTATGCTTGCAGTAAAATTTAAATTTCTCAATAATTTAGTGATAGACCACCAAAGATTATAAATAAAATTATAATTTTCATAATTTTTTAATTGATCTAAAGTCATGTCATCGACAAATATTTTTTCTTTAAATTCTATATTTACTTTTAAACTTTCAATATCACTTATTTTATTAATTTTTATGTATTTTCTTTGTTTTATAGCAAATTGATATAAGTTATCAATTCTATCAATATCAGTTAGCATTTGAAGCAGCAATGTGATTAAATTTATTTCTTCTTGAGTAAAATCATAACTTCCTTTAATAATCTTTTCAAAATCCTTATTTTGTAATAAACTAACTACTTCATTTGTAAATATACTGGGCATTTCTTCTTTATGATGAAATGCTATACATGTCCCAATTACTGGGTGATATTTTTCTTCTATACCTAACCTCTGAAAACCATGTTGCTCTTCTAATAAAACAAATCCATATTCAGCATGATTTTTAAATGACTTATTTGCAAAAACTTTATGATCATTAAAACTAGTATGAATTATTGCTTGTTTATATCTACCATAATCATGAATTAGACCAATTGTTTTTATTAAATCTTTGTTATATTCTGGAATTTTTAACATTCTAGATAACTCTAATAATCCCCTAACCACCCTAAGAGAATGTTGAAAACTAGATGACATAAGTGAGATTTTCTTTTCATATAAGCAAGCGTTCTTTTTATTAATCTCACTATAACCGCAAAAATCTCTAGCTTGTTGAAAACAAGAAGATACATAATTATTAAATTTATTTTCTACATAATTGTAATCTAACATAAATAATCCTTTCTATGGCTATTATAGCACGTAAAACAATTTTTTCCCTAATTACTTGAAAGATTATTTAAAAGTTTACGATTAGGATTTTGCTTAAATGATCTTAATTTTTTTAAATTATTCAATAAAATAAATAATTGATTTAATTCCTTTCCAGCCATAAAATCATGTTTGGAGATTGCCAGAAGTTTCATTAAACTCAAATATATATTTTTTTCTAAAGCTTCCGTGCTTTCAATAAGGAGCCTGAATAGCACCATATTGTAGCACGAGAGATGTCATTTTGCTATAAGCAATGTAACTCCACTTGTATAACGAGTTTTTTTGATTGTTTGTTACGCAAACAACAATATAAAAGGTTAATTAAAAAAAGACATTTCTGTCTTTTCTTAACAACATTTTCTATCGTATACGTTTGATATTACATTTTCTTCACAGCAAGAATAGCAAGGTGTAAACGTATGTCGATAAACATGATGATTTACTATTTTAGTGTTACAAGGTTGAATATGGGGTACTTCATGACAAATATATCTATGGCACACTCTTTCTTGTGGGCATTCATAAACAGGAGGACAAACTACTCCAGGATAAGAATTATCGAAACATCCCATATCGCCATATCCCATTGGCATCATTGATGCTTGTTCATATTTTTGTTCTTTACCCATTTCATAATAGTTTTCCATTTTCCCACCACAATCACGATTATTTTTAAACATTTCTAAACATTCCTTTCTAGTTTATCTTATGTCTAAAAATTAACTATGGTTAGGACAAATTAATTAAAAGGGCATTTTAAAGTTTCCACTAGTCATTTGTTTCATCATTTTTTTCATTGAATCAAATTGATTTAATAAGCGATTTACTTCTTCAACACTTCTTCCACTTCCTTTGGCTATTCTTTGTTTACGGGATGCTTTTATTATGTCAGGATTTTTTCTTTCCTTTGGAGTCATCGATAAAATGATTGCTTCGATATGAGCCATTTCTTTTGGATCAATTGAAACATTATTTAATCCCATCTTTCTAGCTTGGGGAATCATTTTTAAAATATTTTCTAATGGTCCTAATTTTTTGATTTGTTTAAGATTAGCTAAAAAGTCTTCTAAATCATATTTACCAGAACGCATTTTTTTAGCTTGATCTTTAGCTTCTTGTTCATCAATAATTCCTTCTACTTTTTCCGCAATAGACATGATATCGCCCATATCTAAAATTCTTTGCGCCATTCTTTCAGGATAAAATTCTGATAGTCCATCTAGTTTTTCACTATCTCCAACAAACTTAATTGGAATATTCGTTAAATGTCTTATTGATAGTGCTACTCCGCCTTTAGTATTACCATCTAACTTTGTTAAGATTGATCCCGTTAAATTTAATGCTTCATTAAAACCAGTGATGACATTGATTGCATCTTGTCCCATCATAGCATCAATTACTAACAATGTTTCATGCGGATTAAAAGTACTAGATATATCTTTTAATTCTTGCATTAATTCTTCATCAATTTGTAATCTACCAGCTGTATCAATAATTATATAATCTAAATGATTTTCTTTAGCATAATCTAAAGCTTCAGAAATTATTTCTATTGGATTTATTTGACCTCTAGTAAATACTGGTATATTTAACTCTTTTCCAATAACTTGCAATTGATCAATAGCTGCCGGTCTATAAATATCGCAAGCAACTAATAATGGTTTTTTATTATATTTTTTACGAACATAGTTAGCAATTTTACCAGCAGTTGTAGTTTTTCCACTACCTTGTAATCCAGCCATCATAATAATAGTAGGATTTTTACTAGTTTCTAAACCAGTATAATTTTCTCCTAGTAAACTTACCAATTCATCTTTAATAATTTTGATAAATAATTCATCAGGTCTTAGACTCTTTTCAACTTCAGTTCCCAAGGCTTTTTCTTTTACTTTTGTAATGAATTCCTTAACAACTTGATAGTTTACATCAGCTTCTAATAAAGCCATTCTAATTTCACGCATAGCTTCATTAATATTTTCTTCCGTAATTCTACCCATTCCTTTAATATTCTTTATTGCATTTGATAATCTATCGCCTAAGTATTCAAACATTTCTATCACCAACAATTATTATACCAAAAAAATCGACATATGTCAGTTTTCTTTTTAACGAGCTTATTTCTAAGGTTATGGGTTTCAGATATAAACAACAATTGCGATTTATGTTTCAAATGTGCAAATTATTTAGTTTACATATTATATTTAATATTCTCTTTCTAACAAGTAATTAGCAAATCCAATTAATTTTTCTTGATTAGCAAAAGAACTTTGTTTAAGCAAATTAATACTTTTATTAATACATTCTTTTAATAAATTTTCAGCATTTTCTTTTGCCCCTAATTTTATAAAAATATTAATAATTTTTTTTGTATTTATTTCGTCTATTAAAGGATTGCCATAATATCTATTTATAAACTTCAAGTCATATTCACTGGCTTTATCAATAGCATATTTATAAATAATTGTTTGCTTTCCTTCTTTAATATCATTTATAGTTTTTCCTAAAGTTGTTTGGTCAGAAAACATTCCTAATAGATCATCTTTAATTTGAAAAGCAATTCCTAGATTAATGCCAATCTCAATCAATTGTTTTTTTTCTTTTTCAGTAATATTTATTGCGGCCCCTCCCATTAAAAGTGGCCCAATTATAGTATACCAAGCTGTTTTATTTACATAAATATCATAGATAATATCTTCTTGTATTGTTTTATGGTAATCCTTAGTTTTATAAGGCAGTTCAACATCAGTAATTTCTCCTAAAACTGTATTATAAATTGTATCGGTAAAAATTTTTAAAACTTCTCCTTTTGTTTTGGCATTTAAGTTAGTTTCGTTTATAAGTCGATAAGCTAAGAAAAAGCCTAAATCTCCAATACATATTGCTTTTGATAGTCCTAAATGGTCAGGGTATTTACTTGTAATAGTCTTCATTCCTCTTCTTGTATCAGCATTATCAATAATATCATCATGAATAAGTACTGCCGTTTGAAATATTTCCATAGCAACAGCTAAATCTAAATAAGAATTATCATCTACCCCCTTTAAAAGTTGTCCTACTTTAACTAAAAATCCCCTAACTCGTTTACCATTTTGACTTAATCTTTTTAGTTCCAATAACGCATCTACAATAAATTCATTATTCCTATATTTAGCAATTTCCTGATCTAAGACTTCATTTAATCTATTATCAATATCTTGCTTACATTTTTCAAATATCTTTTTCATATCTATCTCCTGCAAAAAAAATTATAGCACAAAAAAAGTCAAGTTTCCTTGACTATTTTAAATTACTTAATAATTCATCTTTTTTCATAGTAGAATAACCTTTAACACCTTGTTCTTTAGCAACCGCTTTTAACTCAGCTAAAGTCATTTTACTATAATCATTTGTAGTTTCTTTAACTTCTTCTTTTTTAGCTTCTGCTACTTTAGTTTCTTTTTTTGCAACTTTTCCTTCTAATGCACTTTTAGCAATATTTACTAAATTTGCAAAAGCTTCTTTGTTATCGATAGCTAATTCAGATAACATTTTACGATTAATTTCAATACCAGCTTTTGCTAAACCATTAATAAATTTAGAATAACTAATACCATTTTCACGGCATCCAGCATTGATACGTGTAATCCAAAGCTTTCTAAAGTTTCTCTTATTTTGACGACGATCACGGAAAGCATAAGCACCACTATGGAATACTTGTTCTTGTGCAGTTTTATATAATCTATGTTTACTTCCAAAATAACCTTTCGCAGCTTTTAAAACTTTTCTACGACGATTTTTTGAAACTGTTCCACCTTTAACTCTTGTCATATTTTCACCTCACTATAAAACAGATTTGATTCTGCTTGTATCTCCTTTACTTAATGTTCCCTTATTTCTTCTTTGTCTAACTTGTTTTGCACTATCTTTACTTGTTTTATGATTTCCGTTTGATTTTTTGTAAACTAAAGTTCCATTTTTCTTTTTCTTTAACACTTTACTTGAAGCTTTATGTGTTTTTTGTTTTCCATTTGCCATAAATAAATCCTTCTTTCTACTTACTTTTTAGGTGCTAGCAATATTGACATTTGACGACCTTCTAATTTAGGTTGCAACTCAATGTCAGAATATTCACTAAGACTATCAGCAAAACGTAATAATACATCTTTTCCTAATTCTGGATGAGCCATTTGACGACCTTTAAAACGAATAAACGCTTTAATCTTATGTCCTTTTTTCAAATAATCTAAAGCATTTCTCTTACGAGTTTCAAAATCCCCAACATCGATAGTAACTGATAAACGATATTCTTTAATATCTTTATTAGTTTCACGTTGTTTCTTTTGCGCTTCTTTTAGCTTTTTTTGTTTTTCATAACGGTATTTATTATAATCCATTATTTTTCCTACTGCCGGTGTAGAGTTTTCACTCATTAAGACTAAATCTAATCCAGCATAGTTAGCTAACGTAAGAGCATCCTTAATATTTTTCACACCCATTTGTTCCCCATTAGGACCAATAACCATAAGTTCTGCAACTCTTATTTGTTCATTGATTTGTAAATCATTACTTTTATTTGCTATTGTAAAGCACCTCCATAAAATTAAAAAGGTAGATAATTAAACATTATCCACCTAAATAGTCTGTAAATTTATTATAAAATTACTGGCTGTTTACCTATCGCTATTTTGCAATCAGGTGGATATAAATCTCTTTCCTCTTCAATATCGCTTTTAATTATATGTTAAAACTTATTCATTGTCAAGCTTTTTTATACTAAATAATTTTATATTCTTTAGCGATTATTCTCCTATCACTGCAATATTCCATGATATATTTGTCATTTTTCTTAACTATTATTATTCCAATAGTTTTATCTTCATCAATTGTTTTAATATTTTTATCAATATAATTCATATATATTTCTATTTGTCCAGTATGTTCTTTCTTTAATTCAGTTATTTTAAATTCTATAACTACATAACATCTAAATTTTATATTATATAAAAACAAATCTATATAATTATATTTATCTCCTATCTTTATTTTATATTCACTACCAATAAAACAAAATGAATTGCCAAGTTCTTTCATAAAATTTTCTATATCTTCTAATATTAATTTTTGTAATATCTTTTCAGATATAATTTCATAATTATGTTTATTCTTAATTATAATTGGATTCTTAATTAAATCTTTAACTTTAATAATTTCTTTATTCTGCAATTTTTTCTTTGTACTTTTTGGCAACCTGTTATAGTCATTATTTTTAATTTTATCTCGGAGCTGTCTTACAGATAAATTTTGTTGCTCAACTATATCTATATAGTAACTTATTTCTTCCTGTTTTAATGATAACAATTCACAATAATGTGACCACGATAATTGTGCAGACAGTGTCTGCATTTTTTTGGTTAATTCATAAAATCTTATCATTAGCCACAAATTTCTTTTACTATAACCCCTACCTAAATCTTTTGTTAATTTTAAAGAGTACTCATTTATTATTCCTTCACCATAATGTTTGCCAGCTTCTAATAACAACTTCCCTACGTTTAAATACTTTTGTAATTCATACTTATTTTTACTATAATCCTTTATTCTTTTATTTATCTCATTATCTATCAGCTCTTTTTTTATTTCGTAATAATAATTCATGACATATTGTTCCTTTCACTAGTTATATTGCCAAAAAAAGAAGACATTTCCTTTTAAAACACAAAAAAACAGCTTTTTCAAACTGTCTTTTACATAACTTTATTTAAAATACTTTCTTTTAGTAAAGTAACAAATTCATCTTGTGAAACAGTAATAGTTTCTTCACTACCATGTTTACGATAACTTATCATTTTTTCATCTACTTCTTTTTGCCCTAGAATTACAGTTATAGGTATTTTACGCATTACTGATTCTCTCATTCTATAACCAACTTTTTCTTCTCGATCATCAAGTTCAACTCTGATATCCTCATCATGTAACATTTTATAAATATTTTCAGCATATTCCAAATGATAATTGTTATTGACTGGTAAAACATTTACTTGAGTTGGAGCAAGCCATAAAGGTAATGCCCCTTTTGTTTCTTCTAAATAGTAAGCAATAAAACGATCGATACTTCCGAATACTGCTCTATGTAATACTACTGGAGTTTTCTTGCTTCCATCACGATCAACATATGTTAAATTAAATTTAGCTGGTAAGCAAAAATCTAATTGACAAGTAGATAATGTGATTTCATTTCCTACTGCTGGTTTTACTTGAACATCTAATTTAGGGCCATAAAATGCTGCTTCACCAATTTTTTCAACATAATCAATTCCTATATCATCCAATACCTTTCTTAAAGTATTTTCGGCATCATCCCACATTTTATCATCTGGGTGATATTTTACTTTATCTTCTGGATCACGTAATGATAATTCAAAGTGATAATCTGTAATATGAAGTTCATTATATACTTCTAAAATTAAATCAACAACACTTTTAAATTCTTCAGCTATTTGTTCTGGTGTAACAAATAAATGAGCATCATTTTGACAGAAAGATCTAACTCTTTCAATTCCTTTTAAAGCTCCACTAGCCTCAAAACGACAATCACGAGCTATTTCTCCAATTCTAATAGGTAAATCTCTATACGAATGGATATCATTAGCATAAATCATCATATGATGAGGACAATTCATTGGACGTAGAACAAATTCTTCTCCTTCAACTTCCATTTTTGGAAACATACTATCTTGATAATGATCCCAATGTCCACTAGTTTTATATAATTCAACATTACCAAGCGGTGGAGTTAAGACATGCTTATAACCAATCTTTCTTTCTTTTCCTTTGATATAAGTTTCTAAAGCATCCCAAACTACATATCCGTTAGGTAAATACATTGGTAAACCTTTTCCTACTAAATCATGAGTCATAAAGATCCCTAAATCTTTACCCAATTTACGATGATCTCTTAATTTAGCATCTTCTAACTCTTGTATATGAGCATTTAACTCTTCCTCTGTTGGAAAACATACTCCATAAATTCTTTGTAACATTTTATTATTAGCATCACCTTTAAAATAAGCTCCACTGAATTTAATTAATTTAAAATTTTTACATTCTTTAACTGTATCAACATGGGGTCCCCGACATAAATCAGTAAAATCTCCTTGCGTATAAGTTGAAATAATTGTACTATCTTCATCCATTCTTTCAATTAAATCAATTTTATATGGATCATCAGCAAATTGTTTTAATGCTTCTTCTTTTGTTATTTCATTACGTACAATTCTTTTTCCGTCTTTACTAATCTTCTTCATTTCTTTTGAGATAGCTTCAATATCTTCTTCATTAATTACTTTATCCCCTAAATCAATATCATAGTAAAAACCACTTTCAACTACTGGTCCTACCCAAAACTTAGCCTCTGGCCATAAATGTTTCACTGCTTGAGCCATCATATGAGCACAACTATGATTTAATTTATTTAATTTTTCATCTTCTTTAAAATTTACCATTATCTATTCCTTCTTTCTTCTAATTTTAATTTCATTAATTCTTTTTTTACTTTAGCATATTCTTCTTTTAATTTTTCTATGCTTTCTTTGGCATCAACATATTGACTATGATGATCATATTCATATTTAGCAATTTCCAAACGTAATTCATACATTTTGTTTTTCAATTCTTCTTGAGTCAAACTATCACTCCTTCATAAAATAAAAAACCACACACTTGCCAGGAGCAAAGTATGCGGTACCATCCTTATTTTTACTTAATTAACAGCTAACGGTTTTAACCGGGTTTTATTAAACCTCTTGAAAAGTAGTAACTAATAAATATTTGGTTAATTTTCACCATCCATTAACTCTCTAATTCAAATTAATTATTAATCGTGTCTTTTCGCTTTGATTTAACAAGATTCTAACACTATTTTATTTTTTCGTCAACACTAATGCATCTTTTATTTTATACTTTATATATAAACTTTTCCCTAATAGTAAACTTGCCAAAACAAATAATAGACTAACATAATTTTTTATTATATAAAAAAACGAAAAAACATATTCAGGACACCCTTCTGCGATAAATAAAAATAAAAAACAACCACAAAATATAACAGTAATTTTAAAAAGAAATATAAGCCCTACTAAAGTTACAATAATTAACGTTAGTTGAATAATATTTAAAACTTTTAAAACAATATCTTTTTGTTGTTTTTGGCTTTTCAGCTTTTCCTTATATTTTTCTTTACTACCACATATAGCAATAATTTCTTTTTTTAATTGACAATTTAAAATTATCAAAAGAATTATAAGAGGAACAAAAAACATAAAATAATCAAGAAGAGTATTTAAATAAATTTCTACATCCATATGTACCACTCACCTATTATTTTTAGTATATCATATTCTTTATTATATAAAAACAAAAGTTTACGTAGTGAAACGTAAGCTTTACAATATTACAAATTTATCATTTATTACATCAATATTTATAGTTGTATTTGCTTTAATTTCATTCCTTATAATAGCATTAGCAAGTAGAGTTTCAATATTTTTAGCAACATAACGTTTTATCGGTCTTGCCCCAAAACTTGGTTCAAAAGAATTTTCAATGATATAATCTTTAGCTTTATCAGATAAATTAATTTTAATATTTAAATCATTCAAACGCATCTCTAATTCTAAAATAATTTTTTCTAATATTTCATAAATAACTTCTTTATTTAACGAATTAAAAGTAATTATTTCATCAATACGATTAATAAATTCTGGACGGAAATGTTTTTTTAATTCTTCAAAGACAATCATTTCATAATTATCTTGATTATTTAAAATATATTCACTTCCAATATTACTTGTCATAATAATAATTGTGTTTTTAAAATCAACTAACCGACCTTGTGAATCAGTAATTCTTCCATCATCTAATATTTGTAATAAAATATTAAACACATCTGGATGCGCTTTTTCGATTTCATCAAATAAAACTATACTATATGGATTTCTTCTAACTGCTTCTGTTAACTGGCCACCTTCATCATAACCAACATACCCTGGAGGAGCTCCAACTAATCTAGATACATTAAATGCTTCCATATATTCAGAACAATCAATTCTAATCATATGTCTTTCATCATCAAATAGTTCATAAGCTAAGCTTTTAGCTACTTCTGTTTTACCTACACCAGTAGGTCCTAAAAAGATAAATGAACCAATTGGACGATTAGGGTCTTTAATTCCACTACGACTTCTAATAATGGCATCTGAAATTACTTCTAAAGCCTTATCTTGACCTTTTACTCTTAATTTTAAATTATCTTTTAAATTAAGTAATTTTTCTTTTTCACCACCAATTAATTTACTAATTGGAATATTAGTCCATTTCGAAATAACTTTAGCAATATCTTCTTCATCTACTATATCACTTAAAATATGAGAAGTATTATTTTGTTTCATTTGTTCTAATTCTTTTTCTAACTTTGGAATTAAACCATGGCGTAATTTAGCAGCGTTTTCTAAATCATAATTATTTTCCGCTGTTTTTAAATCAAACTTAGCTTTTTCTAGTTCTTCTTTTTTACTATTAATTTGTTCATTTAAATTCTTTTCATTTTCCCATAAAGTTCTAGCTTCATTTTCTTCTTTTTTTAGATTATTAAGTTCTTCTTCTATTTTCTCTAATCTTTTTAAAGACATTTCATCTTTTTCTTTTTTTAATGCTTGCTTTTCTATTTCTAAACGCATTATAGATCTAGTTAAATTATCCAATTCAACTGGAACAGAATCAAGTTGAATTTTAATTGTTGCACAAGCTTCATCAATTAAATCAATAGCTTTATCTGGTAAAAAACGATCCGTAATATATCGATCCGATAAAGAAGCTGCTGCTACTAATGCATTATCTTTAATATTAACTTTATGATATAATTCAAATCTTTCTTTTAAACCTCTTAAGATAGTTATTGTATCCATCACATTTGGAGCTTTAACAATTATTTTTTGTAAACGTCGTTCCAAAGCTCCATCTTTTTCAATATACTTACGATATTCATTTAAGGTAGTTGCTCCAATTAAACGAATTTCACCACGGGCAAGCATTGGTTTTAACATATTGCCAGCATCCATAGCACCTTCCGCTCCAGCTCCAACTATCATATGAATTTCATCAATGAATAAAATAATTTCTCCATCACTATCTTTAATCGCTTTTAATACTTTCTTTAAACGTTCTTCAAATTCTCCACGATATTTAGCGCCAGCAATCAAAGCTCCCATATCTAATTCCCAAATTCTTTTGTTTTTTAAAGAATCGGGAACATCTTTTTTGATTATACGTTCAGCTAAACCTTCCACAATTGCAGTTTTACCAACACCCGGTTCACCAATTAAAACGGGATTATTTTTCGTTTTACGTGACAATATTCTTGTAATACTTCTAATCTCATCATCTCTTCCAATAATAGGATCAACTTTATTATTTAAAACATTTTGCGTAATATCTCTCCCATATTTTTCTAAGACATTTTCTTCATTTTCCATATTCATAAATATTCCCTCCTTTTTACAAATCCATTATAATACGCGAATTAGCACTTGTCAACCACAAGTGCTAATTTATGACTTTTAAAAAATTGGGATTTCTCTCAATTTTATTTCCTTCTATTTTCACTTAACATTTCAACATCTTCAGTTAAATGTTTAATTCTTTCAATAATTCTTCTTGCTTTAACTTGATCAACACTGTTCGAAGCAGTTGCTAAATGTTTTTCTAATTCCTCAATACTTAGATTCGATGTAAAAAATGTTGGAAGACTATTATTCATTCTTGATTGAAGTATAGTTCCTAATACTTCATCCCTTCCCCATTCAGTAACTTTTTCAGCCCCAATATCATCAATTAATAATAAATCAACATTTTGATAATAATCCATCTTAGTCCCAAAAAAATCCCAATCATCTTTTAAAGTTCTTAAAATTTGAGGAAAATAAACTATCGCTGTAGTAACTTTTTTATTTAACTTTAATTCATTAAATAAAGCTGAAACTAAATAAGTTTTTCCGCATCCAAAATTACCATGCAAATATAACCCCTTTAAAACTGATGATTTAGAATAATTATCATAAAATTTTTTTAACCACTTAATAACTTCCACTCTATTTTTATCAGTTATATCTATATCTTTCATTCTAGCATTTTCAATTTGCTTTTCGGCACTCGGACGATTTTCCAAATCACGCTCTAACTCTTTTTGATACTTACAAGGAGCATAATCAAATTTTATTTTATCGCAGTAAACATTAGGAAAATAAACATGTCCAGCTAACCTATTTTGGCATTCATATAGCCCCTTACATTCTCTACAGCATTTCAATTCATTTGCACACTCTTGTAATTTAGAAGTGTTTTTTTCTAATTCTTCTTTAGATGCATCTAATCTTTTTGTTAAATTAACAAAATCTTTATCTTTTAACGCTTCCTTGTACTCATTACCTAATACTTCTAATGTGTCACGAACATCCATTTTTAACTTTTCCATGTAATCACCTAAATTCTTTTAACAAATCTTTCAATTCTTGTTCTTCGGTTTCACTAATTTCTTGTTTTTTATTTTCTTTATCAAACCATTCTGGATTTGCTTGATTAGTTCCTTTTATTACTTTTTTAGTAGTCTTTTTATGTTCTTTTTCAGCAAATTCCATCGCTTCTTTCGCTGTTGTTATTTTAGCTCTTTTCCATTGTCCTGCAATTGTTTCAACTAACGCAGTCGTCAGTTTATTATTATTCTTCTTTAAAACATAGTCGATTAAAACATTAACTACAGCTGGATTTAATTCAACATCGATAAGCAAATTTTCTAACAACCTTAAATCTCTTTGCGTTGGAGTTGTCCCATTATATTTACTTTTTAAGAAGTCATATGGCGAAGTATTTTCAAACACTGCAATAATTTTACCTCTTTTAGTATTATCTCCTGTCGGACTTTTCAAATATTCTGGCTGACTACGATAAATTAAAGTTGGAAGTCCTCCATTATTATATTGATAATATTTACGACAAGTTTTTCTTAATTCTTCCTTATCCAAACAACCTTTTCCATTAATAACAATTCTTAATAATTCACACATTTTTAAAGTATCTATATTATATACATAAGACAAATTATTTAATAATGCTCTAGTCTTTTTATTTAACATTCTTTCACTAATTAAGGATGATGGAATTGTTTCTAAAAGCAAATCAAAATCAATTTGACCTTCCGCATCAACTAACGCTGTTGTTCTTTCTTTTACATCAAAGCTTGCTATGTGACTAGTCGTTTCAAAAGTATCTTTAATTTTCTTAGTAATATCTTCATAATCCTTTAAATCCACTTTTATTTTTTCATATTGTTTTTTTAAAAGTTCATACTCAAATTTACCAACATTATTATACAAAACAATATTAAATATTGGATGATTAAAAAATTCAGCAGCACTTAAAGGGGAATATAATTCATAAACATACTCATTTATATCACTTTGTTTAATATAAGTTTTTAATAACCCTACAGCTTCTAAACATTCTCTACTTTTTCGAATATTATCTAAATCTTTTTTTAAAATAGTCATTAAATGATGATGAGAAAAATCGATGCTCATCGTTTCAGTTTTATCTAAGTCACTCCACAATGTTAAATATAAACTTACTGCTCCATCGCCAATGATCGGTTCGTAAAGATTAATCAAGTTCTTTTTATCTATCTCTGTTAAAATAGTTTTATTTATTACAACATATTTATCCGCTGGCAACAAACTAATAACTTTCATAATCTTCACCTTCTTTAACTCATATTATAACTAATAAAATATTAGTAAACAAGAAAAAAACACTTAATCTTAGATTAAATGTTTAACAACCTTTTGAAGTACACATATCACTATTCATTTCATCTATCATCGTTTGATAAATATCTTTTAATTGGCTTGCTTCTTCTTTAGTTAAATGTTTACCTTTAACAGCAGTATCAACAGTAACTTCATGAAAACCAACTATTTGGCCATCTTTAACTGCAACAACAGTCGGAGCATATAACCTTTTTACTCCGGTAGGATAAGATTTACCATCTTTATCACTAATTTCATAATCAGTCAAATATTTTTTTAATATATCTAAAATTTTATAATAGTTTTCGGTACCACTTGATATTTTAACTGCTTGACCATTTATAACTTCATAAGTATCTCTACTATTTAAAATATCAACATAATAAATATTTTTTATTTCATTTTCTTTTGCTACATCGTTTAAAATATTTATCATACTACGACAATATGGACATGGAGCAAATCCAAAATAAATTAAAGCTGTATCATTTTTTAATAGTTTTAACGCTTCTTCTTCACTTGCATATTTAAATAAATTATCTTTGTCCACTTTAACTTCTAAATACTCAATATCAGTACCTTCATAAGTTTTTCCATTTAATGATTCATACTCTTTTTTAAATTTAGCTGCATCACTTAACGATTTATCATCTCTCTCTATAAATAGATATACTCCAATTCCAATTACAACAGCAAATATAAATGCTATTATTCCTAATAAAATTTTTTGATTTTTTTCCATAATACAACTTCCTTACAAAACTAATTTATAAATTACATATAATATTAACATTAACAAAACAATAAGTAATATAATTATTAAAGTGTTTTTTAAATTATTATTTTTTTTATGTTTTATAATTGAAACTTGAATATCTTCAATTTTATCTCTATTTTTCATTAATACCACCATTAAAATTATAAATAAATTTATTATTAAAGTAAAGCTAAAAAATGCTAGACAAAGAAATTTTGTTGTGTTATTATATTATTGCTTAAGCAAAGATGGCGATGTAGCTCAGCTGGCTAGAGCGACCGGTTCATACCCGGTAGGTCGGGGGTTCGATCCCCTCCGTCGCTACCATAAAAAAAGCAAACGACATTAAAGTCGTTTTTTATTTTTCTATATCTTTATATTCAGTTAGCTTTTCTTTTGTCCATATAATTAGATTTTCTTTTAAAGGTTTAAAACCATTTTTAGACTCTAAACTGTTAATCTCTTCCCCATTCGACTTATAATTTATATTTTTTATTGATAATTTAAGTTGTTTGTTATTCTCATCCTGTTCAATAACTTTACAATATATTTCTTCTCCTATAGTTACATAATCATTCACACTTCTTACAAAATGAACTGTAATTTCCGAAATATGAATTAAACCACTATATTCATCATCCACTTTAACAAAGATACCATAATTTTCTATTCCAGTTACTAAACACTTAACTATTTTTCCTACTTCATACTTCTTCATAAACGTCACCTAGTAATATTATAACATTTTTTTCTTATTTAAGATATGGTATAATTAGGTAGGTGACCAATGATGGAAGAAAAAATAAAAAAATTAATCGATGACTTAAGAATCTATTTAAATATTGATGGCGGAGATATCGAGTTTATTAAATATGAAGATAATATTTTATATGTTAAATTAATAGGTAATTGTGCTAATTGCATGTTACAAGATCAAACATTAAATGAAAATCTTTTACAAGCTATTAAAGAAGAAGTTCCCGAAATCAAAGAAATTATAAATGTTGAATTATAATTTCTTTTTTATTTTACCAACCAAGGTATTTTTTCAATCTCCATATACTTAGTAATCTCTAAATAAACTTTTTTTAAATAACGTTCATAGTCATCTACTTTATCTATAATATCTATTAAAGAATCTTCTTGTTCTTCTTCATTCATAATTTTTTCATATGTATCAAAATAGTATGACGGAAATAATAATCTAGCATAGAACATTTGATAAGAATATTTACTTAATCTTTTTATTTTCAAATATGCTCTTGTCTCTTCTAAAGTTTCTTTAATCCCCTCTTTAAAAAACATTGATTTTAAATATTCCGCAATATCTCTTACTTCTAAATCAAATATAAAAGACAATGGATTAGCATAATTTAGCCATATATTTGGATAAAATATTCTTCGATGTGATAATACTATTTTATCAACATTATAATCCATTTTTTCTGCTTTTTGCGTAGAATTATAATATATTAAAGCTGTTTCTGCTAAACCAATATAATAAGAAAAACTATTTATAATACCAGTTTTATTTTTTCCTAATTGTCTTATCTGATTTTCAAAATAATCTATTTTAGAAGACCATAAACTCCCCCATTCATTACGATATAAATTAAATTTATTACCGCTTAGATTTAATTTTTCGCTATAATTAACTAACTCAAATATATCTATTTTATATAGTTCATTTCGATTTGTTTTCAATAATATGTATTTATCATCTCCAAAAGAAGATATTACCTCATTGAATTTATTATAAATAATATCATGGCAATCAACGCCCCTTTTTTTCATTTCCCTACTACATTCAATAATATCTTTTAATTCTTTAGGATTACGTGGCAAAAATACATAATAGTATTTACTATTATTATAAAAAAAAGTTGCATAATTTTTATATTTTTCTAAATCTTCTAAATAAATATTATAATAATATTCAATCGATTGTTTCATAAATATCACTATTAAATTTTATGCAGATTTTATTATAAAAAAACCACATTTTCATGTGGTATTATTTATTTTTTAATTCAGCTTCAATTTTAGCTGCTAGAGCATCAAACATGTTTTCACAAGCTTGCATAAACATTGTTTTGCAATCACTAAAATCCATTTTTGATTTTGCCGCTTCTTGAACCGGTTCTACAGCAGCAAACGGAGTTTCTTCTATTACTGGAGTATTATTCACAATTGGTTCAACAACTGGCTCTGGTGTTTCAATTACTTGAGCTGGTGCAATAACTGTTTCAGAAACTATAGGTTCTGCCATAATTGGAGCTACATCGGGAGTTTCAGAAGAATTTAATCCCTCATTCATTAATGGTGATGTCATATCAATATTATTTTCAGATATTGGTGCAGTTTCCAACGGGGTATCAACCACTGCTGCACTTTCTACTGGTGCTATCATATCATTAGCTAATGGTTCATCTGGGCTTGATACCGGCATTGTAATTTCCGCCATCATTGGGGCGTCGTTAGTAATATCTGTCGCCATATTTATAGGTTGTTCTCCTACCACTGGTTCTTCTACTGCAGGTATCACAGGAGCCACCTCTGCTACTACATTATCAGCTATTGGAGCAGCCACTTCACTTGTGAGATTTTCCACCATATATGATCTTTTTAAAATATCAAATGATGCAACTGGCAATGTTAGTTGAGTATAATAAACTTCATCTGCCGGCAAACTAATTGGAGCAGCAATATAATCCATTTTCTCACCAGATATAATCGATTTTAAATAAGTTTTAACTTGTTGCCACTCATTTTGATCAACAATTTTAATAACTTTATCTCCCATTACTTTACATACTAAAATAATAGGCAACCCCATTGATCCAACGCTTTCTGCGTCTAAAATTAAATAATTTGTCTCATTACTTTTAAAATAACTTATGACTGTTTTTTCTACTTCACTACCAGAAGGTAAAGAAAGTTTTAGCTTCGCCATTTCAAATCCCTCTCTATTCTACAAATAATTATAACAAATGGTTTTTAACATTTCAATAAGATAATTAAATTTTTAAAACAAAAAAACAATAAATTAAATTATTGTTATTTTTTAATATCTTTAACCTTTTCTAATATAAACCATCTGCACCCATAAGCGCAGAAACTATTTATATAATTTTCAACATTATCGATATCATTTAGCTTTTTAAAGTTCTTATTAGTTTGGTTATTAAATCCTTTCAAACGCAACTTTCCATAAGCCCAATCTCCAACTATATAATCAAAGTTATCAAAATAATCGGTTATTTTTTCCTCTAACAAAGCATTTTCTAAGGCATCTTTAACATTCTTTTTTATCTGATAAGTAACATTATTTATAACAATTTCTTTTTTCATATTTATTCCTCATTTACAAAATAATTATATCATTAATCTTCCAAATTCACATCATAAATTTTACTACTGGTTTCATAAGTAGAACCATAAAAACTAGGTACTTTGCCATTTATAAAAAAAGTTGATATTAATATTTCATAATTAGTTTTTAGTTTATCATAAGTCATTGGAACAATAACTTGCTCTGTTATATCGAGGGTAACATATACTTCTGCTAAAACATTGTTTATTCCATAATTAGTCATTTTGGTTTTTATATTAGTTAAAACATTACCAACCGCCGAAACTTTTACAGGAATCTTTGGGCCTAAATTATTTAAAAACATTGAGCTACTAGCCATTCCCACCGGAATATTTAAAATAATGCCTTCGCTATGCATTATATTATCTTCTTCAAAAACATTAGTAATTTCATCAACGATAGTATAAATAGCATTTAGATCATACTCAGCAAAAACTATTTCATTATTAGCATTTTTCGTTAACTTAAGCAAATTAGTTAAATCCACTTTTCTTAATCTTTCCCCAACATTATTATTTATAAGTGAATAAACCTCATCATTTGCTTCTATTTTTGCTATTTCCATCATCTTAGGAGTTATCTTTTCAGAAAAATAATACAACAAAAAAACAGCATTTACGACAACAATTAAAAATATAATAAACATTATATTAAATTTCTTCTTAGTTTTTTTCGCAACAAACTGTTTTCTTTTCATAGTAATATATATGAAAAAAAATCATATAAATGATTTTTCTAAAATAATCCTAAATCTAAGAAATGATTAAGTCCAAAAATTAAGCCTAATACAATAAGGATAGTTAAAATTACAACAACAATAATTATGATTGATTTATGAGAATTAACTTCCGCTTTTAAATCATTGAAATCATCAAAGTCACTTTCGGTAAAATTAACTGAACTAGTATAAAAAGATTTATCTAAATCATTGTTTACTTCATTTTTTTCTAATGCTGATTCTGCTTTGATTTCTTCTTTTTCAATTGGACTAGTAAGTTCACCATCGCCTTTTAAATCAGTTAAAATATCTAATGGATCAATATTTCCTTCTTTATTTTGAAGTTCCATCGCTGTAATCGTATTGATTAAATTCATTAAATTTTGTTCTGGTGTTTCTTCTTTTTCCTCTTTATCAGCATCAATTTTTAAATTCTTTAAAATATCAAATTGTGTATCTCTAATCTTTTTTAATCTTTCTTTTTCATAATCGACTTCTTTTTGTTCTTTTGCTTTTTCTAAAATAGCATTTATATCATACTCTTTCGTTTCATCAAAAGATTTTTCTTCTTCCGGTTCTGTTTCAATTCTAATTGAACGTCTTTTAGGAGCTTCCTTATATTTTGTATCTAAAATCTTTTTTATTTTTTCAATATCAATGTTATTTTTAGCTTCTGATAAAACAGTTGCATTACTAGATATTTCAAATTTATCTATTTCACTATTAGCAATTTCTTTATAAAGCTCTTGATTTCTTTCTGTTCGAGATTGACATTCTTCATGGTCATCATAATATTTTTGCATTCTAGTAGCCATGATATCACTCCTTATATTAAATATAATAACATAGTTTGACATTTTTTTAAACTAATTTAATTGCTTTTTAAAAGTATTATAGTATATAATTAATTTGGAGATGAAAAAAATGAAAAATGTAATAGTTGATAAAGAAAAATGTATTGGATGTGGAGCTTGTATTGCTATTGACCCAGCTCACTTTGATTTTAGTGACGAAGGTTATTCAGAAGTAATTAATAATGATAATTTAAATACTGATGAATTAAAAAATGCCATTGATTCTTGCCCTACTAATGCTATTTATGGTAGCGATAAAGCATGTAGTTGTGATGAAAGTTGCAATTGTGGATGTCAAGACGGTGAACCTTGTACTTGCGATAACAATTGCGAATGTGGCGAAGAATGCAATTGCGAAGGCTGCGATTGTTGTAAACACGAATAACTTAGCAAACTAAAAGAGAAAATCATTTCTCTTTTTTTGTTGACGTATATTTTCTACTTAACCTAATTAAATCTTTAGTTGTATTAACATATTTAGAATTAGGATTTTTAAGACGATCTAACTTTTTTAACTTTTCATAATAACTTAATATATTCTTTAAAGCTAACAATAAAGAAATTTTACCAGTTATAGAAATAAACTGAGGATTAGACAAGATTGTTTCGTAATTATCTAGTACAATTTGTTTATTATCTTCATATATCAAAGAAGATATAAGCACAGCAAAGACAGCATATAATCCGCATAATACGGCCCAACCCTTGGTATTTTCTACATCATTTTCTAAATCATCAAAAATAAAATTTGTTTTTATATTACTATCTTGAAATTTTTCTAAAGGTTCCACTTTTATTTTTATTAAAGTCAAATTATCATCCATATAAAATTTATTTAAAATCACTTCATTATCAATTATAAAATCATCTGGCAAAATTAATTCAAACAATGGACAATCACAATAAATAGTTTTTAGATCACTTTCATCATTTTCTAAATTAGTAATTATTTTTATATTAGGATTCAAGCATTGTAAATTATCTATAAATTCTCGTAAATCCATTATAGTCCTATTTAATTTGAGTGTTTTTCCTACTTAACTTTTGTAAATCTTTTGATGTCAAAGCGTCCTGTTTTTTAAGATCGCTCAACTCAATATCTTTGAATTGCCATTTGAAAAAGCTTATAAATCCTAAAATAATTGCAGCGTATCTAGCATGCAAACAAAGTATTGAAGCAGGTTCTAGCTGAACAATATAATTCATAAAATCAGGCCAAGAATCTAATTGATGTCTCTCTAAATCATATACTTTTAAAATATTAGATATCTCTAAATTCGTAGCAGATCCTAAGTAGCCAAACTCAGCCACAATTAATCCCCATAGTGAAGCAATAAAAGTAGTTTTCCAACTTTCTTTTTTCGTTTCCAATTCTTTGATTTTGCTTCTTCTTTCCCAAGATTCTAGCATATTTTTATCAATGACATATTGTTGTGCATTATTAAAAGCTAAATCATACATACTTTCTAAAGAATTATAGTCTTTATACTCAATATAATTTTTTAATTGTACATTTTTAACTTCACCATTATCAGCACAAGAAAATTGCAGATTATCATTTGAATAATTAACAAAGTCAGGTAAAACTATATTTCCAAGATCACCTTGTAAAAGTTGACGATAATATATATTATTATCTGCAAAATAAATAATTAAATCTGGATTTAGTTTTTGTATAATTATTGCTAAATCTTTAGAATTATTAATTGTAACATTAGGACTTATTTCAGAATTAGGAAGTACATGCCCTACATTAATATTTTTTAATGGTTCAACACAAGCTACTACAATATCATTATATTTAATTGTACCTAAATCATCTGCGGTGTAGCCTTCAGGTAATACTATCTTTCTAGGGTCACCAGAACTAAAAATTCTTTTATTTGCATTTGGGTCATATTTAGGATCACCAAATCGAAGTTCTATTCCAGGGTTTAATTTATATAATTCATAAACTAAGTATTTTAAATTTTTTTGCATAATATCGACCTTTCACAAAATATTGTCATTATTATCGCATAAATAAAAATGCATATCAACAAAAAAATCCTATTCGATTAGGATTTCTTCGTTTTTTCTATTTCATATAGTTTTAATAATTCAACAATTATATTTTCATCAACTACTTCATCTAATCCATTTTCATTATCATAAGAGCAAAACATGGTATTAGTATAATCACTTTGATCAATTAATAAAATATAATTAATATTTTCAAGCAGCGTAGAAAAAACAACAGAATATTTTTTATTATCATCTAATGTTAATACATTACCTACTTCTAGCATCGTTATCTTCTCCTTTTATTAAACTTTCATCATATGCATCATTTAAATTTTGAATTTGATTTTCTATTTTATGATATTCTCTTGTTCTTCTAAAATATCTTGCCATAAATAATGATGCACTTGCAGTTAAAACGTTTGAGACTGGTCCCATATCTATAAATGTTTGAGCAAATCCTTCCCAAGAAGATAACATTTGTTCAACCGAAACCATTATATTAGCATCATGTAATAAAGCTGCACCAGCGGCTGCCATAATACATGCACCAGCCATAACAGCATTACGCCCTCTTCTACTAGCCGCTTGGTCTAATTCTTTTTCCTTAGCTACAATCGTAAAGTGTCTACCTTTTATTCTATCCGGATTCGATCTATGTTGATCAGCAATATTATGAATTCCAGCCTTGATATGATTACTCATTTCTTCGTAACGCTCATCAATTACTTCAAAAATAGCTGGTCTTGATTTTTTTTCTTCAACTTTTTCTTCGTATCCAATTCCGCGCATTCTATCTAACTCCGCTTGTTGTCTTAACTCATACTCAGTATCATAACCAATTAATACAACCGGGTCAACATCTAAAGAATATATATTAACACGACACATAGAAGTTGTAGAAATATTACCTTGTCCCCAATGAGTATGTTTTTCTATATATCCTCGTCTACTATTATAAGAATACCCTTCCGGTAAAACAAGTTCTTCAGCAGGTATTGGAATACGAATATCATTCGGATATTTAACATCATAAGCAATTTGAACTCCTGGATTTAACTCTTGTAATGCTATCGCAAAATCTTCAACATTTAAAAACTTTTTAGTTTCATAAACATCTATCGGTGGATATGTTATACCTAATTTCATTTCTTTTAACGGACTTACTCTAATTTCTAATTCTTTTGATTCATTTACAATATTTTCACCTATAAGAGAACAATTTTCTGGTAAATTAAGTTCATTAATATCCTT
The DNA here is from genome assembly GCA_017435485.1 of Bacilli bacterium. Lineage (GTDB taxonomy): Bacteria > Bacillota_I > Bacilli_A > RF39 > UBA660 > RGIG1752. Next base: position 106,342 of record JAFSEY010000010.1, read on the forward strand.
TTCGCAAAAAATACGTTCTTTTGCTAGTTCGTCATATAAAAAACAACCTACTCTTATTTCAACACCTGGATTTAATTTTCGTAATTCATTAATAAATATATTAAATTCATTCATAATATCTTTCTCCTTATATTTTTATTATACCAAATTGTATTAGATTCAACATTTTTATTTACACATATATACAATTATTTACATCAAAAAAAGATGACTAATCATCTATTTTAAACTATATAACTTCTTTACTTCTTTTAAAGAAAGCATTCTATATTCACCACTTTTTAAATTATCAAGTGTTAAAAATGCATAGGTAGTTCTTGTAAGTTTAATAACCTCATGCCCAATAGCTGAAAATATTTTTTTGACAATATGATTTCTTCCTTCAACAATAGTTATTTCAATTAAAGTTGTTTCTTTTGTAAAATCTTTTTTACGTACTTTTAAATTTTTAATAACTACTGGTCTATCTTCTATAACTAACTTTCTTTTTAACTTTAAAATATCTTCTTTGGTAATTAAACCTTCTACTTTAGCTAAATAAGTTTTTTCTATTTCATTTTTCGGATGCATTAGTCTATTAGCTAACTCACCATCATTAGTAAGCAAAATAAGTCCAGTCGTATCATAGTCTAATCTACCAATTGGATATATTCTTAAATCGCATTTAATTAAATCAACAACTGTTTTACGTTCCTTATCATCAGTAACACTACTAATTACTTCTCTTGGTTTGTTAAGTAGATAGTAAACTTTCTTTTCGACTAAATCTAACTTTTTACCTTCGACAACAATCACATCTTCATCAGTAACTTGATATCCCATTTGGGTAATCACTTCGCCATTTACCTTTACTTTTCCTAAAGCTATTTTTTCTTCCGCTTTTCTTCTTGAACAATATCCACTATCCGCTATTGCTTTTTGTAAACGTTTCATAACATCACCAAAAACATTTTATCATAATTATATAAATTAGCCAAAAAATATTTTCGTTAAAACAAAAGCAGCTAAGATTCCCATTAAATCAGCAAATAATCCTACTGGTAAGGCATGTTTAGTTTTGCTAATTCTAACCGAGCTAAAATATAAGGCAATAACATAGACAGTCGTATCTGTACATCCTTGTAAAATACTTGCTAATCTTCCGGCATATGAATCTGGACCTAAAGTTCTTAAAATATCATTTAAGATGGCTAAAGATGCATTGCCAGATATTGGTCTTAATATAGCCATTGGTAAAACACTAAAAGGAATATTTAAAGTATCAAATATCGATTCAAAACTACCTAACAAAAAATTAATAATTCCACTGTTTAAAAAAATATTAATTGCAAATATCATAGCTAACATTGCCGGAAAAATATTAAAACATGTAATTAATCCTTCTTTTGCACCTTTTAAAAAACTATCATAAACATCTATTTTCTTTTTTAAACCGCAATATATTATAAATACCACAAAAAGAGGAATTATAATCTTTGAAATAATATTCATTTTTTCTTCCTCCTTATAAAGTAATCTAAAGTAAGTCCTGATATACTAGAAATTCCTGTAGCTAAAATGGCCGGTAAAATAATTTCTTCGGGATTAGCACTATTATACATAACTCGCATAGCTAAAATTGTTGTTGGAATAATCGTTACTCCCGCTGTATTTAAAACTAAAAAAGTAATCATCGGCGTTGACGCTTCTTTCTTATTTGGATTTTCTTTTTGAAGTTCATCCATGGCTTTAAGTCCAAAAGGAGTAGCAGCACTACCTAACCCTAACATATTGGCAGCAATATTGGATGCAATATATCCTAAAGCTAAGCTATCTTTTTTTACTTCTGGAAAAAGTTTTCTTAAAAATGGACTAAGAAACTTTGCAAACTTAAATAATAATCCACTGTCTTCTGCTATTTTCATTAAACCGGTCCACAAAACAATAACTGGCATTAATTCCAACATTAATTCTAAAGCTTTTTTAGAATTAGTTAAAACTTCATTATTTAAAGCTTCAATATTACCCGTAAAAAGATAATAAAAAACGCCAAGAAAAATTAATACAGCCCAAATAACACTAACCATTTAACCACCCAAATAATTTTTCTAACCAGCTTTTCTTTTCTGGCTTTTCATCTAAAACTATAAATATATTTTCTTGATGGACTAATTCGTCATCTAAATAAACATCTGCTGTTCCTATAAATTGATTATTACTTACTTTTTTTTCTTTTAATAAAGAATATTTAATTTTAACATCTTGTTTGTTATTCTTCTTTAATGTTAAAGAAAAATCATTATATATTTTAAACGTTGCATCTTTATAAAGTTTTTGATTTTCAATATTAAAATTATCTTTATCTAAAACTGGTAAACTATAATAATTATTAAATATTTCATTATATAAGGTAATATGATCATTAAAATCATTTCCGTCATTTAAGGTAACTACAACTAAATCAATATTATCTTTTGATGCAGTCGTTACTAACGTTCTTCTAGCTTTTTCGGTAAATCCTGTTTTTCCTCCTGTTATATAATCATAGCTATGTAATAATTTATTTTTATTCGTCCAACTATAAGTTTTATAATTAGTTTTTACGATATGCTTTTTAGTAGCAAATATTTCTTGAAACGTTTTGTTATTCATTGCATAACTAGTAAGTAACGCCATATCATAAGAGGTTGAAGTATTACCATTACCATTATTTTCTTCTAAACCATGACTATTATAAAAAATTGTGTTAGTCATCCCTATTTTACTTGCCATATCATTCATTAAATATACAAATGATTCCATACTTCCAGCAACTTCATTTGAAATAGCGATAGCAGCATCATTTCCACTGCGAAGCATCAACCCATATAACAAATCTTTAAGAGTCATTTCTTCTCCTACTTCGATATATATGGCACTTCCATATGCTTTTAAAATATTATCATCAATCTTAACAACTTTATCTAAATCACCATAATTAATTGCTACTAAACAAGTCATGATTTTACTGATACTTGCAATTAATCTTTGATCATTTATATTATTTGCATACAAAACTTGTTTCGAATTTTGATCCATTACAATTGCACTACTTGCTGATATAGCATTTACTTTAAAAGGAATTAACAACATTAAAACTAGTAACACTTTTTTCATTAGATTTCACCTAATTAATAATATGATTTATTAGCTTTTTTATTATTGAATTATCTTGAATTCTTTTGCTATTATTCTTTTATCACTACAATACTCAATAATATAGTTATTTTCCTTTTTGCAAATAATAATTCCAATTGTTTGAGATTGATTATCTTTTTTTAAATTTAAATCTAGATAATTCATATAAACCTGTATTTGACCTATATGTTCTTTTTTTAATGCAGTTACTTTTAATTCTATAACAACGTAACAATTAAAATCTATATTATATAAAAGTAAATCTATATAGTTATATCTATCACCAACTTTAATTGGATATTCACTTTTAACAAAAGTAAATCCGCCTCCTAGTTCTTCTAAAAAATTTTCTATATCTTCCATTATTATTTTTTGTAAAACTTTTTCAGTTATAGTAATATATTTATTATTTCGAACTATTATAGGGCTTTTTACAAAATCTAGAATTTGAGAATTATCTTTATTAATATTCTTTTTCCTAGTTTCTTCAGGTAATCTTTCATATTCATTATTTTTAATGATTAACGCTAATTCTCTTTTTGAAAGATTTCTTTTTGTTATTTGATCAACATAATACTTAATTTTATTATTATCTTTCAAGCAGAACAATTCTCTAATATGACTAATAGATAATTTGGTCCCCACTGGGGACCATTTTTGTTCTTCAAAAAACATATATAATTGTCTCATTCTTCTCAACGTTCTAGGATTATACTTTTTGGCAACCTCAATTACTAACTTTTTTGAATAATTACCTATTATATTTTCGCCGTAAGCCCTGCCCGCCTTAAAAAGCAATTTACCAACTTCATAATATGTAATAAGTGTATGATTTTCCTTTGAATAATCTTTTAACGCAATATACACTTCGTTATCTATTAATTTATTTTTTATATCATTATAATAATTCATAAAATCTTCTCCTCTACTAGTTATATTGCCAAAAAGATTATTATTTCCTTTATTTCAAAGCACAAAAAAACAAGCATTATGCTTGCTTTGTTATTTATAAGTTTTCGTCATTTTTCTTATTATCAGGATCATTTAGCCCTTCTTTGATACCTTTACTAATTTCCTTAGCAATATCTTTATAAATAGGCGCCATTTCTTTAGCAATATCTTTATAAACAGGAACTGTTTCTTTAGCAATCTTTGCGGTTGCTTTCCCTATTGTTGGAGCCATTTTATCAATTCCTTCTTGGGCTATAGGCATAATTTGTTGAGCCGAAAACGCTAGCATTTCCCTTCTTTTTGTAATCATAAATATTGAACCCGAAATCATACAACTAACAATTATTATAAAACCACCAATTATATAAAATGGTATATATTTATTTGTATCAAAACTTTTATTAAAATCAGAAAACTCAGTATCTAAATTTGCTATTTCAGCATTTTTAGTTTTTATTTGGGCTTTTATCGAACAATATTTTGAAGTATAAGTATTATTTTTTGCTTCATTAAAATTACAATGTTCAAAACTTTCATCAAGCACATCATCAATTACTTTAATTGAATTTTTATCGTTTTCTATACTTTTTTCTAGTTCTTCAATTTTATCTTTTCTGGCATAATAATCATCATCGAAGCCATTAAAAGCCACTCTTTCTAAACCCTTTATTTGATCTTCAATAGGTTTAATTTTATTTTCAATTTCTGTTTTAGAATTAATTATTTTTTGTTTCTCAACAGAAAGATCTTCAATAAATATTTGCTTTTCCCCTTCTAATTTTTCTAATGCTGCAGCTTTGTTTTCCTCTGAATAACGAGAATTAATCTTAGAATGATTAATTATTCCCAAAGCTATCAAAAATCCTCCAATTAGAAAACCTATTATAAGGACTATTAAAGCAACTTTAGAAACTTTTTCCTTTGTATTTTGGTAATTTTCTTCATTTAAATATTCTTTTTTACTCATTATCTTCACCTTATTTTTTATTATTCTAAATTAGTATATATATTGTCGGAGATATCTACATCCTTTTTCTTTGATTTTAACTTTATAAATATAAATATTCCTAAAGAAATTATAACAATTAATTCTATTATTGCAATTATCATGAAAACATTTATAGAAGATTCTTCCTCTTTATTTGAAGATTCTATATTTGACATAGTTACAAAATATTCAGAATCACTTTCTCCATTAAATTCTATATATCCACCACTAACTGATATCTTATCATTTTTTAATAAAAACTGTTCTTTTTTATTATAAGTATATAAATTAACAACATTGCCATCTTCAAATTTATCTCCTACATATATTTTAATTATGGTCTCAGCTGGTAAACTATTTTTATTTTTTAAATTAATAAATATTCCATCTGCATAGTTTGATAACTTAGCTATTTCATTAGAATTTTCTGATGTGTAAGATATCGTAGTAAGAATTTCTTCTGAATTTTTTATTTTATTTCCATTGACTGACCAGCTATATATTAATTTTTTTGATTCATCATAATAATTAAATTTAACAATTTTACCACTGTCTTTAATTTTATTAATTTGTTCTGATGATATTATACTATCTGTTACAATAATTATATTTATATCTTCAATATCAGAATTATTTAGCAATGAATCCAAGTCTTCTAAGTAATATCCATCTTTTCTAATCACTTTAATATTAATCTTATTCTTAGCTCCAGATTCAGAAGTTACAATAACTTCAATATTATTTTCGCCAATAATTAATTCATGAAATCCTGTACCACTTATTTTAGCCTTAGAATCTTCTGGAGTACCATTTACAACTATATTAGATATAGAATTATTTACCGTTAAGGTATAATTTTTATTATCGATCTTATTTAAATTAAATCCTTCTACTTCTAAATGTTTAATATTATTATTTTTTGATAAATTATTAGTTACGACATTATTGGTCGCTGGATCTTTTACATTTACATTAATTGTATAAGTTTTTCCGGATAAATCTTCATCGTCATAAGTTGTAGCATCTGTAACGTATATTTTTATTGTTGCAGTTCCTTCAGTATTACCAGTAACATTAACTGTTGCACTTTGCATATCTAAAAACAAACTTGACGATGATAGACTTGCCACACTAGAATTGGACGTTGAAATGTCAATTTTTCCGGCCGAGTTACTAGCAGTTATTTTAAATGATGCAGTTTTACCCTTTGTTATATTTAAATTTGTTGTAGATACGGAAATGTTCCCCGCAGCACTAACAAAATTAGGAAAAATACAAACACCCAATAATATTACCAATATAAGCTGTCTTATTATTTTCATAAACTATCTCCATTCATAATATATTTTCTTATTTTTACATAATCAGCTGATGATATTTTATTATCGCTATTAACATCTGATGCATAAAAATATACATTTTCTTTTATTAATTCAGTTTGCATAATATGTTTTCTTATTTTTACATAATCAGCTGACGAAATTTTACCATCAGCATTAACGTCACCTAATAAAGATAAAGTATACGAATAATCTTTTGTGTTATTTACTGTGATTTTAATTATATCACTTGTTTTGATATTACCAGAAGTTATATTAGACCAATTTCTATCATAATGATTAAAGCTAGTTGATTTTGCAAATGTTTTGATCTTATAACTTATATCCGCTAAACTACTATTTTTTATAATTAAAACATTTTCTCTCATTACTAAATTAGAATCAATACTTTCGATACCATAAATTTTAACTTTATTACTTCCAAACAAATCGTCATAATTATCTGATGTAATTTTATAATTTATCGTATATTCTCCAACTTCTTTGAATTTTGGTAATTCATTCAAATTATAATCATAATTATTAATTGAATATTTAATATTATAATTTTCTAAGTCAACTTTTATATTAATAGTATGTTCTTTACCATCATATATTGTTTCAAAATCAGTTGTATTATTTTTTAGCGTATTATTTGTAATTATTAAAACTTCCTCATCAAATATCTCGATATAATTATCATCAACAAAAAGTTTAAACTTAATGGGATAAGAACCTATTTCAGTATACTTAGGCATTTCATCAAGAGTATATTCTCCGCTACCATCCATATATTTTATTTTTGTATTATTTGGATTTTCTATTTCTAAATTTATTCCATACAATTTTCCATCATATTTAACATTTTGTCCAGATGATAAATATTTTATATTTGGGTCTGCTTTATCAATCTTAAATTTTAAAATCACATCATCACTAGAATTATCATTCCATACATAATTATTACTTTTTAGTGAAATTGTAACATCTTGCTCTCCGGCATTCGTTCTTGTATTTCCACTTATATTCATTTTATCTTTTTGATAATCATTAAGTTCAACTGATTGTTCTACTCCATTATAAGTATATTCAGTTATTTTTAAGGTTGGCTTTTTAAGTTTTTCAGGAACTAGTTTAAAATCTATAATAAATTCCTTTTCTTGAGTTCCGTCAGCAAATGTATAGTTTTTAAACTTTTCATCAGTTAATTTTATTTTTATTGTAGCTATTCTATCACCCACATCAGCACTTGATGAAATAACACTTTCTATACTATATTCTGATTTTTCTAAATTGGAAATTGTAATATTATTAACAGAAATATCTGTTGATCCATCATAAGTTTTATCACCTATAACAATATTAGGCTCTATTATTTCTTTTGGATTTTTTACAGAAACACTAATTTCAATATTTTCTACAATTTTATAATTTTCAGCATCAGAAGGAGTATATTTCGCTTTGAATATTATATTTCCTTCTTCTTCAACAATTTCATCAGGATTCATCCATTCAAACCCTTCTGGCAATATTATCTCAGATAATTTTTGATTAAGATTGGCCCTTAAATTGGTTGGAATAGTATATTTTGGATTTGCCTTTGATATTGTAACAGTGACTTGTTTTTCAAATGATTCTCCATACATATCTTTTCCACTTACAATATAATAAGCATCTCCATACCTAAAGCTATCATTGTTGTTTATATAATTTACATTAATTCCATCAGAAACATCTTTAAATATCCTACTTTCTCTATATGAAGAATCTGTTGTTTTACCAATATTATATTGTAACATAACATTCGTGATATCTTCATTATTATTAACTTTATCAAAAGCTTGATATTCCCTTTTTGAAACTTGAACAATTACAGCTGTATAATCCAACGTTTCATAATTAATTTCATTTGCAACAGCATATGTTTTTGCATAGGCATCATTATAAGTAAGTACTGTAAGAGGGATTTGTTGAAAATCCATATCTTGTCTTTCAGCCGGATGATTAAGTAAAGCATAATTTCCAATTATTTGAACACTTCTTGGAATTTTTATCTTTGTAAGATAATTACAATCATAAAATGCCGAATTACCAATCTCAATAATGTTATTTGGTATTTCAATCTCTTCTATTCTTAAATCATAACTATAGGCATTGTCTCCAATTTTTGTTATAGTATTTGGTATTTTTGTAGAAGAAATACCTTTTAAAAGAGTATTTGTTTCCGTGTCTATTAAAGCATTACAGTTTTCTCTACTATCATAAACAGGATTTTCTTCATCTACTACAATACTTTCTAAGGAAGAACATCCTAAAAATGCATTTTCACCAATTGATGTTAAATTTTTAGATATAGATAAATTTCTAATATTAGAATCCGAAAATGCCCTTTCACCTATTTGTTCTAATGAATCTGGTAAAGTAATATTTTCGATATTTGTATACCAAAATGCATAATTTCCAATTGTTTTTAATCCTTCTGGTAAAGTAATATTGTTTAATTTAAAATCACCAGTAAAAACACTATCACCAATTGAAACCAACTTACTTGGTATATTAATATTTTCTAAATTAGAACAATGGTAGAAGGCTCCATTTGGTAACTCAGTAATATTATCAGATAAAGTTACTTTTTGTAATGAAATGTTATCATCAAATGTATATGTTCCTAATGATTCAATAGTACCAGCAACTTCAACTAAACTTGAGTTATCTGCAAATATATAATAACCACTTATTTTTAAAGAATTTGATAAAGCAGTTATTTTTTTAACATAATTAAATCCTGATAAAGTATATTTTCCTTTTATTTCAGTTAAACTAGACGGTAATACAATTTCTTCATATGAAGCCTTACTAGCATTACCAAAAATACCAGTGTTGCTACTTTCTTTACCAATAGCAACTACATTATGTCCATCTATAGTTTCAGGAATAAATAATTTTTTTGCAGGGGTGGTAGATAAATTAAAATCAGTAAATCCTGTAATTATAATGTCATTATTCTCGATGATTTTATAAGTCCAACCACTATTCCAATCAGTTGGATTTGTAAAATTAAATGATGTTTCTAATCCTTGCCATTTTACTGTAACAACTTGTTCATTAGGGCTATACGCATCATAGCCAGTAATTTCTACCCCACTAAGATTCCCCAATGATGTTGTAGTATAACTTCCCGTTGAATCATAAACTCTAACTTGTGAAGGGTTAAAATTATTAGGGGTTCCATAATTATATGTTGTTCTCAATACATATTGAATTTCAATACCTGTAGGAACAATTTCTGAAGATTCTTTAAATACATTATATTCATCGCAATCAGTTCCATCACAAAACTCAGCATTTTCAAAAGATACTAATCCATATCCATAGTATTTATCCCAGCCCATATCACCTAAATCAACTGCTCTTGATTGCAATAATTTAACCGTATTATCTAACGTTAAATCTTTATTAAAGCTTTTTAATATAGCCACTGCAGCAACTGCATGAGGAGTAGCCATTGAAGTTCCACTTATTGTTTCATGATCGTTATCACCATCAACATTTCCATTTTTCTTTGAAATTGATGCTTCACTACTCATTATACTTTTTATATTAGTACCTGGTGCAGTAAAATCAATTTTACTGCCGTGGTTTGAAAAAGATGATTTATTTAAACTTGAATCAACTGATGCTATTGAAATAGTATTATCTAAAGCTGATGGATAATGATTAGCAGAAGTATTATTATTCCCAGCAGCTGCTACACTAATAATATTATTTTGTTTTGCGGATTCAATGGCTACTTCTAGCGCTTGATTATATCCATAACCGCCAAAACTCATATTTATAACATCGGCTTTTTCATAAGATACAATATAGTCTATCGCTGCAATAATATCAGTATAATACATTTTTCCATCTTCACTAACTTTAATAGGTAATATTCTTACATTTGATGGTGTTCCTTCAGCAATAGTCCCGAATACATGAGTACCATGTCCATTTTCATCAGTCATTTTTGTAGTAGATTTTTCTAAAACATTATATGTTTCAGCAATTTTACCACTATAATATTTATTTGCAAGTTCCAAGTCTAATCCAGTGTCTATTATAGCAACTGTAACCTCATTTAAATTTTCACCATTTAAAGATGTCATTGCATAATCTAATGCCATTGATGAAACACCCCATGAATTATAAGTTGTTTCCTCTATTGTATAAAAACCATTTTCTTCAGCACTAATTATTGATTCATCAAAGCTAAACTCTGATAATGCTTTATTTTTATTTTCTTCATTAGCATATTGCAATATATATTGATGGTTAGGCGCTTCAATAACCTTTGTAGCACCATAAGTTTCTTCTATATTTTCTTTTGAAGTGATTATTAAAATATTATCTTTATCTTCCTTTTTAATCTCTTTATATTCTTCTAAATAATTATCTACAAATTCTTCGGATAAATATGCGATATTGATTAAACTATCATTTCTTTGTTCTTCAGAAAACTTTTTTGCAACAAAAAATACACTTGATACCAGAAAAGCAAAAAGCAATCCTAAAGAAATGATCTTTTTAAAATTTTTCTTACTTCTCATACTGCTAAAAGACACCTCTATTCTATGCTTAATTATAACATATAAATTCATATTGGTTAATATATTTTTCAGTAAACGTACCTTTAATTCAAAACACAAAAAAACAAGCATTACGCTTGCCATGTCATTATCTTTTATTTTTCTCCTAGTTTATAAGCAATTATTCCTCCAACAATCAAGGTAACTATGGAAATAATCACATGACTTACAGAAAAAGATGCTTTAATTAGTTCAAGTGAAGAAATAGGAATAGAAATTATTGAGGCAAAGATAAATCCTAATACTCCACAATAAGTTACTTTAGAATGTTTAGCAAATAAGTATTCAAGCAATTTAGAAATCAAAACCATTCCTAGTAATACTCCTACTCCAAAAACTCCAGCCACAATTAAATTACTAAACAAATCATTAAAATGAACAATTTCTTTAATTAATTTAATAATTGGATAATAGTACCCTAATAACATCAACACTAATGAACCACTAACACCAGGAATAATCATTGTAGCAGCAGCGATTGATCCAACTCCAAGAACTTTTAGATAACCAAATGCATTTAAACCACTAAAAACAACTTCTTGGCTTCCTCCAAATATTCTATCAGACAAGGCCATAAATAATACTAATCCAAAAGTCAAAATAAACGCTACTACATTTGCTACCTTACTTTTTGTTTTTTCGTTCTTTGTCTTATTCCATAAAAGAGGAATACCTCCAATCACTAATCCAACAAAGAAGATTGAGGTAGGCATCGGATAATGTTCATAAGAATAGTCAATTACACTACTCATTGTCACTAATGCTAAAGCTATTCCAATAATAATCGGCAATAAAAATTTAATGTTTTCTTTGAAATTACTAAAGAAATGACTAATAGCACCAATAAATCTTTCATAGATTCCTAAAATAATAGCTAATGTTCCACCACTTACTCCAGGAATTATATTTGCTATTCCCATCACAAACCCTTTTAAGATTAATAATATATTATTTTTCAATCAAAACACTTCCTTAATTTCTTATTTATTATATCTTAAAATTAAGTATTTGTTAATATATAAGTTGGTTGAAATTTCCAAAACAATTATGCAAACAAATGTTTGACATATCTTTTTTGATGTTTTATAATCAAAACTGGTGATGGTTATGAATATTAAAGAAAAATTGCAAATACTAGCAGATAGCGCTAAATACGATGCATCATGTTCTTCAAGCGGAAGTAGAAGAAAAAATAATAATGGAATTGGTAATGCTGCCTATGCTGGCATATGTCACTCTTTTTCAGCTGACGGAAGATGTATTTCTTTATTAAAAATTTTAATGACTAACTGCTGTATATTTGATTGTAAATATTGTTTAAACAGAAAAAGCAATAATATAAAAAGAGCTATTTTTACTCCAGAAGAAATTTGTTATATAACCCTTAATTTTTATAAAAGAAATTATATCGAAGGATTATTTTTAAGTTCTGGTATCATAAAAAGTCCTGATTATACAATGGAACTAATGATCAAAACGATTACTCTTCTACGTCAAAAATATCACTTTGGTGGTTACATTCATGCTAAGGCAATTCCTGGAGCTAGTGAAATTTTATTAAAAAAACTAGGGAGTTTAGTTGATCGACTTAGCGCTAATATTGAACTGCCTACCGAGAGCGGGCTTAAATTATTAGCGCCTAATAAAGAAACTAATAAAGTCGATAAGATAATGGGATATATCAAAGAAAATCGCAACAATAATTTTGTTCCAGCTGGTCAAAGTACCCAAATGATTATTGGGGCAACTAATGAAACTGATTTAGATATAATGAATAAAAGCGAAAATCTTTATAATAGATTTAATCTAAAAAGAGTTTTCTACTCAGCCTATGTTCCGGTAAATACTGACAAATTGTTGCCGGCTTTAGCTACTCCACCCTTAAAAAGAGAAAACAGATTATATCAAGCCGACTGGTTACTGCGTTATTATGGTTTTAAAACCAAAGATATTTTAAATGAAGAAAACCCGAATTTTAATTTGTTAGTAGATCCAAAAGCTAACTGGGCTATTAATCATTTAGATGAGTTTCCTAAAGAAGTTAATAGCTGTTCTTACCCTGAATTATTAAAAATCCCTGGCATCGGAGTTAAATCAGCCAAAGAAATCATTAAATCCCGGAAATATTTTCAACTAACTTTTAAAGATTTAAAGAAAATGGGAGTTGTCTTAAAAAGAGCTCAATATTTTATAACTTGTGGAGGAAAATATAATTTAAACAAAGAATTTTTCAAAAAGGATTTTATTTTATCAAATTTAGTTATCGAAGAAGCTACTACCCCAATGTCTAATAAACAACAATTAAGTTTATTTTCATGAACAATATTTATATTTATGATGGTAGCTTTTCTAATCTACTAAACTTAATATCTTACTTACTAGAAAATAAAATAAAACCTTTTAATATTAAAATAACAACTTATAATCCTTCCCTATTTGAACAAATTATAAATATAAAACTAAAAAAAAATTTTATAAATGAAGACATTTTCCAAAATCATCATTTATTAAAAACTATATATTATGTTTATTTATCAGATAACGAAAACAAAGAAATAACTATTTATTATTTTCTTCTAAACTACTTTAAGTTTGGAAATAAAGTATTTTATTTAAAAAACTTAAAATGCGTCGATAAAACTTTAAAAATTGCCCATCTAGTCAGCCATGAAGCCCATCGTTTTAAAGGTTTTACTAGATTTAAAGAACTAAAAAATAAAGTTTTGTATGCCACTATTGCTCCTGATAACAATATCCTACCCATTATTTCTAAACATTTTCAAAAAAGATTAAAAAATGAACTTTGGATTATAAAAGATGAAAACAGAAACATCATCAGTTTATATGATAAAAAGAAATATTATATTGTTAGTTGCGATCAATTTAAATTACTCGACACTACGTTATCAGAAAATGAAATAAACTTAGAAATTTTATGGAAAACATTCTTTAAAACAGTTGCTATTAAAGAAAGAGAAAACAAACGCTGTCAAATGAATTTTATGCCTAAGAAATATTGGCAAAATATTATAGAAATGAGTGATTAAATTGAAAAAAGTAATTAATGGAAATGAATTAAAAGAAAAAATGATCGAAGCTATCGATATGTTATGTGATAATGTCAAAATGACTTTAGGCCCTAAAGGCAATAACGTTATCATAGATCATTCTACTCTAAGTCCATTTATTACTAATGATGGAGTAACTATAGCCTCTAACATAGAAAGTGAAGATCCTATCATTAACACTATTTTAGAAATAGCAAAAGAATCTTCTATTAAAACTAATGAAAAAGTTGGCGATGGAACAACCACTACGTTAGTTCTATTCCAAAGTATTTTTAAAAACGGAATCAAAGCCCTAAATGAAACTAATTCAATTATCTTAAAAAAAGAAATAGATAATGCCACAGAAAATGTTATCAAGAAAATAAAAACAATAAGTCAAAAACCATCAAAAAAACAACTAACTAATATTGCATGTATTTCCGCAAACGATGAAGAAATCGGAAATAACATTGCCAAATGTTTTTTTAAAACAAAAAGTAAGAATGCTATATCCATAAAAGAAGGAGACTCAACTAAAACCACTATCAATTTATTAAAAGGTTACTCTATTCCTACAAACATAGCATCCCCCTACTTTTTCAAAGAAGAAAAAAATATTAAGATTATTAATCCATACATTTTATTATTAAATGGCATCTTATACGATTTAACCCCTTTGACTAATATTATTAATTATTTTACCAGTTACAATGAATCTTTAATTATCATAGCAAAAGATTACAATGAAGAATTAGTAAACGAAATTACATCATTATATTTAGATGGTATTGCTAATATTATTCTTTTAAAAAATCCTGAATATGGCCTAAAAGAACAAATAATTATTGATGACTTAAGTTTAATTTCTAATTTTAATAATCAACTAGATTCAATTAAATTAAATAATCTAGGTCAAGTAAAAGAAATTCATATTAATAAAGATACTACTAATTTTATTTTTGAAAGCAATGATAACATTAAAGAGAAGATTAAGAAAATTAAAAAATCATTAATTAATAACCAATTAGATTACGATTTTAATTTGCAAAGAATAGCAATGTTTAAAAATGGCTTAATTGAAATTTCAGTTGGAGCACCAACTAAAACAGAAAGGCGCGAAAAGAAAATGCGTTATGATGATGCGCTATGGGCAATTGATAGTGCAGCCAAAGGTATAGTGCCTGGCGGAGGAATTACTTTATTTAAAATAAGTAACGAAATTAATGATAAAATATTAGGTGACCAAATAATTAAAAGTACCTTACAAATTCCTTTTGAACAAATCATTAATAATGCTGGTTTAAATTTAGATGAGATTAAAAATGAAATAATAAAAAATAACTTTGAACTACTTTACAATATAAATACTAATGAATATGAAAAAATCCAAAACACTGAAGTTTTGGATTCTACCCTAGTTTTAATAAATGCTATTACTAGCGCTAGTTCAATAGCAACCATGCTATTAACAACTAATTGTTTAGTAATAAATGAATATCAAAATAACCTAAATAAACAAGTTGACTATTTAGATATCTAGTTCTTTTAATAAATCAGCAATTTGCTCTATACTTTCATCATATAAATCCAACCTAAAATTAGTAATTCCTAAACTTTTATAATAATCTATTTTAGAAATTAAATTAATATTTTTACTATGTAATAATTTAGTTAAACAATTTCTGGTTATAACCGGGTATTGTTCATTACTTTGACTTTTTAAATAATATTTATTATTATGACAAATAAAACAATTCTTTTCATTTTGATTAACAAAAGTATTTAAAGGACAATATTTCATTATCATTAACTCGGGACGTCCATAAATTAACAATTCAACATTTAAGATATTACCTTTATTTTTGGCATTATCTAATAAACACTTTAACATTGCATCAGTATGCTCAACAGATAAACCAATCTTTTTAACATTTAAATTTGCTAAAAGATTTAATGTATAATTATTAGCAACATTTAAATAATAATCACTACATACATTATTATTTTCACTATATTTAGTAATTGCTCCTAATTCACTGGCAAGTAAATTTTCATTTTCTAACAAAGGGAAATTACTACTTACACGATTAGTTTTATAAAAGACATTAGCTCTTTTATATTTTTTATATAAAAGAATATCTTCAACATAAATGCAAACCTCTTTATCAAGCAAATATTCTAATTGTTCTTCATTTCGAACTAGAAAACTTATGTCATGTGAAATTTCCATCTTAACAGAATCAATTTGAGTATCTTCTATAATAACTTCCTTTTTATTGTTACTTCTTAAACATTCTATTTCTTCACACAATAATCTTCTTAAATTATTTACCTCTTTCATCGGCACAAAAACATTATCATCCATTAAGATATTTAGATTACTCAAAGAAAAAACGGTATTACCAAGCTTACTTAATTTGTCTAATATCTCTGCTTTAGTTGTACTTATTTTAAAAGCTTCACTTAAAACATTTCCTTCCTTGGTAATTAAATTTAACCCATCAGATATTGAAATTGTAAGTGGACAATCCACTTTAGCTACAACCTCAAAAGTTACCGGAATTTTTCTATTAACATCATTATTAATTTCATCAATTAATTTTATATCTAATGTTTTTAAAACATCACCTGTTTTATGAAGATTAACTTTATTGTCTAAATAAATAATTTCATCTTTTAGAACTTTATTAACTAATAAACCTTGATCATTATAAATAAAGTTAGCGATCATTCCTTCATCATTCGGAAGTCTTACTCCATCCCCTTGATTAAGTTCTTTAGATAATTTTACTTTTATCTTTTTATCACAACTTAAAACTTTTCCAATCACAATTCCCTGATGATTAGGAGTCTTCGCGTTCACAATATTATTTTTATTTTCATCATTAATAAATCCTTTAGTAAATTCACGATTATATAAAACTTTTAAATTATCTATTTCCTCTTCTGTTAAAGAAATAGCACTACCAGCATAGTACGCATCGATTAATTTACGATATATTTTAGTTACATAGCCAACGTACTCAGGACTTTTCATTCTTCCTTCTATTTTTAAACTATCAACTCCAGAATCTAATATATCTTTTAGATGATTAACACTACTTAATTCTTTCATACTTAATAGATAATTTCCATTTATATTTACTTTACTTTCATTTTCATATAGTTCATACGGCAAGCGACATAATCCAGCACACTCACCTCTATTACCACTTCTATTTAATACCAAACTAGAGAAAAGACATTCTCCAGAATAAGACACACATAAAGCTCCATGAATAAATACTTCTTTTTCAATATCACAATCAATCTTTTTTATTTCGTTTAATGATAACTCTCTAGCTAAAACAACTCGTGAAACTCCTAAACTTTTCAAAAATGATATACCTGCATTATTATGATTATGAGCTTGCGTAGATGCATGTACTTCTAGATTTGGAAATTTTTTGGTAACAAGAGATATTAGTCCAACATCTTGCATAATTACAGCATCTACCCCTAATTTATGAATTGTTTCAATATATACTAATAATTCATCTACTTCACTTTCATAAATCATGGTATTTACTGTAACATAAATTTTTACACCATAAAGATGAGCAAACTTTACTGCTTCTTCTATTTCCTCTATACTAAAATTATCAGCAAACTTTCTCGCCCCATAATCTTTACCTGATAAATATACTGCATCAGCTCCATTATAAATGGCACTTTTAAGTGCCATCATATTTCCTGCTGGTGATAATAATTCAACTTTTTTCATGTACTTCACCTATAATTACTTAATGTTTATTTTTCTTTGCTTCCATATTCCAATTTATTACTCCATAAATATTTATTAACAAATATCCAATTGAGACTAATAACATCATTACAGAACCATTTTTATTACCTATATCTATAACGGTCATAATCCAAATTACCAAATCAATAATATTATTTATTAACCATAACCACCAAGATTCTTTAAATCTTAAAATCATTAAAATAATTCCACATAGATTTATACAATTAGAACTAGCATCCATAAATGCTAATCTTTGACCAGGAATCAAACTCAATACATATCCAAGAACAAAACTGCCTATAACACATGATAGCGTAATAATTATAGAATTTCTTTTATTAAATTCTCTTACCTTTACATTTTTATCATCATTTAAATTTTTATTCCAAGTTAAATACCCATGTATTTGTAAAGGAGAAAATATAAAAATATAAAAGAAAAATATTCCAAATAAATTATTCTTAAATGCAACATATCCCATTAAAAGATAATTTATAAGCCCTAATATATAATTAATTCTTTTTCCTTCACCAGCAAAATAAGCACACAATAAACCTGTGGCTAAAATAGTTCCACCAACTAATAAATCTTGTGTAATTATACCGGATATTGTTGATAACATTATACACACGAGAGTTATAAAAATATACTTCTTATTCATTATCTTGTTTCCTCTTCTATCCAATTTAAGTATTCACTATACCCTAAAACAATATCATAAGCAATTATCTGGGGAATATCATAGCTATGATTAGCTAAAATTACTTTCTCTATTTCAGGATATAATTCTTTTTTAGATTTCATTTGAAGTAAATACTCATTATTATGAATAATTTTTCCTTCCCAATGACCAGAACTAATAGTATCAATCAATTGGCAACAACTAACTAATCTTTCTTTTAATAACAATTCAATTATTTTATTAGCTTCTTCTTTATTATTAAAAGTTGTTGAAATCATAATATATTTATTCATAATGTATATCCTCCTATATTTTATATTGCAAAAATATTATTTGGTATATTCATTAATCTTTTCTAACATGATAGTTATATCTTCTGTTGTATAGTATCCTTCAATTTATATAGATAAATTAATCAAAATTAACTTATCCAATATACTCCTTACAATCTATAAGACTTGCAATAATTATTCCATTTACATAAAACCCTTCAGGAAGAACTTCAGTTTCTTCATAGCTTTTTACTTCTTCAAATAAATCTCCGCTTGTTTCAATTCTAGCTTTAGCATTTATTTTATATTGAATGTCTAATTCGGGATCATTTTTATCCTTTTTAAAAACATGAATAAAAATTTGTTCATTTTCTTCTATATTTTTTTTAGAAATTTCCATTTGTACAATAGGGATAACTATTTTATCTTCATAATACCTAGATGGTTCTACAATAGTACAATGAGGTTGTCCTGATTTACTAGCAGTTGCCAGCATTATTATCCCTACACTTTTTATATTATCTAATTGTTCATTGCTTAATTTCATAGTCGGTTCCTCTTTTCTTATTTAATTATATCACAACAACAATGATTTCAAAAACTATAAATTATGGTATACTTATTATGGTGAAAATATATGAATAAAGAGATCAAACTAGAAGATATTGAAATTTATCAAAATAACTATTTAGCTGATAAAAACAATGTAAAAATTCAAAAATTTATTTATACCAGCGGCATTAATGAAACATGTTTTAATTATGATTTAGAAAGCAAAACTAAATTTGATTTTAATATTGAAATACCAAAAGTTAAAATGTATAACCAACGTAATTCTTATGAATGTAATATCTTTGCTTTTTTAAGAGTTGTTAAAAGCATTATAAAAAAAGAAAATAATTTTGATGCTAACAAACTAGATATATCTGCTAGCTACATTGATTTTTATGATAAATTAGAAAAAATAAATACTGCTTACAATGAATTATTTAAAGAAAAAAACTTAACTATACCTAAAATATCTCAAATAATTAATAGATACATTGGTATTTATGGAACTTTCAACTATTGTAAAAAAATAATTAATAAATATGGTTTTGTTTTAAGCAAAGATATGCCCGAAGTAAATAGTAAATATAATGCTGTTCAAGTAAATGAATTATTAAGACATAAAATCAAAGCAGATGCGCTATGTTTAATTAATCGAAACAAGGATAATGATAATACTTTAAAAGATGATCTTATAAATGAAGCATATATTTTCTTATCAAAAGTTTTAGGAAATCCTCCGACAAAAGTAAAATTTGGTAATAAAAAAATTACACCTTTAGAGTTTCGAAATACTATCTTAAAAGATACATTAGATGATTATGTATCAGTAACAACATTTAGCCAAAACGTTTTATATAGTAGCGACTCTTTTATCCCAAGTGTTTATTTAAAAGACAATGAAGAAATAATTAGCATAAATAACGAAGAATTAAAAAATGCCATTATAAAACAATTAATAGATGGTATTGGCATCTGGTTTTCTTCCGAAGAATCAACAACGTTAGACTATAGAGCTAATATATTAGATGATCATATTTATAAGTATGATAAATACTTAAATATAAAACCTTTATCAAAAGATGATAAATTATTAATGGATATAACAAGTTATGATCACGCTATGTGTATAACAGGTGCTTTAGTAAAAAATAATAAAGTTAAACAATTTAAAGCTGATAACAGTTTTGGTTATCATGGTAAATATAAAGGAAAATTAATAATGACTAATTCTTTTTTAGAAAATCAATTAATTGTTGCTATAATTAATAAAAAATATTTAAATCGCTAATGAAAAATTAGTGGTTTTGTTTTAAATATATAGCAAAAAAGCAATTTTGCTAATTTGTTTTATAAATATATTTTTTATATAATGCAAATGGATATATTTAATTAGCGTTAGGTGCACTCCTTTACATCAAACTGCAAAGGAGGTGGATTTTATGACAAATAGAGAAAAATCTCAATTTATTATAATCATCCTCTTATTTATTCTAGTATTTGTAATACTATTTAAATAAAAAACGCACACTAACGCTCAAGCTTGAGTTTTAGTGTGCACAACCCTTTTTAGGAGTGTACCTAACCTTGCGAAAATTAGATATATCCTTTTTTATTATATTCAAGTTGCCTTGACATATTTAATATAACATAATCATAACACTTTGACAATTAGTAAAATTTAATAATTTATTTATTTATTATAATCATCAAAATTTTTCATAATATTCATAAAAAAAACAATACTTTAATACAACATATAACAATAATTTAATTTTAGTAATTTGCTATATCCCTATCGTCTTATATAATGCTTTTTGGATACATTTGAAATATCAGATGTTTTCCCTTTCGATAATCATTAGATTAAAGAAAGGTGGTGGTAATTATGACTAAAAGAGAATTCTCTCAATTTATTATAATTATACTATTATTTTTTATAGTAATCACCTTACTATATAAATAATAAAAACATCTGATTTCAACAATAGTTGATTTCAGATGCCCCAAATTCAGGGATTACATCTGATTCACGCAATCAAATGTATCCTTTTTTATTATATTCAAGTTACCTTGACATATTTAATATAACACAATCAACTTAAATTGACAATAAGTAAATTTTTAATTTATAAATTTTACATATCCAACTTCTTTATTAAATTCAAAACTTTCGTAAAGTTTTTGAGCCGCTTCATTATCTTTTTCTGCCAGCAACGCAACAAAAGCACAATCTTTACTTTTAGCATAATCATAAGCATACTCCAATAATGTAGTTGCAATTTTTTGTCTTCGATATGCTTTATGAACGGAAACATTCCATATAGTTAAAAATGGTTTTAAATCTTCAACAATATCATGATTAATTATAAGAGAAGTTATCCCTACTACTTTATCATCAATTTTAGCAACAATATGATGATAGTCGGGATTATTTTCTATTTTTTCATAATTATTTAGCAATTTTTCAAAATTAGTCTTTGTATCGTGATTATCATCATATATTTTGACAGCTTCTTCTAAATCTTTATTAGTTAATTTTTCTATTATTATTTCATTCATCTAAATCACCTATATTTATTTTAACATAACAATAATTACTAATTCAAAATTATTATGCATTATTAATTAAAATAGTTATTAAATCTTGATAACTTATATTTTCTGTTTTCATTAATTTTGGAAACATACTAATAGGTGTAAAACCTGGTATAGTATTTATTTCATTTATTAAAATCTTTTCATTTTTTTCATCATAGAAAAAATCTATTCTTGCATATCCACTACAATTTAAATTAATAAACACTTTTTTTGCATATTCTTTTATTTGGTTAACAATATAAACTGGTAAATCAGTAGCCATTTTAGTATATGAATCATCATTTTCGTATTTAGCATTATAATCATAAAATTCATTGGCTGATTTTATTTCTCCTGGGTTAGAACAAATTATTTCATTACCTTTTTGTAATACTGCTACTTCTAATTCTCGCGCCTTAATAAAATCTTCAATAATAATTTTTCTGTCACAGCATCGTGCTTCCTTGATTGCTTTTTCTAATTCCTTTTTATTATTAGCTTTATTAATTCCAATAGAAGATCCCCCATTAGCAGGTTTAACGATAACTGGATATTCTATTTCTTTTAAAATTGATTTTATTTTATCTTTTTCATTTAAAACTACATAAGGAACTATTGGAATACCCAAATCTTTAAAAATTATTTTGGACATTTCCTTATCCATTCCTATTGCACTAGCTAAAGTTTTACATCCAACAAATTTGATATTAAAAAGTTCAAGTAAACCTTGTAATCTACCATCTTCTCCATAAGTTCCATGGGTAATTGGAAAAACTACATCAAATTTTTTTAAATATTCTACTATATTATCTATTTTATAAATATTAGCTTCTTTCCAATTACCATTTTCTAAATATGATAAATCATCATTAAACTTATACCAATTATTATCAAAATCTATTCCAGCTACTTCATAAGTAAATAATTTAGTATCAATATTATCAATTATTCCTTTACAAGATTTGCAAGAAACATAATGTTCTGTACAATTTCCACCAAATAAAATTAAAACTTTTTTCAAAAAAACACCTCATTTAATTGTATTAAACAAGATGTTTTCTTATGTTATTTATCAAATCCATATTCCGTATAATTATTGGTATTCAAATAACCTTCAATCATTATTTTTCGCGTATCAGATAAATCTTTTGGTAAATCATTTATTTTAAACCAACTTAAATCACTACATTTATTTGGTTCCATAATCTTGGGAACCCCTTCAAATTTATCTGTACTATAACAAACCTGGATATAATCGCTTTCCTGATACTTAGCATGCATTAAGTTAACAAACTTCAAATCTTCCGATTTAATTATAATGCCAAGTTCTTCTTTTGTTTCTCGTACCATTGCTTCAGTTAACGTTTCATCAACTTCTAAATGACCAGTACAAGATACATCATACTGTCCATCAATTATTCCCGTATTTTGTCTTTTTTGTAATAGGACATATTCTTGATTGTTTTCATATTTAGTTAAAATCAAAAATACTGCACATTTTATCATATATCTTTCTTTCATAAATACCTCTTATTTTCTTAGTATAACATAGTTTAAAAACATTTAATACTGGCCATATTAAAAATGGTGATACAATTGAAAAATAAAAGTATATGGTCAGATTTAAAAAAAACTAAAAATTATCCAAAGTTAGACAACGATATTACAACTGATGTTCTGATTATAGGTGGAGGAATTACAGGACTTAGCGTCGCCTATCACTTGGCAAATAGTAATTTGAAAGTTTGTCTAGTTGAAAAAAATAAATTAGGTCAAGCCGTTACAAGTAAAACTACTGGGAAACTTACCTATCTTCAAGAAAATATTTACTCTAAATTAAATGTTTTTCATAATATAGATACAGCCAAACTATATTTAGAATCTCAAGTCGATGCCATTAACTTAGTTAAAGAGATTGTTGAAAGAGAAAAAATTAATTGTGATTTAGAAAAAGTTCAATCATATGTCTTTACTAACGATGAAAATTATAGTTTGGATAAAGAAAAAGAAATCTTAAAGCAATTAAACATCAAATTTAAAGATACTAATGTTTTACCAAATAAAGATAAAGTTAAAGATGCTTTTTTTGTAGAAGATACTTATGTATTTCATCCCTTAAAATATATATTTTCTCTTGCTGAAGTTTGTCAAAAGAAAAAAATTGCTATATATGAAAATACCAAAATAGTATCTATAGAAAAAGAAGATAATTGTCATATATGTGAAACTCCAAGTAATATTATTAAAGCTAAATATATTGTCTTAGCACTACACTATCCTTATTTTTTATCCCCATTTTGGATGCCTTTAAAAAGTTATATTGAAAAATCATATATCGAAGCTTTTGAAGTAGATAAAAATTACGATTTTAGTTCTATTAATACTTACCAACCTTCTATATCAACAAGATATCACAGTGATAATAATAAAAATTATCAAATATATTTAACTAACTCCCATAATCTATGTGTTAAAAATAATGAAAAAGAAAACTTTAAAAATTTAAGAAAAGCTAAAAATGATAATCCCGAGTATTTATGGTCGAATATGGATATCATGACTGCCGATTTTCTTCCTTTTATAGGTTCACTCAAAAAAGATAAAACACTGTTTTTAGCTACCGGCTATAATACTTGGGGAATGACTAATGGATCTTTAGCTGGTAAAATAATTAGTGATCTTATTTTAAGAATACCTAACAGGTACACAAAATTATTTGATCCAAATCGCAAAATAAATTTAGGCAAAGTTGTTAACTTTCCAGTTATTTTAACAAGTAATGCTTATTCATTTTTAAAATCCAAAATATCTAAACAAAAATCTTGGTATTCTCCTAATGTTAGATTTGAAAATAGAAACGGCAAAGAAATAGCAATTTATATTGATGAAAATAAAAAAGAACATATCGTCTATAATATATGTCCTCATTTAAAATGTAGTTTAATCTTTAATGAAGTTGAAAAAACTTGGGATTGTCCTTGTCATGGATCAAGATTTGATATAGATGGTAATTCAATCGAAGGTCCAAGTAACTACAATATTACTTATAAAGAATGAATTTTATAAAATTCATTTTTTTAATGCATTATATGGCCTTAGTAATCTTTGATAACTACCATCAGGCATTTCAATAATCTCATCATCGACATAATCAACATCTTTAGTTGGTAAAGCGCGTAACTCTTTAAATTTTCCATTACCTAAATATTCTACTTTACCTCTTTTTTCTATATAATATCCTTCTGTTAAAAATTCTTCAAATTCTTTGTCTGGATTCTTACTTGATGTTATTAAAACTTTTTGTTTAGAACATCCTAATAATGTATAACCATAACATCTAATCAAAAAATCTAAAATAATATCGCCTAATAACATAGCATAATTAATATGACTCGGTTTTACTGAAACTTTATCAATATAATTAAATCTCAAATACATTTCTGCTTGATTACATTGTTGATGTAAAAAATCCCGAAAATTAACAATCTCAAAAAATTTAGATACAAACTCAGTTTTATAATAATATTTTATACAAAACAAATAAAAATCATCTTCTAATTGTTGATTGTTCATAATTAGATACGAAAAAAATTGTAATACTATTATTTCGTGAGGAACATTTATTCCAAACATTTTATATTTACCATATGTATGATAAATATTTTTGGCACGAACATTTCCACCCAATAAATCCATATTATCACCTCAAGTTGTTTTTTATACTACCATAATATAACTTTATTTACAATAAAAAATACCTACTCATTTATTAAATAAATTATTTTTCCATTTCTAAATTTTTTTGAATATTGATTATCATAAAAAGTCCCATACCCATTATGATTAGACTTACACCCATTCCCGTATAACCATTAACATTAGCTAAATCATACTCGCTAGCATAAGTATCTAAAAGCACTACTTGGGTTAAGACAATTGATGTTAATGCATTAGCAAAGTTTGTCATTTTAACTGATTTAATAATTGGATTGTCATCCTTTTTATATTTAATCATTCCTGAAATAGCCCAACCAACTTGCCAAAAGGCATTTAAAGCTACTAAATATGTTAAATATTCATGCATCGTTGTATTTGTTCCTTTATAATACATATAAACACTAACAAAGAAATACATAATTCCTAAAATAATTAATAATATCCCATTATGTAAATAATTCTTATATCCTATTTCTTTCTTTTCTTTTTCACTTGTTGTACTTCTTTTTAATCCATATGCTTTAATAGAAAAAAATCTAGCTAAAGATAAAACGGTTAAGAAACAGGCATTTACAAAAAACCATAATGATGGAATTGTAAAAGCAAATCCAAACTTAACTATTGCCAGTAAAATATTTATTAAAGTTGCAATAATTAGTAATAACATCGTTTTATCTTTTTTCTCTAGATTTAAAATTTCTTGAAATAACTTTTTCACTATTTATCAGAGTTTTTGATATAAGAATAAATTGGATAATTTAAAACACAAATAATTAATCCTACTACTCCAGTAATAATTCCGACAAGCATATCCATACGACTTGCTTCTCCAACCATTACCTTACTCATTCCAAATCCCATTATTAAAGATCCAACAACTCCAATTACCCAAGTAAGAACAAGTCCCCAGTTAATTGGTCCATATGGTTTTCTTGGATGATCTTTTCGATAAACAGGAATAATGCATAGTAAAATTACAAATCCGATGGCTGTAGTTATAACACCTGGTGTAAATAAATTCCACTCAGGTAGTAAACACATACACATTCCTATTGCAAAAACTAATCCACCAATAGTTCCTAAAATAATTTCTAATAATGTTTCTTTTTTCATTTAATTTAACTCCTTTTATTAAATACCATATTTTTCTTTAATTTCTGCTTGAATTTCTTCCGTAGTTTTTGTAGTTTCAGCTACTTGAGCAGCTTGCTTTTCTTGTAATTCTTTTTGTTCTTTAGCAATTCTTTCTTTAGCTTCTTCAGTAGTTTCACCATCTTTTTTTAAGAAAGTATCGACAAACTTATCTTCGATTTTTTTGTAACCACCTACAACAGCATCTTCTACCTTTTGATATCCTCCTACAACAGCTTTTTCAATTTTTTCATTAGCATCTACAAACTTTGACATATAATTTCCTCTCTTTCTATAAAGCGACACTTGTCGTCTTAATACATTTTTAGTATAATAAACTTGATTTATAAAAACAATCATCAATTTTCCAACATTTGTTGGATTAATGGAGGAACTATGAATATAGTAAATAATAAAAGAAAAAAAGATTCGCAAACAAAAATTCAAAGAGCATTTGTTGAATTAATTCAATTTAAAACAATAAACGAAATAACAATTTCAGATATATGTCAAAAAGCTAATTTAAATAGATCTACTTTTTATAGCAATTACTTAGATATATATGATTTAGCAGACAAAATAAGAGATGAATTATTTCAAGATGTATTAGCATTATATCCAGAAGAAACTAAAGAAAAAAAACATTCTTATGACTTCTTAAGACTTTTTAGACATATTAAAGAAAATCAATTATTTTATAAAACTTATTTTAAATTAAACTATGATAATGACACCGACTTTTTTAAAGAAATGATTGACGATAGTGAATTTGAAAGATTTTATAAAAATAAAGATCATCTAAAGTATCATATCACTTTTTTCCGACATGGCTTAAATGCTATTATAGAATCATGGCTTTATAATGGATGCCAAGAAAGTCCAGAAGAAATTGAAGAAATAATAAAAGAAGAATATCAAATAAAAAAATATATTTAAAATGGAAAACTAATTTTAATTTTAGTTTTCCTTTTATTTAGAATTTCGTTTGATTTAAATAGTTAAAGATTAAACATTGACATAATATTCTTGCATCTCTTTTTCTATTTTATTTATTATATTAGAACTTTTATATATATCGATTAATTTACTTTTTTCATCTTTTAAATCATAATAATACTTTTGATTTATTCTTCTTATTATATCAGCAGCAATATCAACAGAAACTCCATATTCACAAAGTAAATATTTGAATGCTAAATCAGCTGATTTAAAATCATCTTTTTCCTTTTTATTTTTCTTATCCAAATTATCAATATATCTTTCATAATTACTAATAGCTTCACAAACTATAAAAGCTTTTCGTGAATCAAAATAATCATTAATATCAGTTTTTTCAATTTGAAAATTAGGAGAGTTTTTCCACAACCCTAAATCTTTTTTATTTTCAACAGAAAAATATAACTTAACAAAATCTAATAAATCGATAACATTACTTGATTTATATAATTTCTTTATTATTTCATCATAACTTTTCTTACCAGAAGAATATATTTTTAAGAAATAATTTTCTCCGTTATAATTATTATTAAAAATATGAGATTGAATCTGACGAACAAAAGGATTTAATGACAACATATCAATCGCCTTTACTTTTACTTGTTCATTAGAATAACGCGATATTTTTCCTTTAATGATGATATCATTTTCATTTGTAATTTTAACTGGCAAAACTATTTTATCTAAATTCTTATCAGTTTTTATTAAAGTAGTAACTGTTTGTTGTCCATTATTAATAACGGGGTTTTTAATCATTATTTCATTAACTAAATCATGAACTTCTCCAGTAATATTAATTCCATTATTATATTTAACAAAATTTTCTGGTTCATTTTCAATTGTTGCAATCATCTTTTTATTTACTGATAAAACTCCTCTAACATTATCAGAAAAATATTTTGAAATATCTACCAAATATTTATCATAATTATTAGGATTTATCCCTAAAGCCTCTAATAAACTTTTAATTAAATCAATAGCTGGTATATAAAGATTAAAATTATTAAAACCATCAGTTGAAACATTATATTGACAATTAACTAACATAGGTTTACGAATAGATAACATTATATTATTACAATCTAAAGGCAGTAATTTGTTTTTGAAAAACATTTCATAAATATCCAACGGTTTATAATTAGTTTCACGCTTAGAATTATTAGAAACGCTTCTAAAGTTTACTGTCTTATTTTTTAAATTAACTTTGTTATCTTTAATAAACTTATGTAGGTCTTTTCCGTGATTTGGTATTACATCACGTAAAGAACTATCATAATTTAATTGCATTTCATTATAACTATTATCATTTATATCACTTAATTTTATTTGATATATATAAATATTATTTACTTCTCCATAATAAATTGCATCTATTTTTCCATCATCATCACCATGAATTATATATTTATTAATACATTCTTCATAATCAATATTATATATAACGGAAATAGCAAACACTTCAAAAGCAGTTCCATACCCTTCTCCAGTTTTAGTAATATTCTTAATTTTTTTTAATAGTTTACGAATTATATTTAGTTCATTAGTAATAACTAGAGCTTTTTCTTTACCGATCATTTGAACTAATTTTGCGCGATAAACGTTTTCAGAATTTTCTTCTAAAATATAATCATCTGTTAATGAACGTACAACTTCTACATTTAACCAATTATCACTACTAACAAGATAGGTATTATTAGTATAACGAATATATTTTTTGGCGTTTGATTTTATAGTCCAATTTCCTGACCTAACTCTTTCAGTTAGAAATAAACTATCTCCTGTAAAACTTGGATATTGTTCACAACATTCTTGTAATCTTCCTCTTATTTGACTTTTTAATACATTATTATTATCCACTTCCAAAAAAGCTGCTACCTCTTCATAAATTTCACTTAATTTAGCATATTGTTTTTGTTCGCGATTTAAAATATTATTAATACAAATACAAATTGCTTGTTTCATACTTAATTTTTCCATACTGCATCCCTCATAACTTATGTATATCATAAAAAAAGATAAAGATCAACACTAAAAAAGATCTTTTTAGCAAAAGATCTTTATGGTTCTAAATCAATTATACTTTTATTTAGTAACTTAACATTTTCATCTATTGATAACATATAAGGTATATTACTAGCAACCTCAATACTATCAATAGCTTTTATAGAAGAATCTAAGGGTAATATTTTTTGATCATATAATTTTTGTTCAAACAAAGTATTTATATTATCAACTTTATTCGCTACATAATTTTCAAAATAATAAAGTGTCCAAACATTTTTAGACTTAGAATACTTCAATTCAAAGATTGGTAATAATTCATCACTTATATTTACATCTAACAAATTAAATGTCTTTTTATACTCATCAATTAGAATATTCATTCTTACTTCTTTTGTATTACCTGCTTTTGTTTCATATTTTTCTTTATAAACTCTTTGATACTCTTCAATTAGTTCTTTATAAGTTATATCTTCTTTTAAAAATTTATAATCATCTATCGTAAATTTGTGATTAAGCTCATAAAAAGGATATAAGCAATTCCAAGTGGTAGGATTAGTATTATACACTATAATACCTGATTCGTTTTTATATCTAATGTTTGTATATAAAATTAAAGCACTATCAAGCCTAGTGGGCATCATTTCTTTAGGTACTTTTTCTTCTAACATATCTTTAGTAATTATCATAAAAATTCCTTTCTAGTTTAACTATTATAATTAAAAATAATTTTTAAGGTTTATTTATTAAATTTGTAACAATAAATTCAACACATTTTTTATCAAAAGTTTGCCCCAAATACGCAAAGTCTTTATCAGTCATCTCAGTATAATATTTATTACATATTGGATCTACCGAAATTATATCTAAAGGATTTCCGTTATGTTTTATATTCTCTGAAACTTTAGAAGTTAAAATAAATTCATCTTCTTTTATTTCTGATGTTTCAATTCCCTTTTCTGTTACAATTGCTAACCCTGTAACATAATAAGCTATGCTTTTTCCACCAACTTCTTCAACTAATTTTTGATAATATTCTATCATTTCATTATCTGTTAGTTCTTTACCATTTACTCTCCTTACAAATAGGCCTGGTTGTTTTTCTTTAGCTATATTATTTATATATAAACCTGAATCTCCTGCTATAGTAGGAATTTTAGTTTTTTGATAATACGCTAACGCTTTCTTTTTAGCATTTTCGATTGCATTATTTCCATCTTCTATTATTTGTACTTTTATACCTAAATCTTTGGGAGTAACAATCTCAATAGGCAATCCCTTTAATCTTCTTTTCATATTATAAACTTTTGAATCATTTCCCGTAGCATACAACACTTTCATAACATCTACTCCTTAAAGTTTTCTCTAATATAATTTTATCATGTCTAAAAATAAAACACAAAAAAAGATTAGTATTTCTACTAATCTAATAATTATTATTTACAAGTAGCTCCACCATCAGTTAAATCTTTTACAGCATTTTCAATACTCATATCAGCATCGGTAAAATCCATACCAATTTTTTTAAGAACTTCAGCATCAGCTTTATTAATATCTGCATTGATAGTAACTGTCATTTGATCTTGAATATCAATGTTAATAGTCAAGCCTTCATATGCATCACTATCTAATCCTAAAGTAGTTACGACATTTGTTTTTAATTGTTCTTTTTGTGTATCATCTAAAACATTAAGACTATCTACACCAAACATATCATTATCAAAAATCATTGTTAAATCAACTTTATCGATATCTTCCCCATCGGTTGCACTTAGCTTAAAAATTTCTTCTACATTTTCTTCACTCAATGTACAAGTTTTTGTAACGCTTTCTTTTTGTTTAACTTTTTCTTCTCCACATCCGCAAAGCGCAAAAGTCATAACTAAAGTTAATAATAAAGCACACATTTTTTTCATATTTACCTCCAAATAATTTTACACCTTAATTATATTAAGTTTGTCTTTTTGATGTCAATTAACAACATTAAATTCACTTACTTTTATTTGCAAGATATTCTTCAAACATTTTTTTAAATTGTGATTCACCAATAGCATTTACAATTATACCTACAATTAGAAGTCCAACTCCTACTCCGACAATAAATATTTGATCTCCAAGAGTAATAATATGATTATTCCCCATATATACTCCTGACATTGAAACAATAGCAGCTAATACCATTAAAAATAATCCTGTATTAATGAAAGTTAAACATTTAACTTTCTCTTCTTTACATTTTTTCTTAAATTCTTGTTTTAATTCATTCTTATTCATTTTACAATCTCCTCTTTCCCAAATAATTTAGATTCCTATACCTATCTATATTTTAACATAATAAAAAAACAAAAAACACACTAAATAAATAGTGTGATAAATTAATTAAAAGCTATCTCAACATCAATTTGTTCATCCTTTATAATTATATATAAAAATATAAATCCACTAAGAGTTACAAATAATGATCCAAGAAAAGATAAAAAAGTCAAATTCTTTTTATTTTCTGAATCAAAGGGCTTTAGTTTTTTTAAATCTTTATATGAATCATTAAAAAAATACAAATATACAATTACCAGAATAGAGAATATAAATATCATAAGATTACGATACTTTTCTTTACTATTTAAATCATTAAAAACGAAATATCTTCTTTCTAAACTATTGGCTATCCAACTTAAAACAATTATACCGATATAAATTAGCCATATATGATCTTCTATTTTTAAATCTCTTAATCTTTCTGTCAAATCATCCATATTAAAATTTATGACAATTTATTTAAAAAAGTCATTCCAAGGATCTTTTTCTTTTATTTTTTTCAAAGCTTTTTTTAAAGTAATTTCATTAGGTTTTATTTTATCTAATTCATTCCATGTTATAGGCATTGACACAGTAGCTCCTGGGCGAGCTCTAAGTGAATATGGCGCAATACTTGTTGCCCCTTTCGTATTACGAACCCAATCAATAAAAATTTTATTTTTTCGATTGGCTTTTCTAATATTACTCGTATATTTATCCGGCCATTTAGCTTCCATTAACTCCGCAATATTTTTAGCAATATCCCGAAATTCTTCCCAAGTAACATTATCAACTTTTACTAAAACATGATAGCCTTTTCCACCACTAGTTTTTAAATATGATTTTAATTTTAATTCGTCTAAAATGCTTTTTAAATCTTTTACACCATCTCTTAATTTCTTTAAACTTAAATTTTCATCAGGATCTAAATCAAAAACCATTATGTCAGGATGCTTCAAATCAAAAACACTACATCCCCAAGTATGAAATTCTATACTATTCATTTGAACTTCACTTATTAATCCTTTAATATTTGTTAAATAAAAATAATCATCTTTTTTACCTTCATCATTTTTTAAATCTATTTTGCAAAAACCTTCTCTTTCATTTTCAAAATGTTTTTTAAAAAAGCTATCTTTGTCGATACCTTCAGGACATCTAATGGTACTAAAAAGTCGATATTCTAAATACGGCAACATTCTTTTGGCCACTGTTTCATAATACTTAATTACATCCATTTTAGTTATTTTAGTTTTAGAATAAATTATTTTTTCTGGATTAGATATTTTTATTCCTTGGACCATATCTTTATCTTTTAATGGACTACTTAAACCTTGAGCTATTTCACTCATCGTTCTTCCCGTTTTAATACTAGTATTTAAAAGTTTTATATCATTATATTCAAAATAATTATCTTGTTCCTTAATCAGTAACCAATTATCTTCTTTAAAATGAACTAAAGTCCACTCTCCTTTTAATCTTTTTCCCCTCAACTTAAATTTAAGCACACCTTCTTTAAAACCTTTTTTCAAATCATACAAAGGTTCCCAGTAACCTTCATCAAATAACATAACCGTTCCTCCACCATATTCTCCCTTCGGAATAGTTCCTTCAAAGTTACGATATGATATCGGATGATCTTCTACTAATACTGCTAACCTTTTATCTTTTTCATTATAAGATGGTCCTTTAGGAACAGCCCAACTTTTTAATACCCCATTCCATTCTAAACGCAAATCATAATGATCTTTTCTCGCCAAATGATGTTGAACACAAAAACGCAATCTTTTTTGACTAGTTTCTTTTTTACCAACTGGTTCTTTTGTTTTTGAAAAATTTCTTTTTTTATTATATAAACTCAAATCTTTTTTCATATAATCCCTCTAGTATTAATTTGAGAATATAATAAAAAAACATACCTAAGTATGTTTAAAATCATTTTTTAAAATTCTTTTTACTCCATGACCAAGTTAAACACTTTGGACATTTTAAATATCTAGTCATTCCAATATGCATAGCCAAAAAAGTTTGCTTACAAGTTCCTTTATATTCATGATTACAATTATTACACTTATAATATCCTATAGTCACTTCTAATTTTAGTGTTACAAAAGACATAAATAATAATATAATTGTTGCACCAATAATTATTAATAGTTTTATACTTTCTTTTGCCACATAATATTCTACTACAAAAGCAAGCATTATATAAAAAATTACCCCTAATCCTAAAAGAGCGTATATTGCCATTAATAATTTTTTATCTTCCTTCATATTGAAACCTCCTACCAAATATCATTAATTTTATTATCAACATATAAAGTTAAAATATTTCTTATATCTTCCATTCTCTTTCTTGTTTCCAAATCTTTATAATTAAATCTATCAATTAAGATATTTACATAGTTATTATCTTTAACAATTTCATATGTTTCTTTAAAATTCAAATCAAATATAAACGCTAATACACAAACCCAATAATCAAGCCCAGTAACCCTATCATGAATATCTACACATTTTTTATTTTTAACAGTCTCATATACAACATCTGTTAATTTCGCATTTTCAATATCATCGATACAATGAACTGATCCCGGAAATATCGCTTCGATTTTATCTTCCTTTTTTACTCTAAAATTATCTAATTTATCAGCATCCCTAATAATTTTTGCATGTAATAAAGTTCTCTCATCTAGCCCTTCTTGAATAGATAATTTATTATGATTATTTATAGCTGTTTTTATTATTTCATCATAACTCTCGTCAGTTATAAAATCTCGTATCATATTGTCTTCAAATAACATTTTCACTCCATATGAAGCATGGTCAAAATTAATACTATCAAATCTTTTTAATACTGTAATTTCTTCAAATCTACCAATATCATGTAATAACGCAATTAATTCCGCTAATTGTATATTTTCTTCTGATAAATTTAATTTTCGAGCAATCTTTTTAGCATCTTCTACAACATGATACGTATGAACAACTTTTAAATTAAACCCTAATTCATTTTGATCTTTATATTTATCTAAAAAAGTTTTAAATGCTAATCTTGCTTTTTGAATATCTATCATTATATCACCTCAAAATAAAGCTTTTATTAACTATAATTATACCAAAAATATTTATCCTGTCATTTAGTATAATAAAAAGCAAAAAAAGCAGTTATATAAACTGCTAATTTTAGATTTCTAATTTATAAGTAAGATCTTGCATAGATGATGTTGGAACATATCCAGCTGGAGCTTCAACTAAATCAGGTAAACGATTTACAATGCTAGCACAAGTAAGTTCAACAGTAGCAGGTCTTTGAACTGTTACCGTAGTTTCAGGTTCACCTACAATAGTCCATTCATTAATATCAAATTCATCTGGTGCATAAACCTTTCCAACACATTTAGTTTCTAAAATAATACCCTCTTCAGTTTCCGTTGTTACCACTGCACTCATTCCTGTTGCATCTCCTGCTTTAATTGTCATTCCTAAAGTACTTGATTCAATATCTTTATCATATGTTTCCGGAGCACATTTTTGCGTTTGACTTTTTACCGTTAAACCAAGTTTTTCACATAACCAACCATTAACATTCCACATATAACTTGGGGCATAAACACCATCATCAATTAGTTTTTGTCTTTCCTCATCACTCATGCGATCTACACTAGCAATCTTTTCATCAAATTCATCCAACGTTAAACCTGCTCCATGAGCTTCGGCTAAAGCAATACCATAATCTTCAACATTGTACCAAGATTCTCCCACAATCTTTTTAATACTTTGAGTCGCACCACAAATTGAAGTTACTAATTGTCCCCAAAAAACATCTTGATATCCACTTCCTGTAATTGTACAATTGTTTTCTTTGGCTAATCTATCAATCTCCGCAGTTAAATTTGGATTAGAGTTTCCAGAGAAAAACGCTTCTTCACAAGTTGTAATAGCATTAATTCCTAACTCTGCACATAATAATGCTGCATCTTTAATATCGCTTAGTAAACTCATTGTAGTAATAATACAAGCATCTGGTTTTAATTTGTTTAAAACTTCTCTTGCATTAGCTACATCTTCAACTACAACACCTTTATCTTCACATTCAATAATACTTCCAATATCTTTTCCTATAACATCTGGATTAATATCCAATGCTCCTACTATAGTTCCACCTTTTTCATATACATATCTCATTGTATATTTACTCATCTTTCCACAACCATATTGAACAATTCTTAAATTACTCATTAATTCATCTCCTATTCTAATTTTATTATACAATAAAAAACTAAACTAATAAGTAAAAGACTTATTTCTTTACATAAAAAGACATTAATTTTCTTTTATCCTCTAACTTTTGTAAAAAACCACAAGTTTTACACAAATCGCAAATAACTTTTCTATTTTCAAAATTTTCTTTAATTTCTATAGATTTAGCTTTATCTAATATTTCATCAAGTGATTCTTTAAAAATATTTCCTAAAGGAATATCTCCATTATTATCTAAACAACATGGCACAACTGTTCCATCAACTAAAATTGCAATTTGATCTTTTAACGCTAAACATCGCCCATTATTTATAAATGGTTTTTTATTTATATCTGGCCATTCAAACTCTAAATCTTGATTTATAAAAATATCTTTTTTAACTTTTACAAATTCATTTTTTTCTAATTTTTTTTGTAAATTTTTCAAATTATAATATTTTTCTATTTGTTCTAAAATATCTTTATTTTCATCAACATTATTTAAGCTTTTGTTATTCCATAATCGATATGAAATTATAATATTTTTTAAATCATCAACGCTATTAAATATTTTATTTAAATAGTCATTATTAAAATTTTCATTTTGTTTTATACTATGAAGTGAAAAATTAATTTGTCTTACACATCCACTATTTTTTAATATTTCAACATTTTTATCAATTAATGTTCCATTAGTTGTTATATTAACTTTTAAATCATATTTTTTCACAATTCCTAAAAACTCTTTTAAATTAGGATGTAATAAAGGTTCTCCTTTAACATGTAAACAAATTAATTTAGTATAACCTTTAACTCTTTTTATAATTTTTTCAAAATTATCTACACTCATAAATTCTTGTTTTCTTTTCGTAACAGGACAAAACTTGCAATTTAAATTACATACATTTGTAATCTCTATATAAACTTTTTTAAACAATTTAATACCTCACATAAACTTCTATTTACCTAAATTATACTATAAGTTATTTATATAAAAAAGTTCATAATATCTAATTATGAACTAATCAACATCTACACCTTTTTTTAACAAATTTAAATTTATTATATATCCAGCAACAAAAGTTACAAAATATATAGCAATAGATAAATATATTATTACTTTTAACATTTCTAAATTTATTATTTCATTTGTAACAAATAAATTCATTAAATCTTTATTAAATAGTGAAACAATAAATATTACCAAAAGTCCAAATATTTGAATAACCATGTAAGTGACAAATCCAAATAAGACAGAATATCCAGTTTTAGCATTATTCATTTTGTGACCTAGTATTATACCAGTAAATCCTGCTTGTAATGCATTTACAAATTCAATAAAGAATATAAATAAGAAAATTAATACTATTTTTAAAACAGAAGTATTATAAATATTAACAACTGGTAATATAAGATTTTTCAATGTTTCCAAATTTTCTTTTGAATAATATGCTATAAATAGCGTTAATCCAATAATACATACACTTATAAATAAAGAAATTAAACTTGTAAGTACTTTTGATGCATATAAAGTACTCTTTTCAATTGGTAATGTATGAGTTAAGTAAGATTCATCTTTATATAAATTTTCTTTAAATCTTACCCATAAACGTAATAGATTATTTACTAAAATATTAATCATCATTGAAATTGTCACACCACTACATATTTGACCAATAATATTCATAATAAAAGAATCTTCTATATTTAAAAATATTCTTGTTAAGACCGAAAAAAAGATCGCTAAACTATAAAAAATAATTAAAAATTTATAAATATTTTTCAAATCATATTTTAATAATTTTTTTAACATTTGAACATCCTCCTAAATATATCATCAATTGAACTATTCTCTTTTGTTCTTAATAGATCAGTATCAGATTGTAATATTATTTGACCATTATCTATAAATATAACTTCATCTAAAATTCTTTCAATATCAGCAATTAAATGTGTCGAGATTATAACACTTGCTCCATCATTAAAATTAGTAAGAATAGTATCAAGTATATAATCTCTTGTTGCCGGATCTACTCCACCTAATGGTTCATCTAAAATATATAAATCTGCTTTTCTACTCATCACTAATACTAGTTGGACCTTTTCTTGCATTCCTTTACTCATCTTTGCTAATTTTAGAGTTGTATCCAGCGATAAATCCTTAAGCAATTTTCTTGCTTTTTTAGTATCAAAATTATCATAGAAATCTTGAAAATACTCTATAACTTGATCAATAGTCATCGATTTATCTAAATATGTTCTTTCTGGTAAATAAGAAATAATCTTTTTACTATTAATACCAATCTTTTCACCGTTAATTAATATTTCACCTGATGATATAGTAAGTAGATCATTTATTAATTTTATTAATGTTGTTTTACCTGTTCCATTTTTTCCTAAAAGACCAATAATTTTTCCTCGAGGAATAGTTAAATTAACATTTTTTAAAATTTGTTTATTTCCAAAACTTTTATTTACATTAATACATTTTACTAAATCCATTATTTATTTCCTCCTAAACTTTTTAAATATTCAATTGCTTTTTTATTATCAAATCCAATGCTTAACATACTTAAAAAATACTTATTAGATAATTCATCTGCATACTGTTTTTTATACTTATCTATTAACTTCCTATCGGTAGTAACAAATTTACCATTAGTTCTTTCGGTATATATTAACTTTAAATTTTCTAATTCTATTAAAGCTTTTTGCATCGTATTCGGATTAACCTTTGTTTGTAAAGCTAGTTCTCTAACAGATAGTAAACGTTCTCCAGGTTGAATTTTTCCCGATATAATAAATATCTTTAATTGTTCAACAAGCTGAATATAAATTGGAATATTATTATCAAATTCAAAATTCATATTTATTCCTTTCTGTTTTATTGTGTCGCTTCATTAATACAATAATATACTATTAAATATTTTTTGTCAATAAAAAACAAGCCTTATAAGACTTATTTAATATATTCTTTACCTTCAAAGATTAATGATATAACATTTTTATCTTTATCAAATTTAAATTGGAATTCGCCCCCTAACAGTAGCGCCATAACTATTTTGACTATCAACATATGCTTGTAATGTTACTTCTCCTTTATCTTTGCTAAATTTCCATTCGCTTAATGAAGGAAATTCAGCAGTAGATGGTGATTTTGATAATTTTTTAATTTCTTGTTGTGCGAAGTATTGATAATCAGATTGTTCATCTACCTTTATTCTGTAATTAAATAAATTATCTAAAACTTGTCCATTTTCATATAATACAGCACCCATAGTCATTTTTATTACTAATACATTTCCATCTTCTTTTATATTTATAATTATTGTGTTATTAGTATCATTTGTATCATTACCATTATATGCAATTCTATAACCTTTATCAGTACCACCATTTAAATAATAATCGTCAAGTCCCTCATCTTTTGCTACTGCATTTATCTTTTCAACACCAACATCTTCTAAAATATCTTCAATACTTTGTGCTTGTTCTTGTGTAATATTCATTTCATTAACTAATTTATTTAAACTCCCAATACCTTTACCACTTAATTGAATAATCATTACCGGAATTACTACAACCGCAAATATAATAATTATCACTTTGAAAAATTTAAAGTTTTTTTGTTCTTTTTTCATTTATTTTACCATCTTTATAAAGGACTATCTACCTTCCAATTCATAAAATCAATAACTTTATTTTTTATTGCTTCTTCTTTGATAGGTGCAGGTTGATAATTATTTGTTTTTCCTGTATAAACATAACAAGGAATTATATTTGATTTTTCTTCTATCAATTTAT
Organism: Bacilli bacterium; assembly: GCA_017435485.1. Lineage (GTDB taxonomy): Bacteria > Bacillota_I > Bacilli_A > RF39 > UBA660 > RGIG1752. The sequence goes on from JAFSEY010000010.1 coordinate 146,484, forward strand.
TCGTTTTGCTATCAATAGTAAGATTTATTTGATAAATAACCGTTCTATTTTCCGGAGTTTTATTTCCGCCATAGCAAAAGTTTCCTAAAGAATATACAATTTCTTTGTTTTTATATATTTCTCTTGGTTGAAGCACATGTGGATGACTTCCAACAACAAGATCAGCACCATTATCAATTAATTTTCTAGTAGCTCTTACCTTCCATTCTTCCGGATGATGAATTCTTTCTTTTCCACCATGAAAAAATATTATTTGATAATCTGAATTTTTCTCTGCTTCCTTTATTAATTTAATAATCCCATTTGCTTGTGACTCTCTCCATAATCCGTTGCAAATCACTGCTATAGTATAACTCTCCTTTTTAAAATACATAATATGAGCACCATCACCATACTGCATATTTGCATTAGCGATTGCATTAATCGTATCTTGTTTTCCAATGGCTCCATAATCCCCTGTGTGATTATTTGAAACTGATACTCCTTCTACACTGGAAGTACTTAAAATATTTATATTAGAAGCACTAGACTTATACCAATATGCTGGATTGTGGTTTTTACCAATTTCTAATAGTTTTTTATCACTTAAAACATTTTCTAAATTAACTATCGTAAAATCATCTTCTTTAAAAATATTACTTACATTTTTTAAAAAGTACGTTGCATCATTTTTGTTAATATAATCATTAAAACTTCCAGGTGTCGTTTGATCTTTGTAAGAAGCTAACATTGTATCTCCAGCAAATGATAATTTTATAGAAAAACTTGCATTTTCTTTTTCAACTTCATCATAATAATATTTTGAAAGAGATATAGAACCAAAAAAATTTACAACAATTAGTATTAAATTAATTACTGCTTTTAGTTTCATCACTAGACACCTCAGTCCAACACTATATCCTATCTTTATACTTAATATATTACTATATTCATTATTTAAATTCAATAAAACATTCTTTTATTTTTCCTATCAGACTACATTTATAAAAAACTTTAAAACAAAGAAAAAGTGAAACTGAATTTCAGTTTCACTAATACTCACAATGGGGCGAAATATGGGGATCGAACCCATGCATACCGGAGCCACAATCCGGCGTGTTAACCACTTCACCAATTCCGCCATGTGTATAAGTAATATATCAAATAATTTCAGAAAAATCAAGCATACAAGAAAAAAATGTTAATTTATATCATTTAAATTAACATTTTCATTTCTTATCATATCAGCAAACTCAACTTTAAAACGTTCTATTTCTTTTACTTTAGCATCTTCATAAATACTTTTAGCATTACAGATTGCTTTATAAAAATGCTTTAATGTTGCGACATTTGAGTTATCAAATAAAGCATATGTTAAGGCATTAGATAAAATAGTTAAGCATATATCTGGATATCTACTGGCAATTTCATAAATCCTTTTATATTCATCAGTCATCTCTACGATAAATGCCATTAATTTCTCTTTAATAAAATCTGTATAATTTACTTTAACTCCAATTTGTTTTTCTAATTTTGGTAATGTTCCCATTAATATTTTTACTGTAGTTGGTTTATCAGCTTCACATACATCAACTTTAGAAAAACGTCTTAAAAAAGCTCTATCTCGTAAAATATAATGTTCATACTCCTCAGTAGTAGTAGCTCCAATCATTTTAATTGAACCTCTATCTAAACCTGCCTTTAACATATTAGCAAAATCTATACCACCAGTTTTACTTACTAATAAATGAGTTTCATCTATAAATAAAATTGTTTTATCTTTTTCGGCCAACTCTTTCATCAATAAATCTATTCTATTTTCCGTCAAACCTTCACTAGTAGTAGTTCCAATTAAACTAGTTATATTTATCTTGATAATTTTCCAACCAATTAATGCATTTGGAACTAATCCTTTTTGAATACGATAAGCTAGTCCTTCTACTATAGCCGTTTTACCAATACCAGGTTTACCAACTAATAAAGCACTCTTTTCGGGTGTAAGTAACGTTAAAATACATTGTTTTATTTCGTTATCTCTTAATATTGCCGGATCAGTAATATATTCTTTAGCTGTCATATCTTCACCATAGCGATCCAACATACTTAGTTTTTCATTATCATCTAAAAATTCCATCTAATCAGCTCCTCGTATGATTAATAATATTATACCATGTATTAATTAAAAATTGATATAAAAAAACTACTCTATTGAGTAGTAATTTTTAAATGGCGCCCGATGTAGGACTCGAACCTACGACCTAA
>JAFSEY010000011.1 GCA_017435485.1 Bacilli bacterium
ATTTTTATTTTTTCTTCTTTTGAATGATAATTATTTTTTCCACCTTTTGGTCTACCACTTGGCATAATTTCATCTCCTTTATTTTATTATAACAAAAAATGCAGACAACTTTTTTGTGTCTACATTTATTTTACAACTTCAAAAAAACTCTTTGCTTTTATTATGGATAGATTGAATTTTAAAATATATTTTGCTATAATACGAGCCGGAAGTGAGTATTATGACTGATACAATTTGTGCAATATGTACAGCTTTAGGAACTGGAGCTATCTCCATAATTAGAGTAAGTGGAGAAGAGAGCTTCTCAATTGTTTCTAAAATTTTTAGTAAAGATTTAACTAAATTAGCTGATCATACTATCAATTATGGTTTTATAAAATATGAAAATGAAATAATCGATGAAGTATTAGTAGCCATTATGAAAGGTCCAAAATCATATACATGCGAAGATGTAGTTGAAATAAACTGTCATGGAGGAATTGCAACAACTAATAAAATATTAGAAATATTACTTACTGAAGGTTGCCGATTAGCAACACCGGGAGAGTTTACCAAAAGAGCATATTTAAATGGAAGACTTAATTTATCTCAAGCTCAAGCAGTAAATGATTTGTTAACTGCTAAAAGTGATGCAGCTCGAAAAGTATTTATGAATGGACTTCAAGGTGTTTTAACTAAGAAGATACGTGAAATAAGACAAGTACTAGTTGATTTAATAAGTAATATTGAAGTAAATATCGACTTTCCTGAATATGAAGACAACTTAGTAATAACCAATGAAATATTAGAAAAACATTTAAATAGTTTAAAAGAAGAATTTACGAGCTTATTGGAAGATGCTAAAACAACTAACTTAGTTAAAGAAGGTATTAATGTTTGTTTAGTAGGTAAACCAAACTCAGGTAAAAGTAGTTTATTAAATGCATTACTTAACGAAGAAAAAGCCATTGTTAGTAACATTGAAGGAACAACAAGGGATATTGTTGAAGGAAGTATTAATTTAAATGGAATTTCTTTAAATATTATTGATACAGCTGGAATAAGAGAAACTGAAAATGAAATCGAAAAAATCGGCGTAGAGAAAAGTAAAAAAGCAATTGATATGGCTGATTTAATCATCATAGTTATAGATAAATCTAAAGGTATTACAAGTGAAGATCAAGAATTGATTGATAAAGTACCCGAAGAAAAAAGAATTATTTTTATGAATAAGGATGATTTAGATGGTGAATTAATTCTAAGTGATTATAAAGTAATCACAGGAAACACACAAAATATTGAAGGCATTAGAGTATTAAAACAAGAAATAATAAACAGGTTTAATTTAGATCAAATTAATTCTAAGGATGTTACTTATTTAAACAATATTAATCAAATAAATGTTATCAAGAAATGTTTAGATTTAACGGTAAACGCCTTAACTAATTTAGAAAATAATGCGTTTGTTGATATGATTGAAATAGACATTCGCACTATATGGGAATTATTAGGAGAACTTATCGGCGAACAATATGATGAAGAATTATTAGATAATTTATTTAAAAACTTTTGTTTAGGAAAGTAGGTGAAAATATGTACGATATAATTGTAGTAGGTGCAGGACATGCTGGTTGTGAAGCTGCTTACATAGCTTCTTTTATGGGTAAAAAAACAGCTTTAATAACGATTAATAAAGCCAATCTTGCTGATATGCCTTGTAATCCTTCAATTGGTGGAACTGCCAAAGGGATTATTGTTAGAGAAATAGATGCCCTAGGTGGATTAATGGGTAAAGTTGCTGATAAAAGTCATTTTCAAATAAAAATGTTAAATGATAGCAAAGGGCCAGCTGTAAGGTCATTAAGAGCTCAAGCTGATAAAAAAGTCTATCCGTCTGAAATGTTAAAAGAATTAGAAAAGCTTTCTAATTTAGATATTATTGAAAATACTGTTGAAGACTTAATTGTTGAAGATAAAAAAGTTACCGGAGTAGTTTTGGCTAACAATGAAATATTAACATCAAAAATCGTTATTTTAACAACCGGAACATATTTAAAAGCCAATATTTTAATTGGAGATACTAATACTCCAGGTGGACCGCATGGTGAAAAAAGGAGTAACCATCTAAGTGATAACTTAGAAAAATTGGGATTTACTATTCAAAGACTAAAGACCGGAACTCCACCTCGAATTAAAGAAAGCTCAATCAATTTCTCTGTAATGCAAGAAGAGCATGGCTCATTAAAACCATATACATTTAGTTTTGAAAATGAAGTGTATTATGATATAGATCGTCAAGAAAAATGTTATTTAATTTATACAAATGAGAATACTCATCAAATTATTAATGAAAATTTAGATAAATCAAGCATGTATGGTGGATTTGTAAGTGGAGTAGGACCAAGATATTGTCCATCTATTGAAGATAAAATTGTTCGTTTTAAAGATAAAGAAAGACATCAACTATTTTTAGAACCAGAAAGTAAATATTATGATGAATGGTATCTACAAGGATTTTCTACTTCTATGCCTAAAGATGTTCAAGAAAAAATGGTTCATAGCTTACCTGGATTAGAAAATGCTATCATCACCAAATATGCCTATGCAATTGAATATGATGCTATAGACCCTTTACAACTTACTCCATCATTAGAAACCAAAGTAATTGAAAACTTATTTACAGCTGGTCAAATAAACGGTACAAGTGGATACGAAGAAGCAGCAGCCCAAGGATTAATGGCAGGGATTAATGCTTTCTTAAAACTAAATAACCAAGAACCATTAATCTTAAGAAGAGATGAAGCATATATAGGTGTATTAATTGATGATTTAGTAACTAAAGGAACAAAAGAACCATATCGAATGCTAACTAGTAGAGCAGAATTTCGTCTTATTTTAAGACATGATAATGCTGATTTACGTTTAACACCTCATGCTCATAAAGTAAAATCAATATCAGCCAAAGCTTATCAAAGATATGAAAATAAAATAAATCTAATAAATGAGTTTAAAGAATTTTTACAAACAAACTCTTTAAATATTAAAGAAAATAAAGAAAAGTTAGAAGAATTATGTCAAATTGAATTTACCAAAAATATTAAACTAATTGATGCTTTAAAACGCCCAGAGATTACTTTAGATATTTTAAATCAAATAATTGATTTAACTAAATATACTTCAGTATTTGAAGAAGTAGAAATCGAAATAAAATATGAAGGATACATAAATAAAGCTTATAAAGAAAAAGATAAATTAATCAAGCTAGAAAAAAAGACAATTCCAAAAGATCTTAACTATGATTTAATTAAAAATTTATCAAGCGAATCTCGCCAAAAACTAAAACAAGTAAATCCCCTAACACTAGGTCAAGCATCTCGTATAAGTGGAGTAAATCCTGTTGATATATCCATTTTAGCAATTTATTTAAAAAAGGAATATGCCCATGAAAATTAATGAATTTATTAATTATTTAAAAGAAATTAATGTTAATGTTACAGAAAAAGAGTTATCTTTATTAGAAAAATATTATGAATATTTAGTTGAATATAATTCTCATACCAATTTGACATCAATTACTGACAAAGACTTAGTTTATCTAAAACACTTTTATGATAGTATATCAGTAGCACAAAGTTATGATTTTACTAAAGAATTAAAAGTCTTAGATATAGGAACAGGTGCTGGGTTTCCTGGAGTAATTTTAAAAATATTTTTTCCAAAATTAGAATTAGTTTTACTAGATTCTAATAATAAAAAGACAACATTCTTAATAAACTTAATAGAAAAGCTTGGATTAGAAAATGTTACAGTTGTTAACGATCGAGCTGAAAATTATATAAAGCAAAATAGAGAAAGCTTTGATATCGTTATTTCAAGAGCCGTTGCTAATACGGCAATTTTACTAGAACTTGGTATTCCATTTTTGAAAGTAGGGGGAAACTTAATTGTGATGAAAGCAAGTAGTGAAGTTACCAACAAAGAACTAGATAATAGCAAGAATACATTGCCAATCCTAAAAACAAAACTCATAAACAAAAAAAGTTTTCTTTTACCGGTTGAAAACAGCCAAAGAACAATAATTATTTTTAAGAAAAATGATGTAACAGATTCTAAGTATCCTAGAAGCTATGATAAAATTCTTAAAAAGCCATTGAAATAAAATGTAAAACGCGCTAAAATGACATTAGAATAAGAAAGGGTTTGATATATGTGAATCATACAGGTAGTGTAATTCAAATACCTATTGAGGATATTATTCCTAATAGATTTCAACCACGTATTGCTTTTGATGAAAAAGCCTTACAAGATTTAGCAAATTCTATCAAACAACATGGTATCATCCAACCCTTAGTTGTACGTAGATTAGGCGATAAATATGAAATAATAGCTGGAGAAAGAAGATATAAGGCTTCACAATTAGCAGGACTTATTTCCGTGCCAGCAATCTTAACTGATATAGATGATCAAACTAGTGCTGAAGTAGCATTAGTTGAAAATGTTCAAAGAAAAGATCTAACTGCCATTGAAGAAGCAAGAAGTTATAAAAATATTTTAGATAAAGGTAGTATGACTCAAGAAGAGTTAGCTAAAAAGATGGGAGTATCTCAATCAGCTATTGCCAATAAATTGCGTCTTTTAAATTTAGCAGAAGAAGTTCAAGATGCTTTATTAGAAGGGAAAATTTCGGAAAGACATGCCAGAAGTTTATTATTGGCAGCAAATCAAGCAAGACAAGTAGAATTATTAAATAGAACAGTTGAAGAACGTCTTACTGTTAGACAGTTAGATATGATAATTAAAGAAGAAAATCATTCTGCTAATGATGATATTATAGAAGATGTTCCTTTAGTGAACATAGAACAAGATTTAGAAGAGATGAAATCTAATGCAACTGATATTAATCCAATAAATTTAGACCTTGAACTTTCTAGTTTAGAAACAAAAGAAGAAATAATTCCTAAGGAAGAAGAATTACCAATTAATGCAAAACCGAAGTTTTTTAACTTTTTAGACAGCGCTCCAAAAATAGAGGAAATAAATTCTTCATTATCAAGTTTTGAAAAATCAGAACCTGAAGATTTAATAAGTGAACTATCTAACTTTGAACCAACTACTCCACTAGAAATGCTAATTGAACCATCAATTGTAGAAGAAGAAATAGAAACATTGGATGATGATATTTCTATATTTAATACAGAAAAACCAATAGAAGAAAACGATCTAGTTGACAAGATAAATAAAGTAAGAAATCTAATTAATGAAATTAATATAGATGACAAAATTAAAATCGAAGAAATAGATTTAGATAGTTCATATCAAATAAATATAACTATTACAAAAAATTAAGGAAGCTATTCAAAATTAGCTTCCATTTCTTTAAATACTAAATTTTCACTACCTTTAACATAATAATATAAAGCAGCTTTTTTTTCGTCAGAAACAACGTCTCCTGTTATTGCGTCTTTTAGGGTAGCAACAACGTTTTTGGGTTTCTCATACCAAGTAGTTTCTTTATCTTTCATATAGCTTTCAACAGAATCTGCCCAAATATTTTTAGTATACATATTCTCGCTTCTAGATACCTCTCTGTTATCATCATAACCAACCCAAACCATCATCATCACATCAGGATTATAACCAGCAATCCAATAATCGGTGTTAGTAGTTCCTGTTTTTATCGCATACTTGTTAGTTAGTTTACCTTTAATAGAAAGTGCCGATGGAACAGTATAATCTGAAAAAACACTATTAGAAGTATTACATAGCATTTCACTTAAAATATAAGAATAATTAGGGTTTAAAACTAGTTCGCTATCATCTTTAAATTCATATAAAACATTTCCATTAACATCCTCTATTTTTCTAATTAAATGAACATCTTTTTGATAACCACCACTAGCGAAAGTTGTATATCCATTAGCATAATCAATCATAGATAGTTCACTTGTACCCAAAGCTAAAGAAATGACAGGATTTAAATCGCCTTTAATTCCTGTTCTTAGAGCAACTTCAATCATTGTTTCTGGCCCCAAAAACAAATTAGTTTTAATAGCATAAATATTATCAGATAAAGCTATAGCAGTAGCCATAGAAATATTTTTATTAGCATATTGATTATCATAATTGTTAGGCGAATATACTTGGCCATTAGCTAAGTTAAAATTAGTTTTTTCACTTGTAAATGTTGTTGAAGAAATAAAATCATTCTCTAAAGCAGCATAATAAAGAAAACTTTTCATAGTAGAACCAACTTGTCTTTTGGCTTTAGTTGCGCGATTAAATTGACTTAAAGAATAATCTCTGCCACCACTCATAGCTAAAACCCCACCAGTATTAGGATCAACCATTAAACTAGCTACTTGTATATCACTTTCTGTGATATTATTATTTATAGCTTTTTCCATACTATTTTGGGCTTCCGGATCAAAATAAGTATATATTTTTAGACCTTTAGAAGTTATTAAAGAGGTAGGGATTTCTTTAATAGTATTTAATTCTTCTAAAACAGCATCATTATAATACATAATCATTTTTAAATTATCATCGTCATTAGCTCCTTTAATATTAATTGGATTTACAAATAAATCATTTAAAGTACTTGCATTTAGTTTATCATTATTAACCATCGCATTAGCAACCATCTTTGCTCTTTCTATACATTTTTCATAATTGCTAACAGGATTATAATTAGACGGGTTTTTAGGAATACCTGCTAAAACAATTGCTTCCTCTAAAGATAACTCGCTAGGTTCTTTTCCAAAATAATAACGACTTGCATTAGTAATTCCGTAATTTCCCTGACCATAATTAATAGTATTTAAGTAACCTTCTAGTATCTCATCTTTACTAAAATGCACTTCTAATTGCAAGGTTAAAAAAGCTTCCTCAATTTTTCTTTTCCAAGTTTTATCAAAATCTAAATATAAATTTTTAATGTATTGTTGAGAAATAGTTGAAGCCCCTTGAACAATCGATTTATTTTTAATATTTTCAAACATAGCTTTAGCAATTCTTAAATAATCAAAGCCTTGATGAGAATAAAAATTTTTATCTTCAATGCTAATAACAGCATCAATTAAATAAGGACTTATATCAGTTAATTTAGTCCAATCGCTATTAGAACCTTTAGAAATAACCATCTCATCTTTATCATAAATTTGAATATTATTTGAAGATTTTATATCTAAAGAAGGCGAAATATAAGCATAAGCATACAAACCCATCATTATAACTACAAAAGCAATAAATCCAAATACACAAGTTTTTATCGTCCAATTAATAAATTTCATGTTTTCACCTATTTGTTATTATGATAAATAAAAATTAAAATATAAGTAGGAAAAAACTTTTTCTTGACAGAGGGGGGGGGTCATTATATACTATATATCCGAAATGAGGGGATGTTATGGAAAAACAAAGAATAAAAATTGAGGCAGAGATTATGGAAAATATTAAACCGTTTGCAGAAAGAATGTTTAATGTTGCTAAACAAGGCTATATTGTAGAAGCCGAATTTAATAAAATGCATCTTAGCACTGAAGGATTTAATAATGCCGACGAAATGCTAGCTGATCTTTATAAAAAAGAACAAGAAAAGGAAGAAAAATTTAAAAATTCACCGGAATATGAACAACTGTGTCAAAGGGTGGCAGCTGAAGTAGAAGCAGAATTTCAACAAGGAGAACAAGTAGTTGCTAAGTTTACAACGCTTGATTTTGATTCAATCGATTCAATAGTTACTTGGTTTTTAGAATTGGCGTCTTGTCGAGAATTTTATGTCCGCCATTATAAAATCGTAGAGCAGTTGAAAGAAAAAGGTTTTCTTCCATTATCAGAATTAACAATAGATTATAATATGACGGCCAAAGAGTATATCGAAGTATGTCCTAATTTAGATGAAGTTGGGAAATATGTAATTAGTCGAGCAATGGAATCCATAATTCAACTTGGATTTGTAAGTGACCACGAAGCTCCATTTATGAAAGCATATTTGTTAAGAAGCGGTAATAAAAAAGAGCAATCATTAAGTAGAAAGAATTCAAAATTAAATAAAAAAGGCAGGGGTATTAATGGAAACACTAAAAAACCAATTGAAAAATAATTCTAAAAGAAAAGCATTTAATTATTATAAATCTTTAGATGATTATGTTTTAAATGGATATTATAAAAATGTAAATAAAGACGTAGAAAAAGAATATGTTGAGTTATTCAATTTATTGTGTAAACTAATTGAAATAAGCAATATAATAAAAACAAAAGAAATCGAAATTGATGAAATTAAAGATGAAATATCTGATAGCATAAAAATTCGCGAAAACCATCATCAATTAAAAGTGGAATTTTTTGCTTTAATTAAACTTATAAATTACAAAAAATCATTAGATGAGTCAAAAGATTTAACAAAATTAAGACAGCAATATAAAGAAATCCATGAATCAATTAAAAAAAATAGAGAAGCGTTAGCTGAATTAAAAGATGAATCAGATTTAGACACAAGCATTCAGTTATTAAATAATTATCAAGAACAATTTATAAATATAATAAATTCATTAAGAAATTTAGCGTTAAGTTCTGATCCTTTAATTGTAAATTATTCAGGGTTTATAAGAACGGATATTTCTCAAAGCTTAATAAGATATAAATGGATTCAAAAAGATTTAATTGGTATAATGATCGAAAAAAACGCAAAATTAAAAGAGGCAATGTATTGTTATGTCCGTAATTTAATACCAAAAATTATTGAACGTTTTGACAAAAATGAAAAGTGTTTAACAGACGAAGAAAAAAACAAGATTTTCATGATATCATCAATAGAAAATCAGTTAGATGTAAATTTATTGCATGTAAATAAAGCTGATTTTGGTTTGGATGAAGAATGCACTCGTATATATCAAAATTGGATAAGAGAATATATTGCTGTTTGTCAAATAACAATTGATTATTTAAACAAAGGTTTTATTTCTATTGAAAATCATAAACGAGTATTAAAACAAATGTCATAAGCAATTATGATATTTTTTCTTTACAAATAATAAATTTGTAATATAATATCTAAAACAAGGGGAAAGATATATGAAAACTTTAAAAGAAGGAATAGCTTTAGATATAGAATCAAACAATGAAATTTTCTTTATCGATAAATTATGCTTAATAGAACAGGTTTTAGATGTATATTATAAATATGTTAATGATGATCTTGAAGACAACATTGCAAACCTTTTTGATGAAATACTGAAGGCTTATCAATTAAGTGAAAAGCTATGTAAAACAATTATGAGTATTCCTGATATAAAACAAGATATAAAACAAAGAAAAGAATTAAAAGCCAAACTTGATGATATTTTAAAAGTCATTAAGCGACATGCAGCAAAAATTCCAAATGGAAACACACAAAAAGAAGTTTTAGGGGAATTGCAAAATATACATGCATTACATTTTTCTTATAATGACATTAATGCTGATTACATAAATAGAGCAGATGAAGAATCATTAGAATTAGCTGAAAAAAACATAGATTTTATCAAAAATATTTTAAATAACAAAGCAGAATCCATAAATGTATGTCAAGAATATTTAGAAACGCCGATGACAGAATACTATGGATTTATAAGAAGTGAATTTAATAATAATTTTATATTTGGTTCATATTTACAAAAAGATTTTTTAGGAAATCTATTATCTCTTAAAGCAAAATTGTTTTCTAATACTATAGAATTTTTACAAGAAGCATCAAAAATATTGATAAATAACATTAATGACAATAAATATCCAATTTTATCAGAAGATTATATAAATAAAATTTATTTATTAGCTGATTGCAGCAATAGTATAGATACTAACATAACAAGATTAATTAATATAATTAGAAGTAATGAAGTAATAAACAAATCAAGTATTTATACCGACATAAATAGTTTAATAAATAAAACTAATGCAGCCTTAATTTATGTTAGAGACGGTGTAAAAAATGAAGAAATATTAAAAGACGATATGATGAGTTATCAAAGAAAATTAAAATACAGATATGATAAGGAGAAAAATCAATGAAAACATTTAAGACAATTATAGAACAAAATGAAAAATACAGCACTGATAATAATACTCTATATATAGATCAAGTAATTAAAGAAGCTTATTATAACCAAGTTAGTAGTGATTTAGAAGATGCTTATTGTAAATTATTAGATGCGTTAGTTAAATATTCAAATTTATTAAATAAATTAAACAATCAAAGACAAAGAATAATTGATATAAATAATCAATTCAGAGAATTTAACTCTAAACATCATCAAAATGTTTTATTAAAAGATAAAATAAACAAATTAAATACAGAAATAAGTAGTTTATCTAACGAAGATAATCTAACTAAAGATGCTATACTTAAAATACAAAGTTTGAGAAAAGAGAGAAATACATTGGAAAACACTATGTATCAAAATCTAGCATATATGGATGAATGTGCAACAGTACCTGTTCTTGAAAAAGCTAAGAAAGAAGAACAGGTAACAGTTAAAAAAATTAATGAATTATTAAGACTCATTTCAACTATTATTAACAATTATTTGAGTCAAAACAAAAAGCCATTAATTTCTGGATATTCAGGGATAATACGTACTGATATAACTAATAATTTACCAAAAGAATCTTTATCCAAAAGAGTTCAATTAAGTAATTTAGTAGTTGCATATGCAGACCTTATGGAAAGTTTATGTCCTAAATTAATTAATATAGGTAATAGTATTATAAACCACCAAAAAGGAATGTATAATGAGTTACCTTATGAAGAAGTTACGATGCTAAATATAATTAATACTCTAAGTTACGAATATTTAAGTTATTTACAAAGAGTTTTATTAACATTTAAAACAGATAATTTTTCTATAGATGGAGAACTTGAAAATAAGATAATGCTTTTAGAAATTGCTAAAGAATATATGAAAAATGGTCATTTTGATGAAGAAAAAGTAAAATCAACAAGTACATATTACAATAAGCGTTTTGGTATAACACCGCAAGTTGCTTATGATTTCTATACATTATCAAGAGCAAAAAAAGGAAATTAATGAAGTCAGTAAATTGATTTCATTTTTTTAAATAATTCTTTAAGTTTAGTATCTAACATGTTATAATGTTCTAGAAAAAAAGAAGGTGTAGTTTTTATAAAAGTATTTGATTGGGATTTTTATCATGATGATGAGTTAATTGAAAGTTATAAAAATATCGAAATTACTAAAGACAATTATTATAAAGTAAATGAAGAAATAACTTTTATTAATTCTAAAGAAGAAAAATCATTAATAAAATATGGAGATGAATATGTATTTAAAATAGATTTTAATAATAAGACTTCATCTATTAAATTAAATAATTACAATTATGAAGCAGATATAAATGTCAAGAAAAGTCTTGTTAAAATTGAAAATAATATTATAATAATCGAATATGAATTAGAAACAGATGAATGTTTAAATAAAATAGTTATTACCAGAAGGGAAGATAATAATGAAAAGTAAATTAATCGAGGCTATTAAAAAAACTTTAGAAGATCTAGATATTACTTATACTAATGAAATAGAAATATCAGAACCAAAAGATAAAGAAAATGGCCAATTTTCCACAAATGTTGCTATGAAATTAGCTAGCTTATTAAAAGAAAATCCATTAAATATTGCTAATAAAATAACGGATAATTTAAGTTGTGAAAATATTTCTAAAATTGAAGTTAAAGCACCTGGTTTTATTAATTTCTTTGTTGATGAAGATTATTTGTTTAATATGATTAATGAAATAATAAAATTAGGAAATGATTATGGACGTAGTGATATTGGAAATGGTCAAAGTTATAATATTGAATTTGTCAGTGCAAACCCAACGGGAATCTTACATTTAGGAAACGCTCGCGGTGGAGCTTATGGGGATTCTTTAGCAAGAATCTTAGATTTTGCGGGATATGATGTTGTAAAAGAATATTATATTAACGATGCTGGTTCGCAAATAGATAATTTAGGTCTTTCTATTCAAGCTCGTTATTTTGGGCTATGTGGCAAAGAAGAAATAATGCCTGAAAATGGTTATCATGGCCCAGAAATACTAGAAATGGCTAAAGAAATTTATGATATTCATAAAGAAGCTTGGTTAAATGAACCTCTAGAGTCATTTAAAGAAGTTGGTGTAAAAAAATTATTATCAAGAATTATTAATGATTTAGAAGAATATGGTATTAAATATGATGTCTTTACTAGCGAAAAAGATATTTATCAAAAATATTCTTTAAAAGATATAGTTGATAATATGCAAAAAAACGGCTATACTTATGAACAAGACGGAGCTATATGGTTTAAATCAACTTCGTTTTATGATAGTAAAGATCATGTTTTAATAAGAAATGACGGAAACTATACTTACTTAGTACCTGATATTGCTAATCATATTAATAAATACCAAAGAGGATTTACGAAAATGATCGACGTATTAGGAACTGATCATCATGGATATGTTGCTAGATTAAAAGGTGCTTTAAAAGCTAATGGATATGATGATAGCAAACTTGATGTTAAATTATTACAATTAGTTAGATTAATGAATGGTGAAGAAATTGTTAGAATGAGTAAAAGAACCGGAAACACTATTACTTTAAAAGATCTGATTGATGAAGTCGGTGTTAATGCAGCAAGATATTTCTTTACAATGCATAGCTTAGATACGCAAATGGATTTTGATATGGAATTAGCCAAGAAAAATAGTAGCGAAAACCCAGTTTATTATGTATCTTACGCATATGCTAGAATATGTACTATATTAAATAGTCAAAAAGATGTTAAGGTAACAAGTTATGATAACATCAAAGATCAAGACACTATAGATTTATTATCAGTAGTTCATAAGTTCCCACAAGTTGTAGCTTCTGCAGCGCAAAAAGAACTTCCTCATCTAATAACAAACTATGTTTATGAGTTAGCTAATAATTTCCACGCTTATTATTCACGTCATCGTCTTATTACTGAGGATGAAAATAAAACTGCTGAAAATATGAATTTAATTAAAGCGGTAAAAATTACTATAAAAAATGCTTTAAATTTAATTGGTGTAGAACCACCTGAAAAAATGTAGGAGGATATTATGAGCTTAAAAGATTATAAAAAAGAAGAATTACAAAATATGGGTTATGATGATTTAGCGGCATTAGTTTTAGAAGATGCTGGTAAACAAATGAAAATAATGGATATTTTTGGAAAGATAAATGAAATATTAGAATTATCACCAAGTGAATATGAAAATAGAATCGGTGATTTCTTTGAGCTTCTTTCAACTGATAAAAAGTTTATCATGGTTGATAATGGATTTTGGGATTTAAGAAGTAAACATGCCCCAAAAATCGTTGTTGATGAAGAAGATGATACAGAAGATTTAGTTGAAGACGATGTTCTAGACGAAGAAGAAACAGAAGAAGAAAAAGATATTTTCTATGAAATCGATGATAACGATGACGAAGCTGATGATGATTTGAAAGACTTAGTTATTGTTGATGGTGATGAAGAGGAGCAAACTTTATAGCTGCTTCTTTTTGCATTTTAAAAATAGAATAGACAAGGAATGATTTAAATGTTTGAAAGATTAGAAAATATAAAAGCAAAATATGAAGAAGTAAGCGAATTATTAACCAATCCTGAAATAATGAGCGATTTTAATAAATTAAAAGACTTATCAAAAGAACAAAGTGATTTAAAAGTTACTGTTGATAAATACGCTGAATATCAAAAAATAGAAGATGATTTAGCTCAAGCGAAAGAAATGCTAAATGATAGCGAATTAAAAGAATTTGCTGAAGAAGAAATGGCTAGATTAACTGAAGAAAAAGAGAAAGTTTATGGCGAGCTTGAAATCTTATTAGTTCCTAAGGATGAAAATGATGGCAAAAACGTTATTATGGAAATAAGAGGCGCTGCCGGTGGAGATGAAGCAAATATCTTTGCAGGAGATCTATTTAGAATGTATACTTACTATGCCGAAAAAAATGGTTGGAAAATTGAAGTTATCAACACCATTGAAGGAACTAGCGGAGGATTTTCTCAAGCCGAATTTATGATCAAAGGTGATAACGTATACTCTAAGTTAAAATACGAAAGCGGTTCTCATCGTGTTCAAAGAGTTCCTGTTACAGAAACCCAAGGACGAGTACATACCTCTACTGCAACAGTTTTAGTAATGCCAGAAGTAGAAACAGTCAATATTGATGTTAAAGAAAGCGATATTAAAATGGATGTTTACCATAGTAGTGGAGCAGGTGGACAATCCGTAAATACATCAAACTCAGCAGTAAGACTAACTCACATTCCAACTGGAGTAGTTGTAACCTGCCAGACTGAAAGAAGTCAACTAAAAAATAGAGAAAGAGCTCTTAACTTATTAAAAATTAAGATAAAAGATGAACAAGAAAGACAACAAGCGGAAGCATTAGGTTCAGAACGTAAAACTAAAATCGGATCAGGAGATAGATCTGAAAAAATTAGAACATATAATTATCCGCAAAATCGTGTTACAGATCATCGAATCAACTTTTCTATAATGAGTTTAGATAAAGTAATGGATGGAAACCTAGATCCAGTAATAGAAGCACTAATTACCGAAGACTTAAAACGTAAATTAGCGGGAGAATCTTTTGAATAAACCAGATTATATTAGCTATCCAGATTGGAGAATCTTAAAAGAAAAGTATTCAGAAAAAAAATTAGCCAAATATTTCGCTAAGAATTATCCGTATCAATATTTAATAGGAAATGTGGAATTTTATGGCTACCCCATAATTGTTAACAAAAAGGTCTTAATTCCAAGATGGGAAACTGAAGATTTAGTTGATAGAATTATCAAAAAAATAAAAAAAGCTCATTTAAAAATTAATAAAGCTATTGATATTTGCACAGGAAGTGGATGTATTGCTGTTGCTTTAGCTAAAGAGCTAAGCATTTCAATATCAGCTGTTGATAAAAGCACTAAAGCATTAAAAGTAGCCAAAAAAAATGCTAAATTGAATAATACACCAGTAACATTTAAAAAGATGGATGTATTAAAAGAAGATTTTAATGATAAATACAATCTTATTGTTTGTAATCCGCCATATATTTCATATGATGAAGAAGTAGGTAAAGAGACTAAATATGAACCGCAAAAAGCTTTGTTTGCTGAAAATAATGGATTAGAGTTTTACGAACACCTTTTAAAAACGCTACCCAATCATGTTGAAGATAAATATTTAATAGCATTTGAAATTGGCATGAATCAAAAACCACAATTAAACCAATTAGCAAAAAAATATTTCCCAAAAGCTAAAATAACTTTTGAAAAAGATCTAAATAATCGAGAAAGATTTCTTTTTATTAAAAATGTTTGAATAAAAACATTTTTTATTTGTCATTATTTATTTGGTGATAAAGATGAAAAAAATAATAATTGGGTTATTTATTTTAACTATAGTTATAAACATTTTTAAAAAAAAGGAAGAGTTTTTAATTCCCGATGAAGCATTAAGGTTTAGAGTTATTGCTAATAGTAATTCCTTAGAGGATCAACTTTTAAAAAGTAAAGTAAAAAATAATGTAGAAACAGAAATTTTCAAGTTATTAAATGAAGTTAATAGCTATTCAGATGCTAGAACAATTTTAGAAAATAATACAGATTTAATTAATGAGAAAGTTTCTCAATATACAATGAATTATCAAATAAATATTGGAAAAAATTATTTTCCAGAAAAAGAGTATAAAGGAGTAAAATATGAAGCTGGTGAATATGATTCTTTGGTAATAACTTTAGGTAGTGGTATTGGAAATAACTGGTGGTGTGTCTTATTTCCTCCTTTATGTATGATCGACGAACAAGAAACCAGTATAGAAGAATATAACTATCAATTATATATTTCCAAACTATTTCAAGATATTAAGTATTAATCACTAATAAAATAATATAATTTATTGGTGATTTATTTTGTCTTTAATATTTTCAATAGCAGTTGCTTTAAGTTTAGATGCTTTCTCTGTTTCTTTATCCTTAGGAACGTTTGAAAAAAATTATAAAAATTATTTAAAGTTTGCTTTAACCGTAGGAATATTTCATTTTATCATGCCATTTCTTGGTTCCTTTACTAATCATCTGCTACTAAGGAACTTGGTTATAAATGGAAATAAATTAATGGGCTTAATATTAATAGTGTTAGCAATTCAAATGCTAATTGAACTAATTAGAAATAAAGAAGAAGTCTTTAAGCTAGACTTTAAAGAAATGTTACTTCTTGCTTTAAGTGTTAGCTTAGATAGTTATTTTACTGGTATCGGATTAAAATCAATTACGAACAATTTATTATTATCATTTATTATTTTTTCGGTAGTCAGCAGCATTTTTACCTTTATGGGCTGCGTGCTAGGCAAATTTGGTAAAAAATACTTAGGACATTATGCCAATGGTCTGGCAATCTTACTTTTATTAATCTTAGGTGTCAAGTATCTCCTATTCTAATTGACAATTTCAATAATTAACGATAAATTAATAGTGGATAGTTATATTAATTAGTAACAAATGTCTAGTATTTAACATAAATAATAGTAGAAATATAAAAGGTAGTGATTGAGTGAAAAAAATCGTTATTGAAGGAAATAAGGAGTTAACTGGAACAATTAATATTTGTGGCGCTAAAAATAGTGCAGTAGCATTAATTCCCGCTGCTATACTTTGTGATGAAGAAGTAAAAATATATAACGTTCCTAATATATCCGATCGAGATGCTTTACTAAATATTTTAGATCATCTTAATTGTAAAACAGAACTTATTGATGATTATTTGCGAATTAATTTAGAAGGTTTAGAAAATAAATTAATACCAGAAGATCTAAGTAATAAATTAAGAGCATCATATTATTTTATGGGAGCATTATTAAGTAAATATAAATTTGTTGAAATGTATTTTCCGGGCGGATGTAACATTGGAGCAAGACCAATAAACTTACATTTAAAAGGATTTGAAATGCTTGGGGCCAAAGTTACTATTGATGGAAATAAATATACAATCTCCGCAGAAGAATTAAAAGGAGCTAGAATCTATTTAGATATCGCCAGTGTAGGTGCAACAATTAATTTAATGCTAGCGGCCGTAAAAGCCAAAGGAACAACTATTATTAGTAATGCTGCAAGAGAACCCGAAATAACTAATGTTGCAACATTTTTGAATAATATGGGTGCTAAAATAACTGGTGTAGGAACTAGTGAAATTAAAATTGAAGGAGTAGAACATTTACATAAGGCCATAATTGATGTTATTCCTGACCGTATTGAAGCGGGAACCTATGCTATAATCGGAGCTGCTTTAGGACGTGATTTAGTTATTAATAATATTATTGAAGAACATTTGGAAGCCCTATTAAGTAAATTAAAAGATATGGGCGTTTCCATTAAAAGCGAAAAAGGCAAGTTAATTATTAATAAAGCCGAAAATTTAAAACCAATCAATATCAAAACTTTAGTATTTCCAGGATTTCCAACTGATTTGGGTCAACCGATTACAACACTGCTTACACAAGCCCAAGGCATGAGTCTATTTGAAGAAACTATTTATGAAAATCGTTTTGGGCACATTAAATATTTAAATAAAATGGGAGCAAATATCAATGTTAATACGGCTTCGTCAACAGCTATAATAATGGGACCAGCTAAGTTAAAAGGACGCGATGTTGTAGCTACAGATTTAAGAGCAGGAGCTGCCATGGTAATAGCGGGATTAATTGCCGAAGGAACAACGAAAATAGATGAAATAAAACATATCTTAAGGGGATATGAAAATATCATTGAAAAACTTCAGGCAGTAGGTGCTAATATCAGAATTGAAGAAATATAATGTAGAGAAATCTACATTTTTTTATTGGGGGATTAGATGAAAAAAGTTATTAGTGTTTTTATAATGGCCATTGTTTTATGCATATTTACCTACAACATAACAAAGAATCCAAAGAAAAACATCTTAGCACTAGGTGATGGATTATGTTTAGCTAATTCGATTTATGACGTCGAAAGTCATAGTTATAATCACTATATAAAAGATTATTATTATGAAAAAAAATTATTAAATAATTTTAATGATGAATTTTGCAAAACTAATTTGAGTGTAAGAGAATTAAATGCTCTAATTTTAGAAAATAAACAAATTAATAATCAAAGCATTCAATATCTGTTAGATAATGCTGACGTGCTAACTTTAGCAATTGGATTTGATGAATTAAAATCCTATGCTAAATTAACTAATCAAATAAAAAAAGATTTTTTAAATGACTATGCGATATTAATAAGTAATATTATGGATATGACTAATGCTAAGATCTTAGTAATTGGTTATTATCCTAATTATTTTAAAGATGCTCTAGAAATTAGCAAAAAAATTCAAGCAATCGTTGTAACTAGAAACTTAGACTTTATAAATATAGAAGATGTTTCTAAAAATAAAGAATTCTTTTATGATATAAAACAAAGTAATTTGAATATTAAAGGTCATAAACAAATTTTTAATAAAATAGAAGACTATTTATAAGGATTTAACATTGTAAACCTTGACTTTTTATTGTATACTATTATAAAGAGTAAAAGGAGGTGCATATATGTTAATTACAATTATTAAAAACAACAAAATACGTCCTTTCTTTTTACCCGCTAAAGTTTATGGTAACTACTGGATAACTGATGAAAACAAACAAAATCTTATAAATATAGAAGCATCAAATGACACTTGGGTTTTACGTAGTAATGATGATGTTAAAATAGTTAACAAAGACATGTATCTAGATTCTGTTTTCTTATTAAACTATAGTTATTGTTTCTTAAAATCTTTAAAAAATAATGAAACTTTTATTATTTATTGCTCACCCACATATGATGAAAATGTTATTAATTTAAGCGTATCTAATAATACAGAAATAACTATCGGGAAATCAATTTCTTCTAGTATTATTTATGAAAATACAAATATAGCCGATAATCATTGTAAACTATCATTCATAAATAATACTTGGGAATTTAAATTGCTTGATTCAAAGCTATCATTTATAAATAATAACGTTGCCCAAGATAGCAGATTACATGTAGGTGACTCAATTTTTATTATGGGATTAAAAATCATAATCGGAACTGATTATATAATAATAAACAATCCAGACAATAAAGTTAAATATAATCCTTCGTATTTACAAGAAAAACAAATCACTAACACAATTCCCGATGAAATTGATGAATTAGATGATGAAACTGTTGTTGAAATGTATCAAGAGGGAGACTATTTTTTAAGAGCACCGCGTTTTAAATCAAAGATTGAACCAGAAAAGATTTTAATAGATCCACCTCCTGGGGCAGAAAATATGCAAGAAATGCCTCTTATATATCAAATTGGTCCAATGATTACAATGGGAATGACTTCAATGGTGACTGTGGCTACTACAATAACTAATCTAGTTATAAACAACAAACCTCTTACTAGTGCCATACCAAGTCTGCTTATTGCTATAGCGATGTTAATGTCAATTGTATTGTGGCCATCTCTTACAAGAAGATATAATAAAAAACAAAAGAAAAAAAGAGAAGAAAAAATAAAAAGCAAATATAAAGCCTATTTAGAAACAAAGAAAAAAGCTATTAGCGAAGCGCTCGTTAAACAAAAACAAATTATGATTGAAAACAATATTTCTTTAGAAGAATGCCAAAATATAATTAATGCCAAGAAAAGAAATTTATGGGAAAGAGAAATAGAAGATGAGGATTTTCTTACTGTCCGTATTGGTGTTGGTTCAGCCAACCCAGATTTAGAAATCAAAGCTCCTGAAGAACACTTTACTTTAGAAGATGATGAGCTTAATTTAATCGTTCAAAGTATAGTTAATAGTTCTAAGACAATTGAAAATGTTCCTATAAATATTTCTTTAACCGAAAAAAACATTATAGCTACTGTTGGGGCTGAACAAGTAAATAAAACTTTTATTGATGGACTTATCTTACAACTAGTAACTTTCCATAGTTATGATGAATTAAAAATAGTTTTATTCACTAAAGAAGAGAATGTTGAAAAATGGAGTTATTTAAAAACAATGCCTCATTGTTGGGATGACTTAAAATCAATAAGATTTTTTGCTAGCAATGCAGAAGATATGAAACAAGTTTCTGCCTATTTGGAAAAAATATTTTATGATCGCAAATATATTGATGAAAAAGAAAGTAATTTAAATTATCGTAGCTTTAGACCATATTATATAATCATCACAGATAACTTAAAAGTTGCTCGTAATATTGAAATTGTTAAAAAAATATTAAATCAAAAAGTAAATATTGGTTTTAGTTTATTAATCAAAAACGATCGTTTAACTAACTTACCAGGAGAATGTTCGACGTTCTTAAATATTGACATTAATGGTTCAGGTTTGTTTGAAAATGAACTAGTTTCAACAAAACAAAAAAGTTTTGTGGCGGATATTAATTATAATCTTAATTTGAATCAGATTTCTCAAACATTAGCTAATATTCCATTAGAAATAAGAAGCCCTGATGGAGCGTTACCTGAAGTGGTATCATTCTTACAAATGTATAATATCGGTAAAGTAGATCAATTAAATACTTTAAATCGTTGGAAATCTAATAATCCTACAATAAGTTTACAAGTTCCTGTAGGAATAGATGAAAGTGGCGAGTTATTTAATCTAGACTTGCATGAAAAAGTTCATGGACCACACGGGCTTATTGCGGGTATGACTGGTTCCGGAAAAAGTGAATTTATTATAACGTATATCTTATCATTAGCGGTAAACTTCCATCCCGATGAAATTCAATTTGTTCTAATCGACTATAAAGGAGGCGGGTTAGCAGGGGCTTTTGAAAATAAAGAAACTGGCATTAAGTTGCCACACTTAGCAGGAACAATTACCAACTTAGATACAATTGAAATGAATAGATCTTTAGCATCTATTCAAAGTGAACTTCGCCGAAGACAAAGGTTATTTAATGAAGCCAGAGATTCCTTAAATGAAAGCACCATTGATATTTATAAGTATCAAAAGTTATATCGCGATGGAATGGTAAAAAAACCAATTTCTCATTTGTTTATTATTTCTGACGAATTTGCGGAATTAAAAGCTCAACAACCAGAATTTATGAGCCAACTTATTAGTACAGCTCGTATTGGGCGTAGTTTAGGAGTGCATTTGATCCTAGCAACACAAAAGCCAGCTGGTGTAGTAGATGATCAAATATGGTCCAACTCAAAGTTCAGAGTTTGTTTAAAAGTTCAAGACAAATCAGATAGTATGGATATGATTAAATGTCCAGATGCTGCAACATTAAAAAGAACAGGAAGGTTTTACTTACAAGTTGGTTATAATGAATTTTTTGCTTTAGGACAATCAGCTTGGTGCGGAGCCCAATATTACCCATCTGACAAAGTAAAGAAAAAAGTTGACAATTCAATTGGATTTATTAATGGAATTGGTCAAATATTTAAAAGTGTTGAAGATGTCAAAAAAAATGTATTAGTAGCATCTAAAGGTGAAGAATTGCCAAATATTATGAAATATTTAGTAAATATTGCCAAAGAAGAAAATATTTCAACACCACAATTATGGTTAGATAGAATTCCTGATTATATTTATGTTGAAAATTTAAAGAAAAAGTACCGTTATCAACCAACACCATATATAATGCAACCGATTATTGGAGAATATGATGATCCAAATAATCAAAGGCAAGCTTTACTAACCATCCCTCTTACCCAAGATGGAAATCTAATTATTTACGGAGCGGCTGGAAGTGGAAAAGAACAAATGCTTACAACTATTATTTATTCTTTGATTGTTGACCATAGTGTTGCTGAGGTAAATATTTATGCTTTAGATTTTGGCGCAGAGACTTTAAAAGTCTTTACTAAAGCTCCTCATGTCGGAGATATCTTATATTTAGGCGATGAAGAAAAAATAGTTAATTTAATTAAGATGTTACAAGAAACAATTGAAAAACGTAAAAAACTATTTGTTGATTATAATGGTAGTTATACATCTTATTGTAAGCATAGCGGTAAGACATTGCCAAATATAATAGTTATTATGAATAATTATGAAGTATTCTCTGAATCATATTATGATTATGAAGATATGATATTACAATTAAGCCGCGATGGTTTAAAATATGGAATTATCTTTATTTTAACAACAAGCGGCACCAATACAGTTAAATATCGCTTAAGACAAAACTTCAAACAAGAGTTAGTATTACAAATGAATGATAATAGTGATTATATATCAATATTAGGAAATACAAATAAAGTATATCCATCTAAAGCTAAAGGTAGAGGTTTAGTAAAATATGATAATGTTTATGAATTTCAAACCGCTTACCCATATAAAGAAAGTGAACAAGTTGAATACATTAAGCAGATTGTTACTAAATTAACAGAAGCTTATCCAACTAAAGCTAAATCAGTACCAATTTTACCAGATAAAGTAACTTTAGACTTTGTAAAAGACTATTTGGTAGATTTAGTAAGTATTCCAATCGGAGTTCAAAAAGGAAATCTTGAGGTTGAAAGTTTTGATTTTAAAAGTAAGTATGCAACGTTAATTACTGGAAATGAAATGGATTTTTACAAACCGTTTGCTAATGCCTTGATTATGGAATTTTATAATCTAAATAAATCTTCATTATATGTTTTTGATACAATGGATTTCGTAAAGACAGAAGTTTCTAAAAAAGTTGGTTCACTAAATAGTGGGTTTGATGAAACTACGATTAAAATAATTGATTATATAGAAGAATGCCACAAAATATATGTCGATAATAATTATAGTAGAGATGCTCTACATGATAAACATCCTGTTACTTGGATTATTTTCGGAGTGGCTGATTGGTTGAATCGCCTAGGGGGAGAAGCAAAAGAAAAGTTTACTAGTGTTATTGAAAAAGGAAAAGATTTAGAATTATTAAACCTAATATTTTATGATTCATTAAGCAATTTAAAGAAATTAGAATATGAAAGTTGGTATAAAACCATAATTGCTAATAATCGTGGTATTTGGTTAGGTAATGGAATTGCTGATCAATTTACTATTAAATTGTCTCGTACTCCTCGAGAACTTCGGGAGATGGTTGATGTTAATTTTGGGTACTCAGTAAAAAATGGTATTGCAACATTAATTAAAGTAGTTGAATATCAAGAAAATGATTTGGCTTCAGAAAAGGAGGAACACCTTGAATAAATTGTTAGTTAAAATATCATATCCGCGCATTAATCAAGAATATGAAATGTTTATTCCCATAAATAAAACAATTGCTAAGATTTTAATGTTAGTTCAAAAAGCCATTAGTGAGATAAATGTCGATTATATTCCGATAAAAAAAGATGTAAGCCTAGTTAAGAAAAATACTGGTGAAGTATTACCAATGAATGAAATTGTTAAGAATACCTCTATTGAACAAGGAGATGTACTGGTTATTTTGTGATTTACACTAAATTTACAAAATAACCTTTTTTTTTGTTTATTGATAAATAAAACATGTTATAATAAAAACGTAAGGATAGACAAAGATCCAAAATAGGGAGGTGAATTAAATGAAAGGAAAAATCAGTGTAGATCCAGCTACTCTTTCTTCATATGGAAGTCATGTTAATCAATTAGGTAGTGATTATACAACGGAAATAAATGCAATATATGCAACTATAGAAGATTTAAAAAAAGGATGGACAGGAGAAGCTGCAACTACATTCAACACAACAGTAAAAGGTTATGAACAAGAATTGAAAAAATTAGGAACTACAATTCAAGATTTAGGAACTGATTTAGGAACAATAGCAGGCATATATACACAACAAGAACTAGAAAATGCTGAAGCTGCTGGTAAATTATAAGATAGAAAGGAAAATTAACTTAGAATGGGAAATTTTAGTATTACTCTTGAACAAGTTGCAGAAATAGCTAAAAAACTTAAAAAGCATGCGGATAAGATGCAAAACATTTTAGAAGATGTAACTTCTAAAATTAATACAGTGCATGCTGATGTTTGGCAAAGTGCTGCTGCAACTACTCATTTAGACCAATATAATGATTTAAAATCTAAGTATCAGAGTTTTTATGACGAAATAATAAAAATTGCTAAGTTTTTAGATGATATTGTATCAGGCACAATCTCTACTGAAATTAATATTCAAAACGCTCTAAATGGATAATAAGATAAACATTTTTATAATTAAAGAAGTCGCAAATTATTTTGCGACTTCTTTATATATTTTAATAATTCTTTTAATAATATCCTTACTGTCTATTTTTAAATCATTTGTAGCTACTAATGTAGCCAAACCATTAGCATAAAGCCATACATGCATAAATAAGTTTTTAGCATCTTCAAAAGAATATCCAAATTTATTAACCAAACTTATTATTGTAGATTGATTCCATTTTTCATTTAAAACATCGTCTATACTTTTCCATTGCAGATTGTTTGATAGAAATAGGCATTTAAATAAATTTTTATACTCATTAGCAAATTCAACATAAGCAACACATAAAGTTACTAAAGCATTTTTGTTATAAACTCTCTTGTTAATAAATTCATCATATTGTTTATAAACTTCGTTATAAATATCTTCTTTAATTTCATCCATTCCGGTATATAAACGATATAGTGGTTTCGTTGATATTCCAATTTCTTGAGCAAGACTTCTTGCGTTTAATGATTCCCAACCATTTTTTTTAACCATCGCTACTGCACTATTGATGATAATGGTTTTATCTATCAAATTATTAATAGCCATAATTAGTTCCTCCCGCCTGGTAACTTATGTTACCAGTATACCACAAAAAATATTCATTTGTCAAAAAATCGCCAAAATATGCCAAATTATTTCTCGTAATCATCTAAAAAATTATATTGAACATCATTTTGGTGATAACCGATTACTGTTGATAAGTTAACGTTTGTAATGCTATTATAGATATTAAAATCAAAATATTTATTGTTTTTACGAAGTTCTTTAATCAAATTTTTTATTTCCATTCGCTTACCATTATCTAAGCTTTTTTCGGTAAAAGAGCAAGCACAATTTATAAATTTTAATTCATTATAGTTAGCCCATGAAATAATATCTTTCTCTTTAACAAAATATAAAGGCCTTATAAGTTCCATGCCCTGGAAATTATCACTATGTAATTTAGGCATCATTGTCTTAAACTCACCACTATAAAACATTGATAATAAGATAGTTTCTATAACATCATCAAAATGATGACCAAGAGCTATTTTATTACAACCCAGCTTTTTAGCATAATCATATAAATATCCTCTACGCATCCTAGCGCATAAATAACAAGGTTTTTCGCTATTAAGCATATCAGCAACCGCAAAAACATCACTTTTAAAAATATTTAAGGAAATTCCAAGGATATCGGCATTCTTTTTTATTTGCTCTAAATGATTGTCTTTATACCCAGGGTCCATAACGATAAACTCCAAAGAAAATTTCATTTTCCCGTGCTTTTGAATTTCTTGTAAGCATTTTGCTAGGATAAAAGAGTCTTTTCCTCCAGAAATACATACTGCTATTTTATCATCATCTTTAATTAGCTTAAAATCATTTAAAGCTTTTATAAAAGGTGACCAAATTGTTTTACGATACTTTTTTATAATACTTTTTTCAATGTCTTTTAATTCCATTAAAATCACCACAAAATATTATATCAAAAAAAAGTAGCTAATAATAGCTAACTTTAAAATGTCTTTTCGGAATAACTATGACTATAATTTATTTTTTCATCAAATTCAACATAATCAAGATATATCATTCTGATTAAATACCATCTTCCTGTCACAGGATCACTTATTATTAAATGATCTCTTCCTGCTTCTTCCACTATACCCGTATAAACCTTATTTTGCCATTCTGTCGAATCTGGATAAGAAACATAGGCTTTTACTTTTTTTCCTTTAT
Source organism: Bacilli bacterium (assembly GCA_017435485.1). GTDB lineage: Bacteria > Bacillota_I > Bacilli_A > RF39 > UBA660 > RGIG1752. The sequence continues at coordinate 25,964 of JAFSEY010000011.1, forward strand.
TTAATCTTAAGATATTTTCAATGAAACTTTGTTCCATCGGTAAACTATCTTGATAAGTATTAATGTTTCCTGGCGGAGTTACGATGTTACTTTCGTTAGTAGGAAATGTTGGATTTTGGAAATAGTTTCCGTTCACTTTTATCACCTCATCATAAGTATATGTTTAAAAAAATTGCTTATTAATCTTTTTTTTATTATAATTGTTAATAGGAGAATAGATATGAAAAGTAAAAGTATTGACGCAAAAAAAATTTATAAAATAATAGGTTTAATTTTTGGAACCTTTATTTTAGCATTAAATTATAATTTATTTTTATTGCCAAATAATCTAGTAATTGGAGGAACATCTGGTTTATCAATTATATTTAAAGATTTTATTGATCCAACTATATTTATTTATGGAGCGACTTTTTTATTGCTTATTGTAAGCTTTGTTTTATTAGGATATGATGATACTAAAAAAACAATCGTTGGTTCATTGTTATATCCCTTGTTTGTAACTTTTACAAAACCAATAGCAGCAGTAATAATTCCTAATTTAGTATTTGAAGAATTTATTGTAACAGCTGTACTTACAGGAGTATTTTATGGCGTAGCAAATGGAATCATTTTTAAAACTGGATTTACGACTGGAGGCTCTGATGTTATTATAAAAATATTAACTAAATATTTAAAGACACCGGAAGGGAAATCATCAACATATATGAATGCTATTATTATTTTGTTAGGAGGATTTAATTTTGGCCTACCAAGGGTTGTATATGCTTTCTTTGTATTATTTATAAGTACTTATTTAATTGACAAAATTATGATTGGAATTTCTGATAGTAAGGTTTTTTATATTTATACTAAACATAGTTCTAAGATAAGAGACGTAATTTTAGAAGAACTGAAAACGGGGTACACAATCCTTCCGACCTTAGGGGGTTATTCTCACGATAATGGAGAACTTATCATGTGTGTTGTTAATACAAATGACTATTATTTATTTAAAGAATTAGTATTATCAATTGATTCCGAAGCGTTTATTGTTGTCAATGATTGCTATGACGTTAACGGTGGTGTCAAGAAGAAAAATTTGCCATTTATATAGAAAATGTCAAGTGATATAATGAAAGAGTAATAGGTGGTAATATGAAGTTTATCGAGTTAAAAGATTGTTATAAAGTTTATAAAAATGGAGTTACAGCCTTAGCAGATGTTTCAGTAAAAATAGCAAAAGGGGAATTTGTCTTTGTTATTGGTGCGAGTGGTAGTGGAAAATCTACTTTTATCAAGCTGTTATATCGTGAAGAAAAACCAACAAAAGGAAATGTTAATGTTGGCGGTGTTAATGTGGCTAAATTACGAAATGGAAAAGTATATAAATTACGTCGCAAATTAGGTATAGTGTTTCAAGATTTTAAGTTGCTTCCTAAGATGACGGTTTATGAAAATGTTGCTTTTGCTTTAGAAACTATGGGAATTAAAGAAAGCGAAATTCGTCCTAGAGTAATTGAAGCGTTAAATCATGTTGGATTAAAAGATAAATTAAGAAGTTTTCCCAATCAATTATCAGGCGGAGAGCAGCAAAGGGTATGTATAGCAAGAGCTATTGTAAACGAACCTAAATTACTAATTTGTGATGAACCTACTGGAAACTTAGATCCAGACACTTCAAAAGAAATAATGAAAGTATTAGAAAAAATTAATAAAGAGTTAGGAACAACAATCATAATGGCTACTCATGATAAAGAAATAGTTAACCGTATGAAAAAAAGAGTTATTCTACTTGAACAGGGTGTGTTAACCGGAGATTACTTGAAAGGAAGTTATAAAGCACATGAAGGCAATTAGAATATTAGTAAGAAGTTTAAGAGACTCATTAAAAAGTATTTTTCGTAATTTTAGTTTAAGCATTGCATCTATTGCGTGCACAACAATAACATTAATACTGGTAGCTATCTCATTAGTTGTATCATTTAATGTTAATAAAATAACTAAAGAATTAGAGCATGAACTTACAATAGTTGTTTATTTAGATAGAGAAACAACAATGGAACAGGTAAAACAAATTGAAGGTCAAATATTAGATATTAATAATGTTAGTGAGGTTATCTATAAAAGCAAAGATGAATGGAAAGTTGAAATGCAAAACTATTCTGCGACTTTAGATACAACACTATCTTATTTAGAAACTAATCCCCTTCTTGATTCATTTGTTGTGAAAGTAAGCGATGCTACGCATTTAAAAGAAACAAACAATCAAATTTCGGCAATTGAAAATGTTGAATCGTCAAGCTATGGCGAAGGGATGGTAGAAAAGTTATTATCAATTTTTGATATAGTGAAAAAAGTAACTATCATTATTGTATTAGCTCTTGTTATGGTAACGGCTTTTCTGATTAATAACACAATTAAATTAACCATTTTTTCTCGAAAAAATGAAATAGAAATAATGCGTTTAGTAGGAACCAGTAATACTGCTATTAAATTACCTTTCCTATTTGAAGGCTTCTTTATTGGTATAATTGGTGCTATTATTCCAATAATTTTAACCATATATGGATATGTTATAGCTTATGATTATTTTGGGGGCTATCTATTTAGTCAAATAATTACTTTAATTAAACCATTCAATTTCATTTTATATGTTTCATTAGCGCTACTTGCTATCGGAGCTTTAGTAGGTATGATTGCGAGTATTAGAGCAGTTAGAAAGTATTTGAAAATATGATGAAAAAACTAATTAATGGACTAAGAAAAGCAGGAGCTATTTTATGGGTTTTAACACTTTTAGCATATCAACCATTAAATGCTTATGCCAAAGAAGCTGAAACCTTAGCTGATCTAAGAGAAGAATTAAAATCGCTTCAAGCTGAAAAGAAAAGAAATGAACAATCTAAAAATCAAACCCAATCAGAAATAAATTCTAAAAAAAATGCGGTAGCAAATGCTCACGAAGAAATTGAGCAAGCTAAAACTGATATAACTATAGCGGAACAGGAAATAACTGATTCTAAAACGGAAATAGATAAGCTAACGGCCGAAACAGAAGCATTACTAGTTTTTATGCAACAAATGAATGGAGAAAATGCCTATGTTCAATATGTAACTGGTTCAAGCTCGATGACGGAACTTGTAATGCGTTTGGCAGCCGTTGATCAAATTACTACTTATAATCAAAAAACATTGGCAGAATTAGAAGCGTTAATAAACAAGAATGAACAATTAAAAGTAGAATTAGAACAAAAACAAGTTGATTTAAATAACAAAATAGAAAGTTATGAGAAGAAAATCACTAGCTTAGGAAAAAACTTAGCTGATTTAGCTGAAGTTTCCGAAGACATAGATGATCAAATAAAAAATCAAAAAGCGCTTATAAAGACCTATGAAGATATGGGATGCGGCGAAAACCAATTACTAAGTCAATGTGTTGAAGTGGCTAATAATGCTAGTTGGCGAAAACCATTAAAAAGAGGCGTAGTAACCTCATTATGGGGATATCGAAAAAGCCCAATTACTGGCGCGCAACAATTCCATAATGGAATAGATTTAGCAGGAAATAGTGAAGGGACCAAAATATATTCGGCTGCCAGCGGAACGGTTGCCGCAATCACGTGGAAATCGAGTTGCGGAGGAAATAAAGTCTATATTCACTCATATGTAAACGGCAAAAGTTATACACATTATTATTTCCACTTATTAAATATTAATGTTAAAGTTGGTGATAATGTTACAACGGAGACAGCTATTGGAACAGTTGGTGGTGGATCTAAAACAAGGTCTTATGATAAATGTTCTACAGGGGCGCATCTTCACTTTGGAATCGCTACTGGATTTTATCTAGGAGCGGGAAAAGGAAGTTACTCATCATATAGTAAATTGGTAGCCAACAATATCCAACCACCAGGTTTTGGAAAAAAGGGCTCATGGTTCTATTCAAGGTAGAGAAATTGATTCTTTACCTTTTTTTATTTTGTTGTATAATTAATAAAGGTGATTTGCATGACATTCGCAACGCAAATAAAAGATGAAGTAACAAAAATTCCTCAAAACTATTTAGAAAATCTAAGTGAGCTTGCAGCTATAGTTAGATATGATGCTATTATCGAAAACAATACTTTGGTTATTACTTTAGAGAATGCTAGTATAGCTAGAAGAATATATCGTAGTTTTAAAGAAATATTTAGTATCAGTCCTAAAATTGTCATACGTAATCAAAAAAGATTTAGAATTGATACGTTATACATCTTAGAAATTAAAGAAAAATTAAATACAATATGTGAAAGGCTTTTCATAAACGAAGACTTTTCTAATTTTTTGCAAACGGAAGAAGAAAGGGTTGCTTTTTTTCGAGGTGCTTTTTTAGCTTGTGGTAGTATTAGCGATCCAAAAATGGGTAGTTACCATTTTGAAATGGTTTTAAGAAAAAGTAAAGAAGCCGATGCGTTGCTTCAAATATTACAAAGTCTAAACTTTCATCCTAAAAAAATTAAAAGAGCTAATAAGTATATGATTTATATAAAATCAGCCGAAGAAATAAGTGATATATTAAAACTATTTAAAGCAACTAATTCCTTATTTTATTTTGAAGATATCAGAATCTATCGAGATCATAAAAATATGGTAAATCGCTTAAATAATTGTGAAATAGCTAATCAAGAAAAATCAATTTCAACTGGACTAAAACAAGCAGAACAAATAAAATATTTAAAGGAAAATGACCTACTAGAACTTTTAGATGAAAAAACTATTTTTGTTGCAAAGTATCGTGAAAAATATCCGGATGTATCATATCAAGAATTAGCTGAGATTATTTCTTTAGAAACAGATTATTCTATTGGAAAATCCGGAATCAATCATCATTTTATTAAAATTAAGAAATTAGTCGAAAAACATCAAAATAAGTAAACATTTGGCGAAGTCATCGTCAAATGTTTTTTTGCATGTTATTATTATTTTCAAGAAATGGAGAGCATAATAATATGACAAAAATAACAATAAGTAGTTTAATTAAAATAATGAATGAAACATGTCATGAATCAATGGCGGTATTAGAAGGCTTAAAAAAATCAATATTTATTCAAAGTGGCAATGAATTAATAAATCCAGACAAACTGGAGTTTAGAATAGCCGAAAAGGAAATGCTTCAAGGCTGTGAAATTCCAGAGTATATCATTTCCATAAGTTGGCTAAATAAAAAGCTAGAAAATATTAATTGTCGAATTGATCCTATAAACAAAAAAATAATTTTATGCAATGTTATTGGCGATAGTCTTGATTGTTTAGAAACAAAAGAACAAAAAGACTTTATAGAGCTCAACAAATATATAATATATAAAGCTTTAGAAGAGGCTAACGCAAATCAAAAATACGTTTCGTTAAGTTCATGTAACATGTGGCAATCAACTTTAAGCAGATATTATAGTAAACCTCATTCGCTTCTAGCAGAGAATTTAAATGGAACTTATGAGTTTGATATTAACGGAACTCAACTTAGCTTAAAAAATGGTATAGATCATCTTTGGTTTGATGTCTATAAAAATATTTTTAGTCAATCTAAATCATCTATTTACGTTGTTAGAGAAAAAGATATATCGAATGATGAATTACAAAATTTACATGAAATATATTTTGATAAGTTATACATAGACATAAATGATTTACCGGGATTTTGGCAATCATTAATATGTCAATCATCAAAACTGAGTCTTAAAAAACAAAATTAAAAAGTATGGTTAAATAATTTTATCTATTAAACCATACTTTTTTGCTTCTTCTGGATCCATATAATAGTCTCTTTCGGTATCTAAAGTTATTTTCTCAATAGGTTGATTGGTATTTTTAGCTAACAATTTATTTAATTTTTCTTTAATTTTCAGTATTCTTTCGGCAGCTATCTTAATATCACTTGCTTGTCCTTGTGCTCCCCCTAATGGTTGATGAATCATAATTTCGGCATTAGGTAATGCATAGCGTTTTTTCTGTTCGCCACTAGAAAGTAAAAACGCCGCCATACTTGCAGCCATTCCGATGCAAATGGTACAAACATTACTTTTAATATAATTCATTGTATCATATATAGCCATTCCGCTAGTGACACTGCCCCCAGGGCTATTAATATAAAGAGAAATGTCATCATGATTTAAGCTATCTAAATATAAAAGTTGACTAATAATAATATTAGCGCTAGCATCATCAATTTCGCCGGTACAAAAAACAATTCTATCTTTTAATAATCTTGAATATAAATCAAAAGCATACTCTTTTTGATTAGTTTTTTCAATGACAGTTGGAATAATGTTCATATGATCACCTATAATTATAATATCTATAATTAATAAAAGTTATACAAAAAACTATATGACAAAATAAACATTTATGTTATAATTTTATAGAATAGAGAGGGTATATTATGAAACAAATTAATGTTAATGTTGAAAACTATGGTAATTATGAATATCCTTTCGGGATTTCTTTATATGAAGTATGCGAAGATTTGAAAATAAATTATGAAGTAGTTGGCGCCAAAATAAATAACGAGCTTAATCCACTTACAACGAGATTAGTTAAAGATACAGATATTAAATTTATTGATAGCACTGATTTAGCTGGATATAAAATATATAAAGCTGGTCTACAATTTATATTTGAGGTTGCATTGAAAGAAACTTTCCCTGAGTTTGAAGTGATTTATGAACATAGTGTTCCTAAAGGGCTATTAGCAGAAATTATCGGAAACAGAACTCTTACTCAAAAAGAGATGGGGATTATAAAAGGAAATATGGCTAAAATAATAGCTGAAGATCTAAAATTTGAAAAATATAATATTTCTAAGAGAGATGCTATCGAATATTTTGAAAAAGGCAATCAAATTGAAAAAGCTCAAAATATTGAAAATAGCGGCGAAGAGATTATTACTTTATATAAATTAAAAGACTTTTTAAATTATTACTATACGGAAATGCCGTATACTACAAAGTCTATTTCCAAATTTGATCTAGTATATTTAGGAAATAATCGACTGGTATTTTTATGGCCAAGCGCTAGAAGTGAAGGAAAAGTACCAGAATATGTTCATTATGGCAATATAATAAATTCTTTTCTAAATGGAAAAAATTGGTTAGAAAAAATGGAAGTTCCTTATCTTGCTGATTTAAATAAACTAGTTAGCACATCTAAAATAAAAGAATTAATAGAAGCAAATGAATTATTATTTAATCAATCTATAGCAGCCTGTGCCGAAAAGATTGCTAAGAATAATGAAAAAAAAGTGGTATTAATAGCTGGGCCATCATCAGCTGGAAAAACAACAACCACCAAAAGACTATCAGCTTATTTAAAGGTTAGGGGTTTAAAACCAATATCAATATCAGTTGATGATTATTTTGTTGATCGTGAAAAAACTCCAAAAGATGAAAATGGTGAGTATGACTTTGAATGTCTGATGGCAATTGATGTAGAAAGATTTAATAAAGATTTAATGGATTTATTGAATGGTAAAGCGGTTGATTTGCCGACTTATGATTTTGTTTCAGGAACCCATACTAATAGCGGAAAAGAAGTTTCACTAGCGGACGATGGAATAATTCTTGTTGAAGGATTACATGCGTTAAATGACGAATTAACTCCACATATAAGTAGTTTGCTAAAATACAAAATATATTTAAGCCCTTTTATTCCGCTTAACATTGATAAGCATAATTACATTTCTACATTAGATTTAAGGTTACTAAGAAGACTCATCAGAGATAATCGTACTAGAGGATTAGATGTAAGTGGAACTATTAAAATTTGGCAAAGCGTTCGTAATGGAGAAGAAAAATACATCTTCCCTTATATACATCAAGCGGACATTATTATCAATACCGCCTTATCGTATGAACTAGGTGTAGTAAGAGTTTATGCTGAACCGTTATTATATTCAGTAGGAATAGATTCTCCATATTATGAAGAAGCAAGAAGATTAATAAATTTCTTAAAAAGATTTTATTTAATACCAACAGAATACATTCCCAAAGATTCAATACTAAGAGAATTTATTGGTTATGGCGAATAAGGAAAGGAAATTTAAAATGATAAAAGTAGCAATTAATGGATTTGGAAGAATAGGAAGAATAGCATTTAGACAAATGATTACAACTACAGATTTTGATATAGTAGCAATCAATGATTTAACAAATGCCGAAGATTTAGCATATTTATTAAAATATGATACCGATCATGGTTCGTTTCATGAAGATGAAATATCTTTTGATAATGATGAATTAATTATAGCAGGAACAAAAAGAATTAAAGTGTATAGCGAAGCAGATCCAGTAAATTTACCTTGGGGAAACTTGGATGTTGATCTGGTTTTAGAATGTACTGGAAGATTTACTGATGCTGAAAAAGCTAAAGCTCATATAACCGCTGGAGCCAAAAAGGTTTTAATTTCGGCTCCTGCTAAAGGCGATTTGAAAACAATTGTATACAGTGTTAATGATCAAAACTTAGATGGAACGGAAAAAATTATTTCTGCAGCAAGTTGCACAACTAATTGTCTTGCTCCTGTATTAAAAGTAATCGACGATAATAACAAAATTATTAGAGGATATATGACTACAGTTCATGCTTATACCAACGATCAGGCTACATTAGATATTGCACATAAAAAAGGAATTTATGCTAGAAGAGGAAGAGCTTGTGCCCAAAATATTGTTCCAGCATCAACAGGAGCAGCTAGTGCAATTGGAGAAGTAATTCCAAGTTTAAAAGGTAAAATGGATGGTCACGCCTTTAGAGTTCCGGTGTCAGATGGTTCAGTAATAGATGTGACTCTAGAATTAGAAAGAAATACATCAGTAGAAGAAATTAACAATTTATTTAAATCAAATGTCAGTGAAGTATTAATGGCCACTAATGATCCAATTGTATCAAGTGATGTTTTAAATAAAAAATGTGGAGCATTAGTAGATATGTTATCAACAAAAATATTAGAGGTGGATGGTAAACAACTTGTTAAAGTAATTGCTTGGTATGATAATGAATTTGGGTATACTGCTCAAATGCTTAGAACCGCTAAAGCAATGTTTAGATAAATCAACAGAAATGTTGATTTTTTTATATATTTAATTTAAAATAACAACTCATGGGTGATATCTATGGATAAAATACAATTACAAAAAGATATTGAAGAAGTAATAAAAAAATATTGTCAAACTAAAGATTTATGTCGTTTAGGTTTTGAATACGCTGAATATGAAAAGGCCTTTGCCTTTACTAATGAAAATTTATTTGAACTATATCATAAACTTATGAAAGATAGATATCATTCAGCTTTAACAGTTTTATCAAGTGGCGATCATGCTTTCAATTTAATTTATCATGATGTTATGCAAATAGATACTTTTGATTGTAATAGATTAACTGAATACTATTCATTAGGATTTAAAAAAACAGCGTTAGAAATATTAGATTTTGAAGAATTTTGTGATTTATTCAAAGAATATAATCCGAGTATAGAAAAGTATGTAATAGATGCTTTACCGAAAAAGTATAAAATATTTTGGCAATACTTTCTAGACGCCCGTAAAGAAGTAACTGAAAGTCCAAGTATTTTCGACTTAGTTAGAGGAAAAAATATTAGATATGCCGAAAAATATAATTATTATTTTAATAAAACTTGCTTTAATAATTTAAAACCAAAATTAAAAGAAGCAACTATAACATTTACTTGTGCCGATATAAAAGAGGTTCCGGAAAAGTTTTCTAAATATGATTTGATAATGTTATCAACGATTTTAAATTATCGTTCAGAAATTTTAGGAATGACAATAGGCGAAGCTGTAGCTTTAGTTGAAAAGTTTTATCACAACAATTTAAACGACTTTGGCGAGCTAGTTTATGGATATAAATATATATATTCAGAAGAGATTGATGATATTTATGAAAATATTAACTTTGGTAGAAAACTAACAAGAAATGTAGATGACGGAACATCTTTCAGTTTAGAAAAAGGATGTGATTAAAATGGGGTTGTTTGATGATGAAATTGAAGTACCAGAAAATGATTTGCTTGAAAAAGTAGGAAAAGATCTCAATGAAGCAATAGCAATATTTTGTCATAGATTAGTAGACAAACATACAGCAGAAGATTATAGAGGGTATTCACGACCTTATCAAAGCACCAATGAATATCTAAGAGGAATATATAGTCAAGTTGATATGTCTAAATATAATAATGCTTTAACAGTACTATCAAGTGGAGATCATGTTTTTAACTTGTTATATCACGATGTTTTCAATATAGATACATTCGACTGTAATCGTTTAACTGAATATTATGCTTTAGGCTTTAAATTAACAGCCATAAAAGTTCTTACTTTTAAACAGTTTGAAGATTTATTTGCTGATCGAGATGATTACGAGCGTAGCATTGAAAAATATGTAATAAATAAAATGCCATTTCATTATCAATTGTTTTGGCAACGTCTTTTAGAAAAACGTCAAGATATTGATTTTGAAAGACCTACGGTGTTTGATTTTTGCCGAGATGTTGGATACGATCGTTCTCACCATTTTGATTATTCAGAAGCAAGAACAAGATATAATACTTTAAATGCCTATCGAAATCCTGATGGTTTTGAAAAAGTAAAAGAAAATTTAAAAAAAGCTAATATAACTTTTAAAGTATCTGATATTAGAGAAATACCCCAAAAGTTTGGCGCTTATGATTTCATTGAATTATCTAATATTATTGGTGTGTTAATGAACTGGATTGAACCGGAACTCTTAATATCTATAATAAAAAATATATATGATAACAATCTAAATAATAATGGCGAAATGATATTTACATATAGATATAATAGTCCAACAATTGCAAGAGATGAAGTTTATAATGAAATTAATTTTGGGCATAAAAGAGAACTAAGTATATGGCCGGATTCGGCTGGTAGTTTAATGAAAAAAGGGAAATTAAAATGATTGAAGTTAGTCAGAGAAAAAAAGATATAAATGAAGTAATAAAAAAATATTGTAGTTCAAGCAGTTTAAAAGCAATAGGTTATGATTATAGTGAATATGGTAGAGCATATCATTTTACTAATGAACATTTAATTGAATTATATAATCAAATAGATTTTACAAATTACCAAACGGGGTTATGTGTCTTATCTAGTGGAGATCACGCTTTTAATATGATTTATAAAGGAATAGAGCAAATTGATACGTTTGATAGTAGCAGATTAACAGAGTATTATGCTCTAGGTATTAAAAAGACTGCTATTGAAGTTTTAAATTATCGAGAATTTTTAACATTATTTTCTAACTCGTTATTCCGAAACGAAAATGAGCTGGCTTTAGAAAAATACGTATTATCATGTACATCAGAAGAATATAAATCTTTTTGGATAGCATTTTTAGAAGCAAGAAAAAAACTAGGAGAAGAAAAACCAACAATATTTACAATATGCCGAGATGTTGGAATAATTAGAGGGAATAATTTATATTTACAAAGTGAATCAGCTTATAATAGGTTAAAAGATAATTTGAAATACGCTCGATTAACTTATACAAATGCTGATATTACAGCAGTATCAAATATATTTGGAACTTATAATGTTATAAATTTATCGAATATTATAAGTGTATTAGATAGTTATGTGGAACCGGCTGTTATTCATAATATGATAAAAATTATTTATGATCACAATTTAAATCAAAATGGCGAAATGATATATGACTATAAATATATGGAAGATGTAATTAGTGATGATGAATATTTTCTTGGGGTTGATTATGCTCCCAAAATTATAAGAAAATTAGCTGGTGATGAAGTGGCTTGTCTTCAAAAAAGATGATAAAATAGAAAATAGATTAAGTGAGTATTACGCATTAGGATTTAAAAAACGCTTGAAGTACTTGACTAGCATCAATTTTAAATTTATTTATTGATTTCGATAATAACGAACTATATTTGAAAAAGATTGTATTTTTCAAATAATTGATTGCCTTTTCTGATTTAATGATATAAAATAAAATCCAAAGTTTAAGGTGAGATCAAATGGACTCAAGAAATAAAGATTTACTTGCAACAATAGAATTATATAAATCTATGCAAAAATTGTGTTACAATGGCTATAAATTTTTTGACTATGGAGCTGTTTACCAACAAACAAATGAAAATATGGTTAAGCTATTCAAGCAAATAAATTTAAAAAAAGTAAACAATGCTTTAACGGTAACATCAAGTGGAGACCAAGTATTAAATCTTCTTTCCCAAGGTGTTACGAACATAGATACTTTTGATACTAATCGTTTAACTGAATATTATGCTTTGGGATTTAAATTAGTTGCAGCACAATGCTTAAATATAGAACAATTTTTAAAATTGTTTAAAGAATCTAATTCAAGGGAAAGTTTAGAATTGCAAAAGTATGTAATTTCTTGCTCTTCGGGTGAATATAGATGGTTTTGGGAAAGCTTTATTGATTTTCTGGATAATGAAAAGAAAGACCATAGCGGAGTATTTGAAATATGTCGCAAAAAAGTAGAAAGTCATACAGATAATAATGTTTATTTACAAACTTTGGAATTGTACGACGAAACGAAAAAGAACTTAAATAATGCTAATATTACCTTTAATCAATTAAATATAACGGATTTACCAAATGAATTAGGGACTTATGATTTTATTTATTTATCAAATATTATTGAGTATCGTCAAAAAATATTTGGTCCAACCGATTTGGTAACAGATGTTATCAAACTAATCGAATCTATTTATAATCATAATTTAAATTCAAAAGGAGAATTGTTCTATTTATATGTAATATTTCGAAATTATCAAGAAGTCATGAATAATATTAAAATAGCTAAAACAATCATTTATAAAGACAAAAACTTAATTGCTTTAAGCTTAAAAAAATAAAGGATGTGAGAATATGGAAAATATTTGTCAGTGGGAAAAAGATTTGCGCGAGATAATATCTCGTGGACAGGATATTTTTGTTAATTATCAAGAGTATTCTAAATGCTATCCATTTACGAACGAGAGACTAAGTGACTTAATGTATTTATTGAACACAAGTGGAGTATACAATGCGTTATGTGTCTTATCTAGTGGAGATCATGTTTTTAATTTGATTAGCAAAGGTATAATTAACATCGATACATTTGATACTAATCGATTAACAGAATATTATGCCTTAGGTTTTAAAAAGACTGCATTGCAGAATTTAAAATATCAAGAATTTTGTGATTACTTTTTTGGACCACATTATCAAAGGGAAAAAACAAAACCAATAGAAAACTATGTTATTGAACATATGCCGCAACAATATAGGGCGTTTTGGCAAGGATATATAAATAACTTAGAAGAAAGAAAAAAAGATAATAAAGGCATATTTGAGCTTCTTACTTTTCTCGGATTTGATACAGCAATAGAATATAATAAATATTTATCTAGTGAGATAGAATATAATAATTTGCAAAAGAACTTAGAAAAAGCAAATATAAGTTTCTCTCCAATTAACATAAAAAAAGTATGGCATAGTATGGGAAAATATGATTTAATATTGCTTTCAAATGTTATACAGGCAATGAGAAAACCTTTATTTGGGAAAGCAATTAATATTGCCGATAAGATTTATAAACATAATTTAAATGAAAATGGCGAAATGATATATTTATATGAATTTGTTGATCCAGATTTTTTTAGGAAAGATGAAGTTATATTAGCCAGAACTTTAAAGGGCAATGATATCAAATACTTATTAAATGGTAGTTATGCTACTGGAAAGAAAAAAGTAGCAATTAGGTAATATTATGATAACTATCATTAATAATGAACAGCGTCAAAAAGACTTAAATCAAATACCAGAATTTATAAATGATAGTGAGTTTGATTATAAATTTCAAGAGTATTCTGCGATTTATTATCTTACTAATGAAAAGTTAGCAAATTTATATAATGAAATTAATTTTACAAAATATAAGACAGCTTTAACAGTTTTATCAAGTGGCGATCAAACTTTTAATTTAATATTAGAAGGCGTAGAAAGAATAGATACCTTTGATTGTAATCGGTTGGCAGAATATTATGCGTTAGGTTTTAAAAAAACCGCAATTCAATGCTTAGATTATAAAGATTTTACCAATTTATTTTATCTTCGTCAGAAAAAGCTATATGACTTAGAAAGCGAAGTAATAAAACATATGCCAAAAGAATATAAAATTTTTTGGAAAACTTATCGGGAAGTATATAGACAATATTATCCTTATCCTAGTGTATTAGGCTTGGCTAAAGAACATAATTTTCCTAATGGAAATAATATTTATTTTAGTAAAGAAAGTTATAAATATTTGCAAAAAAGATTAAATGATGTATTAATTACATTTAGTTATGCAGAAGTTAAACAATTACCTGAGGCGTTTGGTCAATATGATTTTATATATTTATCTAATATTCTATCATATGATCACTGGGTATTTAATAGCAAAGATAGGGAATGTTTAGCAGAGCAGTATGCTAAGTTTGTTTTAGATATTTATACAAAAAATTTAAATCCGAATGGACTTTTAATATATAATTATGGATTTAATGGTTTAATAGACAAGTATTGTAGTAATGAAATTGTAGAAAGAAAAGTCACTTATGATTTAGAAAAGTTAGATAGAGCATACGGGTTAAGAAAACTTAAATAGAAAGGTGAATATTATGTTAAGCTTAGAAGAACAAAGACAAGTCGACATTCAAAAAGTTTTAGAAATATATGGAAAAGCCGATATTTCTTTAACTGGTACTTTTTTTGAGGAATATTCTCGTTTCTATGATTTTACTAATGAAAAACTATTTGCTTTATTTGAATTACTAAAATTAAATGGAAAAGAATCTGCTTTAACAGTTTTATCAAGTGGAGATCATGTATTTAATTTAATATTACAAGGAATTAATACTGTTACGACATTTGATTGTAATCGTTTAACAGAATATTATGCTCTAGGATTTAAAAAAACCGCTATTGAAATACTTAATTATGAACAATTTATTGAATTATTTTGTCCGTATGGATATTCGGCAGTGTCATCTAAATTAAATGAATTAGAAAAAGAAGTTATCAAAAATATGCCTCTTGCTTATCGGAAATTTTGGGAAAGCTTTTTAAATATGCGTAGAGAATATGAATATAATCCGAGTGTTTTTCATTTGACGTATTCAACTAGTAACTTTGCAAAAGCACTCAGCAATAATAAATATCTTTTAAATGCAGAAATGTATAACGCTTTAAAAAGGAAAATATCAAACGCCAAAATTGAATTTGTTGCTACTAATATAACTGATGTTCCAAAATTATTCGGAAGATACGATTATATAGATTTTTCGAATGTATTATACTTTTATCAAGGGATATTTCCTGAAGAAAGTGCAAAAAAAGCTATTAATCTTGTCAAATCAGTTTATGAAAACAACCTCAACAAAGATGGATTGTTTAAATATTATTATAATTTTGATGGAGTGAGAACTTTTCCTAAATTTGGTAGCAATATAGAAAAAGAATATGTTTTAGATTCTGATACAACTTCAATTTTAAAAAGAACAATAAATATGGATTAAAAAATAACTTGCGAATTTCAATAACATGCTTTAAGATATAACGCACCAGTAATAACAAAGATTAATTTATTTGAAAGACCTACAGTTTTATTTTAGGGGGAGTAAAGTTATGGTAATATCACAACAGCGTAGATTTGACTTAGAAAATACGATTAAAATATATTTAGAAGGTTATCAAAATGGATATTTTGGAGTTAATGATGATTTTATAGAATATGCTAGTTTCTATCATTTGACTAATGAACCTGTTAATAAAATATTTAGTGAAATCGTTTTGAATGAGATTCAAAAAGCTTTAAGCGTTCTAGCTAGCGGGGATCAAGTATTTCATATGATTAGTGGCGGGGTTCAAAATATTGATAGCTTTGATATAAATCGCTTAACAGAATATTATGCCCTAGGATTTAAAAAGCGCGCAATAGAATGTTTAAATTATTATGAATTTATGAAGTTGTTTGAGTATTATAAAGACTGGGAACTCGAACGGCATTTTAGCGAAAATAAAGACATAGAAAAGTATGTAATTGAAAATATGGAGGAAGAATACAAATGGTTTTGGAATGAATTCCTTTATGCCGCAAAAGAAAAAGGATTTGAAGCAAGTATATTTCATTTATCTTGTGAAGCTGATCTTATTGATAGGCAAAATACAAAAAACAATTTATATATGAAAGATGAAAGTGAGTATATTAACCTACAAAGAAGACTGAAGGAAGTTAATATATCATATAAGTATTGCTCAATAATGGATGTTCCAACTACATTTACTAAATATGATTTGATATATCTTTCTAATATTATGGATTATTATCGTTCTTTTTATGGAAATAATAATAGACCAATGGATGATGCTAGAAATTTAATTAAAGCCATTTACACCCAAAATTTAAATCCAAATGGCGAAATAATATTAACGGAAATGCAAAGAAAATTTTCACCCAATGAATTTTTAAAAGAAATGATTAATCATCCGATCATTAATAATTGTCTATTTACAGCTTATGGAATAAAAAAGAAGCGAAAATTAAAGTAAATAAATAGGGGGCAATACAAATGGTAATATCAGAACAACGACAAGAAGATTTACATAAAGCTATTGATTTATATTTAAAAATATATCAAGAAGGAAAAGTAGAATTAAAAAGCGAATTTTCAAAATATTCAGGCTATTATTATATAACAAATGAACCTATACGTGATATATTTGACATAAGAACAAAATATGAAAATAAAAAAATTTTAAGTGTATTAGCAGGTGGAGATCATATATTTGAAATGATATTTAAAGGAGCTAGTAATGTAGATACCTTTGATATTAATGCTTTATTGGAATATTACACAATTGGATTTAAAAAAAGAGCAATAGAGTGTTTAGCTTATCAAGAATATCTTGATTTGTTTGATTTTTCATATGATGGACTAGAAAATAAATATTATAATATAAAAACTGAAATAGAAGACTATGTTGTTAAAAATATGGATGAAGAATATAGCTGGTTTTGGAAAGAAGTTAAACGTATTTTAAAAGAGTATGGATATGAAGCAAGTGTATTTCATTTTGCTTTAAATATTAAACAAAAAGATTTTAATAAACCAAGCTTTTTAAAAAGTGAAGATAACTATAAAATTCTTCAAAATAAATTAAAATCTACAACTATAAATTTTCAACAAGCGAATATAATAGAACTACGAATAAAATTTCCTAAATATGATTTAATCTATTTATCAAATATCTTAGATTATAGGGAACAAGAATATGCTAAAACACTATTAACTGATATATATAATAATAACTTATATAAAAATGGCCAAATAATATTTACAGATTTATGTAGCTATTTTGACGAAGAAATATACGAATCAGTTCCAGGCGCAGAAAAAATTAAAAGATGGTTTGATAATCCAGGCCTTCCTTGTTATGGCTTAAAAAAGAGGAGGATTAAATGATTAGAACTGAACAACGTGAAATAGATTTAGAAAATGCAATTAATTTGTACGTTAATAAATTTGAAAAAAGTAGTCCATCCAATTTTGATGAATATTCACCTTATTATATATTTACTAATGAACCATTACAACAACTGATCGATTTAATTGACTTATCTACATATAAAAAATGTTTATCAGTTTTATCGGGCGGAGATATCGCATTTTCCTTAATTAATGCAGGTTTTAAGCAAGTGGACACATTTGATATAAATAGATTAACAGAGTATTTTGTTCTAGGATTTAAAAAAAGAGCAATAGAACTTTTGTCATATGAGCAATTTTTAGAACTATTTAATTATGACTTTCATGCACTTTTTAATAACCAATTCGGAACAAACCAAACATTAGAAAATTATGTGATAAGTAATTTAGATAAGGATTACAAAAATTTTTGGATGGAATATAAATATGGATTAAAAGAAAAAGGATATAATTCCAGTGTATTTCATATGGGAGTAAATTATATTTTAAAAGATATTAAATACCGTAAACAATTATCTTATCTAAACTGCGCAGAAGACTATAAAACTTTTCAAAAAAAATTAATTGATTCAACAATAAATTTTGAACCATTAGATATAAAAGATATTCCACAAAAACTTAATAGTTATGATTTTATACATCTTTCTAATATTTTAGATTATTCCTATTTGCTATATCCTGATAGTAGAAAAGCTGTTAATGAAGGAATTAAACTATTGACTGAAATTTATAATAAAAATTTAACAAGTGAAGGCTTGATAATTATTACAGCCATATTACCACGTTTTATTAGTTCATTAGTATGGAATTGTAATTATGCTGGTCTACTAAAAAAATATTCTATAAAAAATTTTTACGAAATAGAAACTTATGAAATTAAGAAAAAAAGGAACATAGTTTTAAAGTAAAATATCTTGTTATTTAATTAAAAGCGATATATAATATGAACTTAAATCAAGAGGGGGATTTAAATGGCTATATCAGAGCAAAGAGAAAAAGACTTAAAAAACACTATAGATTTATATTTAAATTTTTATAAAGACAAGAAAAAAGATCGTTTAGATGATTTTGTTGAGTACGCTGGTTTTTATCATATTACTAATGAAAAAGCTAGTGAAATAATCGAAAAAACAACAGTTACTGATAAGATGAAAGCTTTATGTGTTTTAGCTGGAGGAGATCAAGTTTTTAATTTAATTAATGCAGGTATAAAAAATATAGAAACTTTTGATATCAACAGATTAACGGAGTATTACGCTCTAGGATTTAAAAAAAGAGCAATAGAGTGTTTAAGTTATGAAGAATATATTAAGTTATTAAGCTATTACCGAGGATGGTATGTAAAAACTCATCATAATTTACAACCTGAAATAGAAAAATATGTTATTGAAAATATGGAAGAAGAATATAAATGGTTTTGGCAACAATTTAAGTATGCATTGCAACAAGAAGGTTGTAACCCTAGTATTTTTCATTTATCGATTGGTTCAGGTGAAAAAAACATAACTAAAAACATTTATGCAAAAGACGAAGAAACATATAAAAAATTTCAAAAGCTATTAAGAGAGGCTAAGATAACATTCACTCAATCTTCCATAACTGAGCTTCCAGAAAAGTTTGGTTTATATGATTTAGTTTATTTATCAAATATTCTGGATTATCCAAGAGATTTTTATGGTGACAAAGAAAACCCTTTATATTCCGCTTTAGAGTTATTAAATAGAATTTATGAGCAAAATCTAAATTGTCCTGGGGAAATATTAATGACTTACTTGACAGGATCATTTATCCCTTCGCTTTGTAAAAATAAGTATTATCAAAATAATTTTGAAGAAATTATTCTTGACTCTGAAAGAGAACATGCCTATAAAGTATTAAAAAAATAATGGAAGTGACAATATGACTATATCAGAACAAAGAAGAAAAGATTTAGAAAATGCAATAAACTTATATGATATACAAAAGAATGACCAAGTAAAAGCACTTGATTTTAGTGCTTATAATAAATTTTATAAAATGACAAATGAAAATTTATTGCAGGCATATAAAACCGTTGAAGCATCATCCTCAACAAAAGCTTTGACAATTTTAGCTAGTGGAGATCAAGCATTTAATTTGATAAACAAAGGAGTAATTAATGTTGACTGTTTTGATGTTAATCGGTTGACGGAATACTATGCATTAGGCTTTAAAAAAAGAGCAATAGAATGTTTGACATATAAACAATTCATAGATTTATTTAGTGCTCCTAAAAATTATCAAGAAATAGAGAGTTATGTTATTGAAAACATGGATGATATATATAAATGGTTTTGGAGTGAATATAAATTCAGATTAAAGGAACAAGGCTATAGCTCAAGTATCTTTGATTTATCTATAGTCGTAAAAAAACATATTTGTCAGCAAGATATTAACAGCTATTTAGCAAGTGAAAAGGATTTTCTTGAGTTTAAACAAAAACTTGCTAATACTAATATAAACTTCTACAATGCTAACGTAAAGGATTTACCAGAAAAATTTGGATTATATGATTTAATATATTTATCTAATGTTTTTGATTATTATGACGATATTTTATATCCGGAATATCCAAATGGAATGGCTTTGCGAAAAACGATAGAATTAATAAAACAAATATTTGAGATGAATTTAACGAAGCATGGAGAAATGATTTTCAGTCATTTTGATGACTTCTTTGTTAAACAGTTATTTTTAGAACAAATAATAAATTCCCAAAAAAAGACATATTATACATCAGCTTATTTTCCACATGTTAGGGGATTAAAAAAGGAGAAGTGACAATATGATCTCAAAAGAACGAAGCGTTGAAATACTTAATGATTTAAACGAAGCTATAAAGTTATATCAAATAATAAAAAATGATGAAGCACCAGGGAATGCCGAATATTGTGATTATCATCCGTTTTATGAAAATACAAATGAACATTTAGCGCATTTACTAAAACCTCTTGCAATCCCTTCAGACAGTAAAATATTAACTATATTAGCCAGCGGAGATCAACCTTTTAATTTTATTAACAAAGGAATAACAAGTATTGATACTTTTGATATAAATAAACTAACAGAATATTATGCTCTAGGTTTTAAGAGAACAGCGATTCTTACCTTAACTTACGAACAATATTTAAAATTATTTAGTTACTTTAGTGATGACGAAACAAGAAGGATGGAAGACTTTATTATCAGCAGTATGCCAGAGGATTACAAATATTTTTGGACAGAATATAAATACGCCTTAAAAGAATTAGGGTATAAAGGCAGTGTTTTTGGTATATCAATTAGAGATATAAAAGATGAAGAAAATTATTTAAGAAACAACTACTTATTAAATGCAAAAGTTTATAAAGAATTTCAACAAAAATTACTTAATGCTAAAATAAATTTTACTCATGCTAATGTAACAGAACTACCAACAAAATTTTCTCAATACAATTTAGTATATCTATCTAATGTTATGGATTATTATAAAACCGTATTATATGCAGACATACCACCACAAGAAGCGTTATTAAAAGCAGTTGAATTAACAAAAGAAATATATGCCAAAAATGTTTTAAATCCCGGAGAGTTAATGTTTAGTTTCTTTGGTACAGGATATGCCAACGAAGTATTTATTGATCCAACTGTTGAAGGACAAAAACACATGTACTACGCGCCATATACTTACCCAAGTCATAGAGGGTTAAAAAAAGGTAAGGGCTTATGGTAAAAGTAATATCAGAACAAAGAAGAAAAGATTTAGAAGAAGCAATAGAGCTTTATTTATCTGCTTATCAAAAGAAAGATTTTGTGAACGATGATTATGTTGAATATGCCGGTTATTATCGAATTACTAATGAACCATTTAGTAAATTTTTAGCAAAAGCCAATTTTTCTAATACTTCAAAAACGCTCAGCGTCTTATCTAGTGGAGATCAAGTATTTGAAATGGTACGAAAAGGAATTAAAAAAATAGATACCTTTGATATAAATAGAATGACTGAGTATTTTGCATTAGGTTTTAAAAAACGTGCTATAGAATGTTTATCATACGAACAATTTTTAAGCCTTAACAAATACGATAGGATAGTTACTAAGCATAATAATGAAAATCTTGAAATAGAAAAATATGTAATTGAAAATATGGAAGAAGAATATAAGTGGTTTTGGCAAGAATTAATAGCTAGCTTAAAAGGTGAAGGTTTTAATGTTAGTGTATTTCATTTTGTTATAGATTATCTCTATTTAACAAAATTCCATTATAGTAGAAATCCTTATATGGCAGATAAAGAAAAATATAAAGAATTACAACAAAAATTGTTAAAGGCCAAGATAACTTTTCAGCAAGCTGATATAAAAGAACTTCCTAAAAAATTTCAACAATATGACTTGATATATTTATCTAATATCTTAGAATATCATGAAGATATTTTTGAAAAATCAGGTTTGCCGCCTGAAGAAGCAATTAAGTTATTAAAAAAAATTTATAATAAAATGTTAAATAATAATGGTGAAATCATTTTAACTGATTTAATGGATTGGTTTTATCCATCCTTTGCTGCTGAAAAATTATTTAAAGAAAATCATGAGTTGATCGTTGATGGATCCGATAGAGGATATATATTAAAAAAGAAAAAATAACTAGGAGGAATTATGAATAAACAGCAAAAAAAAGATATTGAAATGACTAAGGACTTTTATCGTAAATTAATTCTTAATTATAATATAGGCAATAGCTTTGAAACATATTCTAAAGTTTATTCCTTCACTAATGAAAATCTTGCTAAACTTTATCCTTTGATGCATTTTGAAAAATATAATAGCGCTCTTACAGTTTTATCAAGTGGAGACCATGCCTTTAATCTAATTTATATGGGAGTTGATAAAGTAGATACATTTGATACAAATCGTTTAACGGAATATTATGCATTGGGGTTTAAAAAAACAGCTATCGAATGTTTATCATATCAAGAATTTATGAATATGTTTCAAGGACTATCTAAAATTTCTAGTGAATATTTTTTAGAAATGATGAAGTTTGTTATTGAGAATATGGATAAAAAATATAAAGAGTTTTTTGGAGAGTTTTATGAATTTATTACAACATTAAATTATCACAATTATTTAATAAAATTATTTAGAAACGATACAAAAATAGCTGACAGAGATATTAATAATTTATATTTACAATCAGCAAATGCTTATCAATTGATGCAACAACGATTAGAAAAAGCTAAAATTACCTTTAAGAAATGTGATGCGAAAAATTTAACACATAATTTTCAAACGTATGACCTTATTGATATGTCTAATGTTTTAGCTTCAATGAGAAAAATAAGTTTTTATGACGAACAAATTGATCAAAGGATATCAAATATAATTAAATATTTATATAAAAACAATTTGAATAATAATGGAACTTTATTAGTAGAATATGGCTATCATGGCATACTTTTTTGTGAGAATATCTTAGCTCATATAAATCTAGGTCAGCAAGCTTTTTACAGAACTTCATGTAGTGAAACAAGAGGATTAGTAAAAAAATAAAAGAAACAAAAATTATAGTAGTTATAAATAATTGGTTGTTTCTTTTTTTATGTTGGTATATAATACAAAACTAACTAGTGGTCATTTTAAATAAAAAAGGAGAAATAAGAATGACAGCATCAGAACAAAGAGAAAAAGATATAATAGAAGCAACAAATATGTACTTATATAAAACATCGAAGCTGCACGACGCATATAGCTATGCTTATCGATTTACAAATGAAAATGTTGATAGTATATGGAGTCTTTTTGAATTTAGTGCTAATGTAAAATTATTAAGCGTCTTATCAAGTGGAGATCAACTATTTGATATGGTTTTAAATGGGATAAAAAATGCAGATACGTTTGATTGCAACAGAATCGCTGAATATTATACTTTAGGGTTTAAAAAGGTAGCAATAGAAACCCTGAACTATTATCAGTTTTTAGATTTATTTAATTATGAAAAAAGAAGTAGGAAAAAATCAAAGATGGAGAATTATGTAATTTCATGTGCTCCAGAAGAATACAAAAACTTTTGGCAGGAATTATTCTATAATTTAAAACAAAGTGGTATTAATTCAAGTGTCTTTGATTTTGTAAGAGGGGAAAACATTCAAGATGTACTTTTAAACAATAGATGTAATTATCTAAAAACTAATGAAAACTATACAAGTCTTCAAAAGGCACTAAGAGAATCAAATATAACTTTTAAATATAATGATATTAAAAATATTCCTGAAGGATATGGTAAGTATGATTTTATTTACATATCTAATATCATGGATTATTTTAATGATATATTTTCTGAACAATCAGAACTAGACGCCTTATCTAGCACATTAGAATTGCTTCAAAAAATATATGATGTAAATTTAAATAAGCCTGGAGAAATTCTTTTAACTTATTTTCCTCGAACGTTTATTAATGAAATATTAAATAGAAATAGTTCTGCAAAATTCAGTCCAGTAAAAATAAGTTGTACTAAAAAGGTGCGATATCCTAATGCAGTAGCTCTAGAAAAAGGAAGAGTTTTATGGAAAAAGTAATTAGTGAACAAAGAAGAAAAGATTTAGAAGCAACTACTAAATTATATTTAGAAGGATATTGTAGTAAAGCGTTTGAAATATCTGGAAAATTTATAGAGTACGCTAGCTTTTATCATTTGACTAATGAATCGGTTGAGACATTTTTAAAAATTGTAACTCTTACACCATCAACCAAAGCGTTAAGTATCTTAGCAAGCGGCGATCAAGTATTTCATTTAGTTCAAAGAGGTCTAAAAGATATAGATACATTTGATATAAATAGATTAACAGAGTATTATGCATTAGGATTTAAAAAAAGAGCAATCGAATGTTTAAGTTTTGATGATTATAATAAGCTTTTTGAATATTATAAAGAGCATTATGATAGAACTCATAACCATCAACATTTAGATATAGAACAATATGTAATTGAAAATATGGAAGATGAATACAAGTGGTTTTGGCAAGAATTGTTTTATAATTTAAAACAACAAGGTTTTAATGCCAGTGTGTTTCACTTTGCAAATAATGCTGATAAATTAAGTTCTATATGCAGAATCCCTAATTCATATATGAAAGATAAGGACAAATACAAAGAATTACAACAAAAATTAACAAAAGCCAATATAACATTTAAACAATCATCAATTGTAGATGTACCAACAAATTTTACAAATAAATACGATTTAATATATTTGTCTAATGTAATGGAATATTATACTGAATTCTTTAGCGGAAACAAAAAGCAAGCTTTAGATTTACTTAAAAAAATTTATAGTGAAAATTTAAACAAAAATGGCGAAATATTACTAATTGATCTTATTGAAAGATTTATATCTGTGTTGACAGAAGATAATTTTTTAAAGGAACACAGATATATAATAGGGCGTGACACAACATATGGATATACTCTAAAAAAGGAGAAATAAGAATGACAGTATCAGAACAAAGAAGAAAAGATTTAGAAGAAGCATTAAAATTAAGTGGCAAAAAAATTAAAGAAGTTACTGATTTTAAGGAATATAATATCTTTTTTGGCCTAACTAATGAGTATCTACAAGATTTATGGAGTCGATTCCGCATTTCTGGTGAAACAGGTTTATCGGTATTAGCAAGTGGAGACCAAATGTTAAACTTAATTTATAAGGGTGTTTCTAAAATAGATACATTTGATATAAATAGATTAACAGAATATTATGCAATAGGTTTTAAAAAACGTGCTATAGAATGTTTGAGTTATGAACAATTTATAAAACTTTTTGATTATTATGATAGAAATACAGCACCTTACTATTTTTTAAATCCTGAACTCGAAAAATATGTTATAGAAAATATGGAAGAGGAATACAAAAGGTTTTGGCAAGAATTTTTATATAGATCTAAAGAGTTGAATCCAACTAAACCAAATTCAATATTCATATTAGCCCAAAAATCAGAGCTAAAATGGGTTAAATCAAATCATAGTAATATATACATGAATAATATAAAAAACTACCAAAAGCTTCAACAAAATCTATTGGATGCTAAAATAACATTTCAGCAAATGAATATTTTAGACATATCACCAAATATGGGGAAATACGATACAATATTTTTATCTAATATTTTTGATTATTATGAAGATATGTTTGATGAAAACCCATTTGATGAGGCACTTAAATTGGCTAAAAGTATCTATGAAAATAATCTGCAAGATGGCGGTCAATTAATATTTATCCACCTGTTTTCTCGCTTTTTAAGTCGCCTAATGGATGAAAATTATGTTGAAGATACAAGGCTATATGATTTAGCTCTAGGATGGAAAAAGCCTAGAAGTAGAAAAAGATAGAGATGATAAATATGAATAAACAAAGAGAAAAAGATTTGGAACAAACAATTAAGCTTTATGATGAGTTACAATCAGATTACTATTTAGGAATTGATTTTGAAGAATATTCTAAAATATATTCTTTTACAAACGAATATTTAGCTAATATGTTCTTACAAATGAATTTGTCGTGTAAGAAAAATGCTTTAACTGTATTATCAAGTGGCGATCATGCTTTTAATTTAATTTATATGGGTATTGAAAACATTGATACATTTGATTCGAATCGCTTAACTGAATACTATGCGCTGGGTTTAAAAAAGACAGCTATCCAATGCTTAAATTATAATGAATTTATGAAATTATTTTCTGGAAAAATAGAACGAAAACAAATTGAACTGCTTAATTATGTGATTCAAAATATGGAACCAGAATATCGTAATTATTTTGAAACATTAATTGCATACTTTAAAAAATATTCTTTTGACTATGTAATTCATTTATTTAGAAGCGATACTGATATAAGTCAAAAAGATATAAAAAACATCTATCTTCGTTCCGATGTTAATTATCACAAAATGCAAAAAAGATTAGCTGAAGCCACTATTAGTTTTAAACATTGTGATGTGTTAAATATTCCAAAAGATTTTGGAAAGTATGATTTAGTAGAACTATCCAATATTTTAGGAGTAAGCGTGAACAGAAACTGGCTGCAGAAAAAAAGAGTTTCTGATTTGCTTTGTCAAATTTATAATAATAATTTAAACGAACATGGAGAATTGCTATTTGATTATTCATGGGGAAATGATTTTAGAACAGTAGGGGCATGTAGTGATATTTATGATAATGTTAGCTATGCAAATAAAAAAGAATATGCATATATGAACGATCTTATAAGAAGCTTAAAAAAACAACTATAGGTTGTTTTTTTTATTATTTTATTATAAAATACAAACTTAACTAGTAAGGGGTATCTTTATGAGAAGTTTAGAAGAACAAAGATTAGAAGATTTAAGACAAATTAAAGATAGAATTAAAACTGGTATTATATCATACGATTTCGAAGAATATGCCGCTTTCTATAACTTTTCTAATGAACATATAAATAAAAAATATTCCCAAATTGATTTTACAAATTATCATACGGCATTAACCGTTTTATCAAGTGGAGACCATGCCTTTAATGCAATATATCAGGGAATTGATAACGTTGATACTTTTGATGTGAATCGTTTAACAGAGTATTATGCCCTAGGCTTTAAAAAAAGAGCCATAGAGTGTTTAACTTTTGAACAATTCTGTACGTTGTATAGTAAAAGAGATCGAATGGATTTAGAAGATGAAGTTATTAAAAATATGGATGATGAATATAAAAAATTTTGGGAAGCTTATAAATATGAACTGAAATGTTTGGGAGAAGAGATTCCAACTGTGCTATATTGGACTAAGGCAATAATGTATCCTCATGGACATGATTACAATGCTTATTTGAATGATGAACAAACATATAAACATTTACAAAAACGATTAGAAGTTGCTAAAATAAGTTTTGCTCAAGCCAATATAACCGAATTACCTTCAAAATTTGGAACTTATGATTTTATTGAACTTTCTAATATATTAACTTATCAGCACAAAATTTTCTCTCATAATGTAAAAAAGAATACCACAAAATTAGTTACAGATATATATGACCATAATTTGAATGGTTTTGGTACAATGCTTTACCAAACTGGAGGAACTATAGTTGGAGATAATCCGTTAGCTCTTTATGTACCTAGACGCCTTAAAAGAGCTAAAAAAATTTTTGATAAAAACAATTCTGAAGATTGGATATATGGCCTTCAAAAAGGAGGCAGAAAATGAATTTGAAAAAACAAAGATTAAAAGATCTGCGACAATTAAAAGAAATTATTAAACAGAATGGTTTAACACATAACTTTGAAGAATATGCTGCTTTTTATTATTTTTCGAATGAACAAATTAATCGCATATTTTCGCAAATCAATTTTGAAAAATATCATACCATGTTAAGTGTCTTATCAAGTGGAGACCATGCTTTTAATGCCATTTATCACGGGATAGATGTAGTAGATACATTTGATGTGAATCGAATGACTGAATATTATGCTTTAGGTTTTAAAAAAAGAGCAATCGAATGTTTAAACTTTGAACAATTTTGTTTATTGTATACTTTAAATGGACGAGATAAAAAATTATTGGATTTGGAAGATGAAGTAATAAACAATATGGATCAGGAGTATAAGAAGTTTTGGAAAACTTATAAATATAAAATGAAAGAACAAAGAAAATCAGGCCAAAGTGTATTATATTGGAACAAGGAAGAGTCTTGGCCAGAAGGCGGACATTATAATGCTTATCTAGATTCTGAACAAGCTTATAAATATTTACAAAAGAGATTAGAAAGTGCTAAAATAACGTTTACCCACGCAAATATAACAGAATTGCCAACAAAATTTAAAGCATATGATTTTGTTGAATTATCTAATATTCTATCGTATAGAGAAGATATTTATGAAAAAAAAGCGGAGTATTATACAAGTAAATTAATAGGTGATATTTACAATAATAATTTAAAAAGTAACGGAATAATGATATATCAAACTAGAGGACTTGATCCATTGAGTCCATTGTTTGCTCCTATGCAACTAAAAAGGGCGAGAAAAACTTTTGCTGAAAGTGATGGATGGTTGTGCGTATATGGCCTTCAGAAAGGAGGTAAATAATGATAATACCAGAACAACGAAGAAAAGATTTAGCGTGTACATTAGAACTATATAAAAGATTATATAGTGACTTTGAAGAATTAAGAACAAAAGATTTTAAAGAATATAATGTATTATATATGATGACAAATGAACAATTAAATGATATTTGGCATAAAAGAAAACAACTTGGAAACTGTAATGCTTTAAGTGTGTTAGCAAGTGGAGATCAAGCATTTAATTTGATAAATAAAGGTGTTTTATCAATAGATACTTATGATATAAATCGTTTGACAGAGTACTATGCCTTAGGGTTTAAAAAAACAGCAATAGAAACTTTATCTTTTATGGATTTTTTAAATTTGTTTGATCGTTATGATTTAGAATGGAACTCTGACCTTGAACGTGAAGTAATTAAAAATATGCCGGATGAATATCGTTGGTTTTGGCAAGAATTTTTATATTCAGCAAAAGATATAAAACGAAATCCTAGCATATTTGATTTGGTAGGTGGTTGTGGTATTATAGATCAAATATTATGTGATCGGAAAAACAATTATTTGTTAGATGAAAATGAATATAAGCTGTTACAAGAAAATATGAAAAAAGCCAAAATAACTTTTAGCTGTTGTGATATAAAAGAAATCCCAAAATCATTTGGTCAATACAATATTATCTATCTTTCTAATATTTTAGATTACTATAAACAAATTTTTAGAGGAAAGCATTCTTTACAAAAAGCCTATAAATTATTGACAACTATTTATATGAAGAATTTAAAAGATTCCGGAGAAATATTTTTAACAAATTTAACAGGAGATTTTAGAACGAAATTATTTTTGGATAATCCTGAAATACCTCAAAATAAATATTATGATTATTTAAATGAATTGATAGCTACAGGAATTCCTAAGGGAAAAGCTTTGTTAAAAACTAAAAAATAGGTGATGTAAATGACAATACCAGATCAAAGAAAAATAGATTTACAAAAGGCTATAGAAGTTTATATGCGCAAATTAAGAAGAAATAATCCAAACGTAGATGGTGGAGAGTATGGATTATATTATCGCTTTACTAATGAACCCTTAGCCAACTTTATTAATAAGATAAATGTTTCTGCGAATACTGAGGTGCTTACTGTGCTAGCTAGTGGAGACCAAGCATTTAATTTTATCCAAGCAGGAGCAAATCACATAGATACATTTGACATTAATCGCTTAACAGAATATTT
This sequence comes from Bacilli bacterium, assembly GCA_017435485.1. Taxonomy (GTDB): domain Bacteria; phylum Bacillota_I; class Bacilli_A; order RF39; family UBA660; genus RGIG1752. The sequence continues at coordinate 55,833 of JAFSEY010000011.1, forward strand.
TGCCCTTGGTTTTAAAAAGACGGCCATTCAAGTATTAAATTATGAACGATTTTTAAATTTATTTAATTATAATAGTTTAAAACCCCAAAATGCCCCTGACTTAGAATTAGAAAAAAGTATCATAGAATCATGCCCAGAGGAATACAAGTGGTTTTGGCAAGAATTTACGCGTATTTTAAAAGATAATAACTTAAATCCCAGTGTATTTGAAATATCTGATGGATTTCATTCTAATATCGTGAAAAAACATCACTTTAATAGATATACGAATAATGAGGAAAATTACAAATTGTTACAAAAGCGATTGTTAGAAACAACTATATCATTTCAGCCTTTAGACTTAGCAGATGTATCTAAAGCAATAACACTAAAATATGACTATGTATTTATATCCAATATTTTAGATGCTTATGCTACCCATGTTTCTAATAATATGCCTGATTCTTTAAAAGTGGCATTGAAAATATTTTTAGATATTTATCGCCATAATGTAAAAAGAAATGGAGAATTAGCATTTTCAACGTTTGATTTTGGTGGATTTGGTGATGAATTTATCGATATGTATAATTCGTTAGATAATAAAAATGGTGAAAAAGTTATGTATCCGGGTGAAGTACCTCTGATATTTGGTTTGCGTAAAAGTAAAGGGGTAAAAAGATAAAATGACAGAATCGGAGAAACATCAATTGTTAAAAGATATTGAACAAAGTGTTAAAATTTTTCAAACTGCTGCAAGATTCACAGAATATAGTAAAGTATATCCATATACTAATGAAAATCTTATTAAAAAATACAGTTTAATAATTGAGGGTGATTATCAAACGGCGTTAACTGTCTTATCAAGTGGCGATCATCTTCTTAATTTAGTTATGAATGGTACATCCCATATAGATACTTTTGATAGTAATAAAATGACAGAATATTATGTTATGGGTATTAAAATACCAGCCATTTTAAATATGACGTATGAGCAATATATGAAGTTTTACAAAACATTGCTTAGGCCTGGAATTAATGAAGATAAAATATTTGCTGTTGTAAAAGGCGCAGAAGAAAAATATAAATACTTTTGGGAAGAGTTCTATCGCATATATTATGACCAAAATAACTTGAGATTTGATTTTGAAAATTTATTTATTTCTGAATTTGATAGGTCGCATTTTAATAAATATCTTCGAAGTTCTAGTGATTATCAAAAAATGCAATCTTGTTTAAAAGATGCTACAATAACGTTTAAACATGCAGATGTTACAACAATCCCATTAGAATTTAAAACATATGATTTAATAGACATCTCAAATATCCTAAATTATTATGAAACAATTTTTAAAGCATATAATTATCCGCGAGAAGAAAGAAAAAAATTAGTTGCTGAAATTGTTTCTAAAAATTTAATCCAAGACGGAGTCATATTCTATGATTACTTTTTAGGGACAGGTTTTTATGAAGCGATAAGACAAACGCGTGCAGTGATGATAGAAAATACTTCTCCTTTTAGTGTTGAGTGCACAAATGGGCTTGCTTTGGGTTTAACTAAAAATAAAAAATAGCAACTTGTAAATAACTTTAATTAAGGTATAATTATAGTAGGTGAAAATAAGATGAAATTTATTGAAGAGATGAATCTTAATAATAAGAAAGTTATTGTTAGATGTGATTTTAATGTTCCTATAATTGATGGGAAAATAACTGATGATAGTAAAATAGTTAAAAGTTTAAAAACGATTCATTATTTATTGGAAAAAAATTGTCGAGTTGTTTTATTAAGTCATTTAGGAAGAGTAAAATCAAATGAAGATAAAAAGAAAAATACATTATTACCAGTAAAAGAGTGTTTAGAAGGTTTACTTGGTACAGAAGTAACGTTTGTTACCGATTATCCAAATGAAGAAATTCCGAAAGATAGTAAACTCATTCTTTTAGAAAATACTAGGTATTATGACTATCCTGAAAAATTAGAAAGCGGTAACGATTTAGAATTAGCTAAAATGTGGGCTAAACTTGGAGATGTTTTTGTTTATGATGCATTTGCTAGTGCGCATCGTCGTCATGCTTCAACATCAGGGCTTGCTAGTTTACTTCCAACTTGTATTGGTTATCTAGTAAAACAGGAATTAGAAAACTTAAATCATGTTAAAGAACCAAATGAACCATTTATGGTAATAATGGGTGGAGCTAAAGTGGATGATAAACTTCCATTAATAAAAAACTTACTACCTCGCTGTGAAAACCTATTACTTGGTGGTGGAATAGCTAATTCCTTTTTAAAGGCCAAAGATGTAAATGTTGGTAATAGCTTAGCTACGACAGATGAAAATATCCTATTAGATTTAAAATGTCTTATTGAATTATATAAAGATAAAATAGTTTTACCAGTAGATTTCAAAGATAAAAATACTGGTGAAGTAAAAATGTTAGAAGAACTAGCTAATAACGACATTATTTATGATATAGGCCCTAAAACAGCAGCAAAATATGGAAATATTCTGAAAAACGCTCAAACTGTATTTATGAATGGGACACTTGGAATGAGTGAAGAAGCAGGATTTGAAAATGGTACCAAAAAAGCATTTGAACATTTAACTAACGTTCCAATCGTAGTAATTGGTGGTGGAGATACTGTTGCAGCTGTTAATAACTTAGGATTTACTGACAAATTTATATTATCAAGTGGTGGGGGAGCTTCTTTAGAATACATAGCCAATCAAAATCTTCCAGTTTTGGAGGATATAAAATAAAATGAAAGTAGTATGTAATTTAAAAGCGCATAAGACTTGGAAAGAATATCGTGAGTATATCGCCGATTTAAGTAAGTTAGATACTAATCATGAACTCATTGTATCTCCAAGTTTTCCTTATTTAGCATATTATCCTAAAAATATAGCACTTTGCGCTCAAGATGTATCATTTAGTAATCATGAAAATATTGTTGGTAATGTTACTGCAAAACAATTAAAATCATTAGATGTTAGATATTGCCTGGTTGGACATAGTAGTAGAAGAATTCATCATGATGAAAATGAAAAAACTATTAAGAAGAAAATCGGTAATTGTTTAGAAAATGATATTAAAGTTATTTATTGTATTGGAGAATCTCGTGAAGAAAAGCAAAGAGAAAAAACTTATCAAGTTATTGAAAAACAAATTGCAAGAATATTTAATAACTTTGAAGGAGATTTAAATAATATAATTATCGCTTACGAACCAATCTGGGCTATTAGTGAAAATAAAAAAGATAGCGATAGTATTGATTTAGCAAAAATAAAAGATATTGTTATCTTTATAAAAAAAATTATTTTAGATTATTATGGTATTAATATAAAAGTATTATATGGTGGCAGTATTGATGAAGAAATAATTAGTGATTATCTAGATTTAGAAATTGATGGCTTTTTAATCGGTAATGCTAGTTTAGATGTTGAGAAAGTGTCAAATATCCTAAATAAAATATAATTCGACACAGTTAGACATATCTTTACATAAGTAGACAAAACATTTTCTAGTATTTTGTCTACTTTTTATATATAATGAATTTGCGTGTGGTAAATATAAATAGAAAAAAGGATGGATTATGGAAAAGAAAGTTAATTTGTTGATAGTGGATGACAACGAAACTGTTATCGACAATATTAAGAAGTATTTTAGTAGTCACGCAGTAATTAATGTATCTTGTGCTTGTAATGATGGAAGTAGTGCTTTAGATATTATTTTACATGAACAAGATAGATATGATTTAATCATTATGGATTTATTAATGCCAGAAGTTGATGGTATTGAAATCTTACAACAAATGCAAAATCATAATGTTGACAAGAAAGTAATTGTTTTAACCAGTTATAAAAAAGATTACACAGTAAGACAAACGGCTATGTATGGTGTAAATTACTATATGATGAAACCATTTAGTTTACCATCATTAGAAAAAAGAATTTTAGAAGTATTAAATGATAATTTAGAATTAGTAAGTGATTTATCTGATAATGTATTACTAGCTATTAGTAAATTATTACATAGCTTAGGAATGCCTTCTCATATAAAAGGTTATCAATACATTAGAGAAAGTATTATGATGATGTATCAAAATCCTGATATGTTAGGTGGTATAACAAAAGAAATATATCCAGAAATAGCTGATAAGTTTGATACAACATCATCAAGAGTTGAAAGAGCTATAAGACATGCTATTGAAGTAAGTTGGAATAGGGGAGACTATGATTTGATGGAAGAAATATTTGGTCATAGTGTTGATTACGATCGGGCTAAACCAACTAATTCAGAGTTTATAGCTACGTTAGCTGATAAGCTTCGCATGGATAAAACTTTATTAGCAGTATAGAAATGAGGCAACACTCATTTTTTTGATTTATTAAACTGTTTGTGTTATATTTAATTAACGGAAGGTGTAAATAATGAAAAAAATTATGCTAGTTATTTTAGATGGTTTTGGTTATCGTGAAGAAAAAAATGGTAATGCAATATTAAATGCTAACATAAGTAATTTTAATTCCTTGTGGGAAAACTATCCGCATACAACGCTTTATGCATCCGAAGAATATGTTGGATTAGAACCAGGAGTATTTGGCAATAGTGAAACGGGTCATATGTCAATTGGGTCAGGAAGAAAAATTAAAAGTAACAGAGAAATAGTTAATGATTTTTTTGCAAGTATAAAAATCAATGAAGACTTTGAAGCTTTTATTAATAATGTCAACGAAAGTACCAAGCCATTACATATTATGGGCTTACTTAGTGAAGGAAATGTTCATACTTCATTTGAACATTGGACTAAGCTTATAGATGCAATTAAGGGAAGAATAACTAATAATATTTACATTCATGTTATAACTGATGGAAGAGATACAGATCCAAAAAGTTCATATAGTTACATTGAAAAATTACAAGAAAAACTTGTTGATATGAGAAATGTTAAAATAGCTAGTATTTGTGGAAGACATTATGCCATGGATCGTGATAAAAAATGGGATAGGACCAAATTATATTATGATTTAATTACTAAAGGACTTGCTATTAGTTGCAAAGATATTAAAACTGGAATTGAAAAAAGCTATGATAGTGGCATAACAGATGAATTTGTTAAACCATTAATTGTGGATAAAGAAGGAGTTATCAACAATGGCGATAATATTTTCTGGATGAACTATCGGGAAGATAGATCCAATCAGCTTTTAAATGCTATTACTAACAAAGAGTTTAGTGATTTTGCTAAAAAAGATATTTCGGATTGTCAAGTCTATACTTTTTTTCCGTTCGATAAACCAATCTTAACAACCAGTTTTGTTCAATACGATAAAGTAAATGATCCAATTGGAGTATATTTATCTAAATTAGGGCTTACGCAAGCCAGAATTGCTGAAACAGAAAAGTTTGCGCATGTGACATATTTCTTTGATGGACAATATGAAGGAAAAATAGAAAAATGTGATAAGTTTATGCTACCATCGCCACAAGTTGCAACTTATGATATGCAGCCAGAAATGAGTGCTGTCGAAGTTACTAAAAAAGCGATGGCCTGTTTAGATAAAGATTACGACTTTGTTGTGGTAAATTATGCTAATCCAGATATGGTTGGACATACAGGTAACTTTGAAGCAACTGTAAAAGCTTGTTCTGCTGTTGATATTTGTTTAGGAAAACTAGTTGAAACAGCTTTTGATAATTTTTATAAAGTAATTGTTATGGCTGATCATGGTAATGCCGATACAATGTTTGATGAAGAAGGAAAAATTTGTACAACACATACGTTATCAAAAGTACCGTTTATAATAACTGACAATGGACTGGAATTAAAAAATACTGGAGATATAACTATGGTTGCTCCAACGATATTAGATTATATGGATATTGCTAGACCAGCAGATATGCAAACGACAGATAGTTTAATTAAATAATTAAGAAGGTTTACAAAAAACTTCTTTTTTTATTGCATAAAAGTAATTTATGTAATATAGTAAATAACTACTTAGGGGTGATAACTATGAGAAAGCTAATGGTTGGTATACTATATAGAAGTTTTGATTATAAAATAAATGGCGTTTTGCGTAAATTTGTTGTAGTAGAAGATTTCGGCATAGGTCTATATTTTGATGAAAAGGGTGAAAAGAAATTTGAATTTTATAAATCTGAATATGGAAATGATGGCAACTATTTTATGGTGGCTAATAAGATAGAAAGAAAATATACTGTGGGTGTTAGGGATATAGCAGATATAAATGAGACCATGACTAGTTATCAATTTAAAATGCAAAAAATAAAAGAAGAATTCTTTACAGATGAAAACAACCCAAAATTTTATTTATATGATAATGAAGAATGTGCTATCAGTCGAGTTACAGACTTAGAAATGATACACGAACTTGAACAAGAATATGAAAAAATAAAACATCCCAACCCCAAAATCCCAAATGGTATTTTAAAATATGGCGAGGTATTAACAGATAGGACTTTTTATTGTGACCCTGCTATAGGAAGGAGCAAAGAGCTTGAATTATTAAAGCTTGGTTTAGTAACTCCAAAAAAGTCTCCTCTACTAATAGGGCTTCCTGGAGTTGGTAAAAGCGCTATAGTTGATGGGTTAGCATATCAAATCCAACTTGGAAACGTTCCTGATGCTTTAAATAACAAAATAATTTTCAACATAGATGCTGCCTCTATTATTAGTGGCTGTAATTTAGTGGGAATGGTTGAAGAAAATGTAAAAGAAATTTTAACTGCGATAAGAAATAAAAAAGAAATTATTGTTTTTATAGATGAATTTCATACGCTTATTGGATTAGGTCAAGGAAGTAACTCTAATATCGATGTTGCAAACATGTTTAAACCATATTTGGCTAGCGGACAAATTACATTAATTGGTGCTACTACTACAGAAGAATATGAAAAAATAATTTGTAAAGATAAAGCGTTTGCTAGAAGGTTTGAAGTAATTAATGTTCTTGAACCGTCTAGAGAAACGGTAATTGACATTTTAATTGGGAGCTTGCCTTATTATGAAAATACAACGGGTACAAAATTTGCTTTTAACGATTATGAAACAAAAGAAATATTTAATATTATAAGTAATCTAACTGAATACTCAAATAGAATCCAGAATAAATTAAATCCGGACATATCGTTGGAATTCCTTGGTAAAACTTTTGCTTATGCTAGTTTATATAACAAAGAAAGCGTCGGTTATGAAGAAATAATTAACGCAATATTAATCTCAGCTACAGTAAATGAAACGGCAAAAACAGAGGCAATTAAACAATTAAGAAATTTATCTGAATATCAAACGCCTAAAAGAATATTAGAAAATAATTAATAATATAAGAAGGTTTACAAAAATCTTCTTTTTCAATGAAAAAATTTATGTCGAAAATCGCAAAATTTAGGCTTGCATTTCATATAATATGTTGTTATAATTGAATCTGTATGGCTGCTTAGATGTGCGAGGTTGCTGATACACTAGGTGACGTTGATTAAACAATATCTAGAAATCAGGTAATTCGTGCGGAGCGAGTCTATACTAGATATAGGCGAAAGGAGGACATATAATTATGTCAAAAAACAAAGTTCGTATTAACTTAGCTGCATATGACCATAGAATGTTAGATGTAGCTTGCGGAAAGATCGTAGAAACAGTTAAAAGAACTGGGGGAGTTGTTTCTGGACCTGTACCACTACCAACTGAAATTCAAAAATTTACAGTATTAAAAGCGGTACACAAATATAAAGATTCAAGAGAACAATTTGAAATGCGTACGCATAAAAGATTGATCGATATAAAAGATCCGTCTAAAGAAACAATTGATGCTTTAACTCACTTAGACATTCCAAGTGGTGTTGACATCGACATTAAATTATAATTAAAAGGAAGGAAAAAGAAAAATGAAAGGAATCTTAGGACGCAAAGCTGGAATGACTCAAGTTTTTACTAAAGAAGGTAAATTAATTCCTGTAACTGTTGTTGAAGTACAACCAAACGTAGTTATGCAAGTAAAAACTGTTGAAACTGACGGATATAACGCAGTACAGTTAGGCGTATTTGACAAAAAAGAAAAAAATAGCAGCAAGCCAAGTATTGGGCATGCAAAAAAAGCAAACACAACACCTAAGCGCTTCTTAAAAGAAATAAGAAATTTAGAAGGGTCTTACAATTTAGGAGATACTATTGACGCTGGTGTGTTCGAAGTTGGAGAAGTTGTAGACGTAACAGGAACTTCAAAAGGAAAAGGCTTCGAAGGAACTATCAAAAGACATAACCAACATCGTGGACCAATGACTCATGGATCTCGTTATCACAGAGGACCAGGTTCTCTAGGAACAATGTTACCTAAAAGAGTATTAAAAGGTAAAAATCTTCCTGGACACATGGGACATGAAACAATCACTATTCAAAATCTAGAAATTATCGAAGCAAATGCTGCTGAAGGATACATTTTAGTAAGCGGAAATATTCCAGGGCCAAAGAAATCATTAGTGTTAATCAAAAGTGCAGTGAAAAATTCTCGTAAAGCTGATGCGAAAGAAATCATCTCTTACGAAGAAGAAACTGTAGTTGATGAAGTAGTTGAAGAAGTGGTAGAAACTGCTGGAGTAGAAGCTACTGAAAACGTAGAAGTAACTGCTAATGAAAATACTGAAGGAGAAAACGCATAGTCGTCTTCTAGAAAGGTAAGTATTATGACAAAGATAAGTGTTAAAAACATTAAAAACGAAAAAGTTCAAGATTTAACATTAACTGATAGTGTTTGGAATGTTGAAGTAAATAATGATTGTTTAAAGAAAATGATTAAATTACAATTAGCTGCTCAAAGACAAGGGACAGCTAAGACTAAAACTAGAGCAGAAGTATCTGGTGGCGGTAAAAAACCTTGGAAACAAAAAGGAACTGGTAGAGCTAGAGCTGGTTCTAACAGAAGTCCAATTTGGCGTGGAGGCGGAGTTGTATTCGGAGTTACTCCAAGAGACTATGCTTTCAAAATAAATAAGAAAGAGAGAGAATTAGCTTTAAAAAGTGCTTTATCACTTAAAGCTCAAAATAAAGAATTAATAGTTTTAGATACTATTAAAATGGCTGATTTAAAAACAAAAGAATTAAAATCAATGATTGAATCATTAGATTTAAATGGAAAAGTATTATTCGTGACTGCTGAAGATAATGAAAACTTATATATGGCTAGTCGTAACTTAGGATATGCTTATGTAGTATTAGCTAATGAAATCAATTGCTATGATTTAGTAAATGCTGATTACCTAGTATGTGATCTAGAAGCAGTAAAATATATTGAGGAGGTGCTTAAATAATGAAAGATTATACTGATATTATTATTGCACCAGTTATTACTGAAAAATCTGCAACAAATGCTCAAAACAATGTTTATACATTCAAAGTAGCAAAAAGCGCAGCTAAAAATGAAATTAAATGGGCTGTTGAAAAAGCATTCAACGTTCATGTTGTTAAAGTTAATACTTTAAACACAAAAGCAAAAGATAAAAGAGTTGGCAGATATACTGGCCAAACAAAAACTTATAAGAAAGCAATCGTTACTCTAAAAGATGGCGAAACGATTGAAATATAGACAGGAGTTAATGGTATGGCAATAAAGAAATACAAATCTACGACAAATGGTCGTAGGGGAATGTCTACTTTAATAAATGAAGAAATTACTACAAGCACTCCAACTAAATCACTTTTAAAGAGTACTTCAAAAAGTGGTGGAAGAAATAACCAAGGTAAAATGACTGTTAGACATATCGGTGGAGGAGCAAAAAGAAAATACCGTATTATTGATTATAAAAGAAATAAATTTGGTGTTACTGGAAAAGTTGCTACAATCGAATATGATCCAAACAGAACTTCTAATATCGCTTTAATCAACTATAGAGATGGTGAAAAAAGATATATCATCGCTCCTAAAGGATTAAAAGTAGGAATGATTATTGAAGCTGGAGAAAAAGTAGATATTAAAGTTGGTAATGCATTACCACTTGCTAATATTCCAGTTGGTACAGTTGTTCACTGTATAGAATTAAAACCTGGAAAAGGTGCTGAAATTTGCCGTAGTGCTGGATCTAGTGCTCAAATACTAGGACGTGAAGGCAAATATGTAATGTTAAGATTACAATCAGGCGAAACAAGAAAAGTATTAGGAACTTGTATGGCTACAATTGGAACAGTTGGAAACGAAGATTACTCTTTAGTAAATCTTGGTAAAGCTGGACGTAAACGTCATATGGGTATTCGTCCAACAAACCGTGGATCTGTAATGAACCCTAATGACCATCCACATGGTGGTGGAGAAGGACGTGCGCCAATCGGACGCAAAGGGCCTCTTACTCCTTGGGGTAAACCTGCACTTGGATTTAAAACTAGAAAAAATAAGAAAGCTTCTGACAAGTTAATTGTTAGTAAGAAGAAAAAATAGGAGGTTATTATGGCAAGAAGTTTAAAAAAAGGACCTTACGTATTTGATAGATTATTAAAAAAGGTTCAAACTTTAAATGAAAATAATAAAAAAGAAGTTGTAAAAACTTGGTCAAGACGTTCGACAATCTATCCTGATTTCGTTGGACATACAATCGCAGTTCATAACGGAAAAGAATTTATCCCAGTATATGTTACTGAAGATATGGTAGGACATAAACTTGGAGAATTCGCGCCAACTCGTAAATTTGGCGGACATGCGGGACAAAAGTAGGAGGTAAAATATGGAAAGTTATGCAATACATAAAACCGCTATTATAGCACCTCGTAAAGCTCGTATGACTTTAGATCTTATTAGAGGAAAAAAAGCTTCTGTAGCTATGGGTATTTTAGAAAATACTAATACAAAAGCTAGTCGCTTAATCCAAAAAGTGTTAAAGTCTGCAATCGCTAACGCTGTTAATAACCAAAATGCAAAAGAAGATGAACTATTTGTATCAGAATGTTTTATAAATCCAGGACCAACATTAAAAAGAATTAAATTCGCTAGCCGCGGAAATGTTGATAGAAGAGACAAAAGAACTAGTCACATTACTGTAAAAGTAAGTGATGGAAAAGCAAATGAGAAAGGAGCAGAATAATGGGACAAAAAGTCAATCCAATAGGTTATAGAATTGGAGTTAATAAAGACTGGGAATCTAAATGGTATGCTAAAAAAGATTATGCTGACAATTTAAATAAAGATTTAAAAATCAGAGATTATTTAAGCAAAAATCTTAAAGAAGCAAGCATTGCATCCGTTCTTATTGAAAGAAAAAAGGGAAGAGTTGATATAACTATCCACACTGCTAAACCAGGAGTAATCATTGGTCGTGGTGGAGAAGATATCGAAAAATTACGTAACTCTATCCGTAAATTAGTAAACGAAGACGTATATGTAAATATCGTTGAAGTTAAAAATCCTGATTTGAATGCTCAATTAGTAGCAGATCAAATTGCTGCTCAAATTGCAGCACGTGCTCCATTCAGAAGCGCTCAAAAAAGAGCTATCAGAAATACAATGAAAGCTGGAGCTAAAGGAATTAAAACGAGTGTATCTGGAAGATTAGGTGGAGCAGAAATGGCTCGTACAGAAGGATACACAGAAGGAACAGTGCCTCTACATACAATTAGAGCCGATGTTGATTATGCTACATCTGAAGCAGATACAACATACGGAAAAATTGGTGTAAAAGTATGGATTTACAAAGATGAAATTCTTCCTGTAAGAGGTAACAAGAAGGGAGACGATAAACATGTTAATGCCAAAAAAGACTAAATATCGTAAACCTCATCGTGTAAGTTATGACGGACACGCTAAAGGTAATACTGAATTACACTTCGGTGAATTCGGGCTTCAAGCTAAAGAAGGAGCTTGGGTTAGTGCTAGACAAATTGAAGCTGCACGTATTGCTATGACACGTTATATGAAACGTGGAGGAAAAGTATTTATTAATATCTTCCCTCACTTAGCATTAACTAAAAAACCTTTAGAAACTCGTCAAGGTAAAGGTAAAGGTAACGTTGAACAATGGGTTGCTGTAGTTAAAAAAGGTAAAATCATGTTCGAAGTAAGCGGTGTAACTGAAGAAATCGCTCGTGAAGCATTAAGACTTGCTTCTCATAAGTTACCAATCAAATGTAAATTTGTAAAAAAGGATGGTGTTTCTAATGAAAATTAATGAACTAAGAAAATTATCCGACAAAGAATTAAATGACAAAATCATTGAAACAAAAAGAACTTTATTTGATTTAAGATTAAAACAATCAACTGGAAATTTAGAAAAAGCATCTGATTTAAGAGAACTTAGAAAAGATGTTGCTAAAATGAAAACAATTCTTCGCGAAAGAGAATTAACTGCTGGAGGTAACGATGACAGAAAGTAAAAGAGCTGAACTTGTAGGTAAAGTTGTAAGTGCTAAAAATGATAAAACTATAACCGTATTAGTTGAAACTTATAAAAAACATCCTTTATATGGAAAAAGAGTTAAGTATTCTAAAAAGTATACTGCTCATGATGAAAAGAATGTTGCTAAAGTAGGAGATACAGTTAAAATTAGAGCTACAAGACCATTATCTAAAACAAAAAGATATGAACTTGTAAACGTTTTAGTTGAAGCTGTAATTCTATAAGGAGGTATTTTTTATGGTAATGCAAGAATCAAGACTTAAAGTTGCTGATAATACTGGAGCTCGTGAGCTATTAGTAATCAGATGTTTAGGTGGAAGTCATAGAAAATATGCTAATATCGGTGATGTTGTTATTGGTACAGTAAAAAAAGCTATTCCTAATGGAAACATCAAAAAAGGAAAAGTTGTTAAAGCGGTAATCGTAAGAAGTGTTGAAGGTGTTAGAAGAAAAGATGGTTCTTATATCAAATTTTCAGACAACGCATGTGTTTTAATCAAAGATGATAAATCACCTATCGGAACAAGAGTTCTAGGACCTGTTGCTCGTGAATTAAGAGAAAAAGATTATATGAAAATCGTTTCACTAGCACCAGAAGTATTATAGGAGGTACACAAGTGAAAATTAAAGTTGGAGACAATGTAAAAGTACTTGCTGGAAAAGACAGAGGTAAAGAAGGTAAAGTACTTAGAACATTAAAAACTAAAAATAAAGTTGTTGTAGAAGGAATCAATATTGTAAAAAAACATTCTAAACCAAATAATCAAAATGATAAAGGTGGAATATTTGATATTGAAGCTCCTATTCATGTTTCAAATGTTAAAAAAATAGAAGAAGCAAAAAAAGAAACTAAGAAAGTTGCTAAAAAAGAAGTAAAAGAAGAAGCTACTGCTTCAAAAAAGACAACTAAGAAAGCTAGTAAGTAGGTGAACGTATGAGTAATTTTAAAAAATTATATAATGAAGAAATAACTAAAAAATTAGCTGAAGAATTTAAATATACTTCTTCAATGGAAATTCCTAGACTTGAAAAAATAGTTGTTAACATGGGAGTTGGAGAAGGATCTAAGGATTCTAAGTTTATCGAAGCAGCTGTTAAAGATCTTGAACAAATCGTAGGTCAAAAACCAGTTGTAACAAAAGCTCGTAAATCAATCGCTAGCTTTAAACTTCGTGAAGGTCAACCAGTTGGAGTTAAAGTGACTTTAAGAAATGAAAATATGTATGTATTTTTAGAAAAATTAATTAAAGTAGCTTTACCAAGAGTTAGAGACTTCCGTGGTGTATCAAAAACTGCTTTTGATGGCAAAGGGAATTATACTTTAGGTATTAAAGAACAATTAATATTCCCAGAAATCGAATATGACAACGTTGTTAAAGTTCGTGGAATGGATATTGTATTTGTTACTTCTGCTAAAACAAATGAAGAAGCAGAAAGTTTATTAAGAGCATTTGGTATGCCTTTTAGAAATTAAGGAGGAAAACTTATGGCAAAGAAAAGTATGGTTGTAAAAAACAAAAGAACTGCAAAGTTTAGCTCTAGAGAGTATACACGTTGTGAAAGATGTGGAAGACCTCATGGTGTATTAAGAAAATTTAAATTATGTCGTATTTGCTTTAGAGAATTAGCAAATAAAGGACAAATCCCAGGCGTTAAGAAGTCTAGTTGGTAGAAAGGAGGAATTTTAAATGTTTGTACAAGATAAAATAGCCGATATGTTAACTCGTATTCGTAATGCAAATCAAATGAGATATGCTACTGTTGAAGTAATTGGTACTAAAATGACTTTAGGGATTGCAGAAATCTTAAAAGAAGAAGGATATATCAGTGACTTTACTTATGAAAAAAGCCTAAAAGGAGATAAATTAACTTTAAATCTTAAATATGGCGACAAAAAAGAAAGAGTTATTACTGGTCTTAAAAGAATTAGTAAATCTGGTTTAAGAGTTTATGTTAAAAGTGATGAAATTCCTCGTGTACTAAATGGACTAGGAATTGCAATAATTTCAACTTCTAAAGGTTTAATGACTGGTAAAAAAGCAAAAGAAGCTGGATTAGGAGGCGAAGTACTTGCCTATATTTGGTAAGGAAAGACTATGAGTAGAATTGGAAATAGAAAATTAAGTATTCCTACTGGTGTAACTGCTTCTTTAGAAGGTAATGTATTAACAGTTAAAGGTGCCAAAGGAGAACTTACATTAACAATTGATGAATTAATCGACGTTCAAATTTCGGAAACTGAAATTGAAACAATTAGAAAAAATTCAAGTAAAAGAGCTAATGTTGTTCAAGGAACAACAAACTCTTTAATCAATAATATGCTAATCGGTGTATCTAATGGATATGAAAAAGGATTAGAAGCTGTAGGTGTTGGATATCGTTTCAACGTAGCAGGAAACAAATTAACTATTAATGCTGGATATTCACATCCAGTAGTAATGGAAGCACCTGCTGGAATCACTATCACAAGCGTAAGTAATACAGAAATTACAATTGCTGGTATTGATAAACAAAAAGTAACTGAATTTGCGGCTAAAGTTCGTGAAGTAAGAGAACCAGAACCATATAAAGGTAAAGGTATTCGTTACAAAGGTGAACATGTTCGTCGTAAAGAAGGTAAGAAAGCTGCTAAATAAGGTAAAGGAGAGTAAGTATGATAAAGAAAGAATCAAGTAATGTTTCTCGTAAAAGAAGACATGTACGTGTACGTAATAAAATTTCTGGAACAAAAGAATGTCCAAGATTAAATGTATTTAGATCTAATAATGGAATCTTTGTTCAAGTTATCGATGATGAAGCTCAAAAAACCTTAGTTAGCTCTTCATCATTAGAATTAAAAATTAAAAATGGTGGTAATATCGAAGGTGCTACATTAGTAGGAAAAGATATTGCTGAAAAATGTAAAAAAGCAAAAATAACAAAAGTTGTTTTTGATAGAGGTGGTTACCTTTACCATGGACGCGTTAAAGCTTTAGCTGAAGCAGCTCGCGAAAATGGATTGGAATTCTAGGAGGTCAAAATATGCCAAAACATAATGTAGATGCAAAGAAAAACTTATTAGAAGAAAAAGTTATCTCTATTGGTAGAGTAACAAAAGTTACTGCTGGTGGTAGACATTTCAGATTCTCTGCAACAGTTGCAGTTGGTAACCGCAAAGGTTTAGTAGGTATTGGAACTGGAAAAGCTAATGAAGTTCCAGAAGCTATTAAAAAAGCAATTCAAGCAGCAAATAAAAATATTACAAAAGTTGCTTTAATTGATAATAGAACAATACCACATGAAGCTACTGGAAAAGTTGGTAGAGCACAAGTTTTAGTTAAACCAGCTAAAGAAGGTCGTGGAGTTATTGCCGGTGGAGCTGCCAGAGCAGTTATCGAATTAGCGGGTATTAAAGATATCGTTGCTAAATCACTAGGATCAAATACAAAAGTAAACGTTGCTAAGGCAACATTAGAAGCTTTAAAAGTTCAAAAAACTCAAGCTAAAGTTGCTGCTTTACGTGGTAAGAAAGTTGAGGAATTATAATTATGAAGTTAGAACAATTACCAGCTTCTAAAGAAGCAAAAGCAAGAAAAAGAGTTGGTCGTGGACCAGGAAGTGGAATGGGTAAAACTTCAACTCGTGGAGAAAAAGGACAACTTGCCAGAAGTGGTGGAGGAGTTCCAGCATGGTTCCAAGGTGGTCAATCTCCTTTATATAGAAGATTACCAAAAAGAGGTTTCAACAATAAACGCTTCGAAACTAAGTATGCAACAATCAATGTTGGTGAATTAAACAAATTATTTAACGACGGGGATGTAATTACTCCTGAAGTTTTAAAAGAAAGAGGGATAGTTAAGAAACAACTAAGTGGTATTAAAGTTTTATCTACTGGTGTTATTGATAAAAAACTTACTATTAAAGCGCAAAGATTTTCTTCTGCAGCAGTAAGTAAAATTGAAAATGCTGGTGGCAAAGCTGAGGTGATTTAGATGTTTAAGGGAATTTCCCAACTATTCAATAAAAACAATAAAGATTTAAGACAAAGAATATATTTTACATTATTCTGTTTAGGAATCTTCTGCCTAGGAACAACCATAACAATTCCTTGGGCGTCAAGAGTATATGAAGAATTAGGTTTCTTAGAAATATTTAACCTAATGAGTGGTGGAGGACTTCGAAGCTTTTCAATATTTGCATTAGGAGTATCTCCTTATATCACTGCTTCAATTATTACTCAAATATTACAAATGGATATAATTCCATATTTTAAAGAATTAAAAGAACAAGGGTATGTAGGTAGACAAAAGATTAATAAGATTAATAGATATCTAGGAATCATAATTGCTTTTTTCCAAGCTTACATGCTAACTGTCTTTTATATGCAAAACGCAGATACAATGACAATGCTAAAAACTACATTAGTAATGACAGCTGGTACTGCATTCCTACTATGGATGGGTGATCAAATCACTCAAAAAGGAATTGGCAATGGTCAATCATTATTAATAATGGCTGGTATCTTACAAAGCATGCCAACCATCTTCACGGGGGCCTATACTACATTTATATCAGGAAGTGCCTTTAATGATATATTAGGTATTATCTTATTTGCAATCTTTATCTTAGTTTATATTTTAATTATTGTTGGAATAATCTGGATAACACTTGCTGAAAGAAGAATACCTATTCAATACGCAAATAGAACAACAAGCGCTTATGGTGGTACCCAAAATTACTTACCAATTAAAATAAACGCTGCTGGAGTTATGCCAGTAATCTTTGCTTCAATCATTACTTCTGTACCAGCAACAATTGTTGCCGCTATCGGAAATGAAAAAGCAATAGATTTTGTTAATAAGTATATTATATCAACATCAAATACTGGTTTTGTTCTGTACTTAGTATTAATTATCTTATTTGGTTACTTATACACATTTATAAGTATGAATCCTGATGAAATGTGTAAAAACTTAAATGAACGCGGAGGATATATTCCTGGTGTAAGACCTGGAGTAGAAACTTCAAAATATATAAGCGATTCATTAGGAAAACTAACAATCGTAGGATCAATATTCCTAGTAATATTAGCTGGACTTCCAATTTTAGTTTCAAAAGTTACTAACTTACCAAATTCAGTAACAATTGGAGGTACAGGAATCCTAATCGTTGTTGGGGTTGCCATTGAAACTTATAAACAAATCGAAAGTGGTTTAATAAGTAGAAGCTACGCTTCAAAAAGAAAGAGGCTAAGATGACAAATTTAATATTTTTAGCACCGCCTGCTGCGGGAAAAGGAACTCAAAGTAAAAGATTAGTTGAAAAATATGGTTATGTTCATATCTCAACTGGTGATTTACTAAGAGCTGGTCGTAACGACGGAACCGAAAGAGCTAAAAGAATAATTGATGCTCAAGATTCTGGCGGATTAGTACCAGATGATATAGTTGATGAACTATTAAAAGAAAGATTACAACAAGATGATTGTCAAAAAGGATTTATTCTAGATGGTTATCCAAGAAACGCAAAACAATTTGAGACATTAAAAGGAATTTTTAATGAATTAAATATAAAAGATTACTTAGCAATTTATTTTGATATTTCAATGCAAGAAGCAATGGAAAGAACTTTAGGAAGACAAAATTGTCCAAAGTGTAAAAGAGATTACAATAAATTCTATGGACCAATGATGCCTAAAGAAGAAGGAATTTGTGATGATTGTAATGAAGCGTTAGTAACTAGAAGCGATGATAACGAAGAAACATTTAAAGTACGTTTTCAAACTTACTTAAATAATATCGAACCATTATTAAAAGGTTACGAATCAGAAAATCATTTAGTAAAAGTAGATGCTAATAGAGAATCTATCTTAGTATTTGAAGATATTGATAAAATAATAAATGAGGGATAAAATGATAAGCATTAAAAGTGAACGTGAAATTGACTTAATGAGACATGCCGGTCACATAAATTATTTAACTCATGAAGAGATAAAAAAGCATGTTAAAGCTGGAATAACTACGAAAGAGTTAGATAAGATTGCTTATGATTTTATAACTAAAAACGATTGTGTTCCATCATTTTTAAATTATGAAGGGTATCCCGCTTCTATTTGTACATCAATTAATGATGAAGTAGTTCACGGGATTCCCGGTAACACAAAACTTAAAAATGGTGATATAATATCTATAGATGTTGGTGTAGCTTATAAGAATTATCATTCGGATGCTGCAAGAACATATATTATCGGGGAAGTCGATAACAAAATAAAAAAACTAGTGGAAAAAACTGAAGAATCTTTATATGAAGGCTTGAAAGTTATTAAAGCTGGTGCTAAAATAGGCGATATTGGAGCTGCTGTTAGCGAAGTTGCTCATCAAAATGGTCTAAGTGTTGTAAGAGAATTGGTCGGTCATGGTGTTGGAACAAGTATTCATGAGGATCCTGATGTTCCAAACTTTGGCAAGAAAAATACTGGACTAGTTTTGAAAGCAGGAATGACAATTGCGGTAGAACCAATGCTTAATTTAGGTGAAAGATATGTTTATATGGAAGATGATGATTGGACAATAAAAACCGATGATGGTAGTCCATCCGCTCACTTCGAACACACTGTACTGGTTACAGATACCGGATACGAAATTTTAACAGGAGAAAAATAAAATGGCGAAAAAAAATGATATGAATAAGAAATCTAAGGAAGAGAAAATTGAATTAGAAGGAAAGGTAGTTGAAGTTTTAAAAGGCAGCGACTATCTAGTTAAGCTATCAAATGGATTTACTGTAACAGCCTACGTTTCTGGTAAAATGCGAGTTAACATGATTCGTATTCTACCAGGTGATACAGTTACTGTAGAATTATCGCCTTATGACTTAACACGTGGGCGCATAACATGGAATAAAAGATAATGGAGGAATTAATTTATGAAAGTTAGACCATCTGTAAAAAAAATATGCAAAAAATGCAAAATTATAAGAAGAAAAGGAAAAGTAATGGTTATTTGTGAAAATCCAAAACACAAACAAACCCAAGGTTAATAGGAGGTAAAAATGGCACGTATTAAAAATATCGAATTACCAGGTGAAAAACATACTGTTATTGGATTAACAGCTATTTATGGAATTGGTAGAAATTTAGCTAAAACTATCTGTGAAAGAGCAGGAGTTGAAACTACTAAGAAAATTAAAGACTTAACTGATGATGAAATAGCAAAATTAAGAAAAGAAATTGATAACGAAACTACTGAAGGTGATTTACGTCGTGAAGTTCAAATGAACATCAAAAACAAAATGGAAATCAATTGTTATCAAGGTGTTAGACACAAAAAAGGACTACCTGTAAGAGGACAAAGAACAAATCGTAATGCCCATACACGTAAAGGTAGAGGAAAAGTTGTAGCTAACAAGAAAAAAGTAGGAAAGTAGGTTAAATAATGGCTTATAATAGAAGAAAAAGAAAGATTAAAAAGAATATTCCTGAAGCACAAGCTCATATTCATTCTACTTATAATAATACTATTGTTACCATAACTGACAAACAAGGTAATGTTATTGCTTGGGCATCTTCTGGAACTATTGGTTATAAAGGAAGTAAGAAAAAAACACCATTTGCTGCTGGTATAAGTGCAGAAGCTGCTGCTAAAGCTGCTATGGAACAAGGTGTTGTAAAAGTAGACGTTTTTGTTAGAGGATTAGGAGCAGGAAGAGAAACTGCTATCAGATCTTTACAAACTGCTGGATTAGAAATAACAAGTATTGTTGATGAAACTCCAGTACCACACAATGGATGCCGTCCACCAAAACGTCCAAGAAATTAATTGAAAGAGGGTTAAATATGATAAGCTTTGAAAAACCAGAATATAAAATTACAGAAAGCAATGAAAGTACACATTATGGTCAATTTGAATTAGAACCACTAGAAAGAGGATTTGGTACAACTATCGGAAACGCTCTAAGAAGAGTAATGTTATCAAGCTTACCAGGTTCTGCTGTAGTAGCTATTAAAATTGATGGTGTATTACATGAATTCCAAAAAATTGATGGAGTAAAAGAAGACGTTACTAGTATCGTTTTAGCTGTTAAAGGATTAGTATTTAAAAATCATTCTGAAGAAGTTAAAACTTTACGTTTAACTGCATCAACTGAAGGTGTTGTCACTGCTGCTGATATCGAAAAAGATGCTGATATCGAAGTAATTAATCCTGATCATGTAATTTGTACACTTGTTAAAGGTGGAAAAATTGATATGGAACTTACTGTATCAAACGGTCGTGGATATGTAGATGCTAAAACTAACCAAAAATTATTTACTGAAAATAAAGTTGGTGTTATTGCAGTTGATTCATCTTATTCTCCAATTGAATTAGTTAAATATGATGTAGAAGATACTCGAGTTGGACAAGATGAAAGCTATGATAAATTAATCATGCAAATTCATACAAATGGAAGTATAACTCCACAAGAAGCTATGGCCTTGTCAGCTAAAATTTTAATTGAACATTTCAATATTGTTGCTGATTTAAATGCTATTAGTAATCTATCTGGATTAATGGCTGAAAAAAAAGTAGATACAATTACTAAAACCCTTGAAACTTCAATCGAAGAAATCGAATTTTCAGTTAGAGCTTACAATTGCTTAAAAAGAGCTGGTATTCATACAGTTCAAGATTTGATATCTAAAAAAGAATCAGAAGTTACTAAGATTCGTAATTTAGGTAAAAAATCATTAAAAGAAGTATTAGATAAAGTTGCAGAATTGGGACTTAAGTTCCGCGATTAAAAGGAGTGAATAAGATGGCTTATAGAAAATTAAATAGAGAAACTAGACAAAGAAGAAGTATTCTAGCTGGTTTAACTAAAACTGTTATCATGAATGAATCAGTTGTTACAACTGAAGCCAGAGCTAAAGAAATTCGTAAATTTGTTGATAAAATGATTACTTACGGAAAAAGAGGAACTTTAGTTTCTAGAAGAAAAGCTTTAGCTTTCTTACATAATGATAAAGAAGTAGTTAGTAAAGTATTTAATGACTTAGCAAAAAGATACGAAAATCGTAATGGTGGTTATACTCGTATAATCAAAATTAAAGAGCGTATCGGCGATGATGCTTTAGAAGTTAAATTAGAATTAGTATAAAAAGCATTTAGTGCTTTTTTCTTTCTCTAGAAAGGAGAAAAAATGAATTTTTTTATTAAAGATACAACCGATTTTAACTATCAATTTATAGTTACTAAAAATAAAAAATCATGGGAATCAGGAAAATCACGATATATAGTTATATTGATGGATGCCTTATGTTATAAAAATTATACCGTTGAAAAAATAATTATTGATAATGATAAATTTAGTATTAAATTAAATCCTAACCCCAAAAGTTTTATAAGTTATGATGTGAGAGATGAATATATTAATTTGCCATTTAAAGAGCTTATTATAGATGATAAAACTAAATCAATCCTTGAGCGAAAAGATATATTTAGAGTTGTAAATGGCCCGATAAATAATATCCCAATTGCTAACATTAAACAACCAACAAATCACCATAACTCTTTGTATAATATAGATAAAAATGATGATTATGAGGATGAGGCGTATTTTGCTAGAGTATTAATAGATACTATAACAACCACAAAACAAGGCGAAATAGCTATAGCATTAAACGCATGTCGCGAAGCTTTTTATGATTGTTTACATGGAGATGAAAATTTAAAAAAGAAATATTTTTCTTATATTTGTTGGTATAATTCTAGCCAATTAACTCAAGACTTCGATCAAAAAACAAAAGCAGCACATTACCTACTTATTGCATATATTTTTAAATTTTATGAAAAATATGGTAAAGCCAATGATAAAACAGATAAACTATTTAGAATAAAACCTGAAGCAGTAATAGCATTTATTAATAGGCATAAAAATAGCAATAAAGAAGAGTTGTTCATGGCAATTCAAAATGATTTAGAGAATAGCGCTCCAGTTTTAAATTTAGTTAAGAAAGAAGATAATAAGGAAACAACAAACTAATTTGTTGTTTTTTTATTTAAAAGATATTTGCATTTAATATCTTGTTGTGATATCCTTATAATGGAATAAAATAAGGGAGTGGGCTTTATGCATGCAAAAATAATTGATTTAATAAATATATTAGTTAAAATGTCTGGAGAAAAAGATAATATAAAAAGTTTAAATGAGGAACTATTATATTTAGATAACCTACTTCCTGAGCTTAACAAAGAGTTAGAAACTTTAGTTTTATCAATAACTGATGATAAGTACTTTGATGCATCTAGTGAAATAATTGACCGCAATATTGAACTTAGTTTAAAGAAAAAGATTATTAAATTACAGGAAGCTTTAAATAAGCAGAAAGAAAAGATTGATAACTTATCTAAAAAAGAATCAGAAGTAACAGCTAGATACGAATTATTAAATAAAAGGATTTTATCAAGTGAGTCATTAATAAGCGTTTTAAATAGTCATTTTCAAGACGAAAATGGAGCCGAAGAAGATTCTAGATATTTTAGACTTCTTGAGCAAGAAAAAGCGCGTCATGAATCTTTAAATGAAGAACTGAAGAATTTTATAGACCAAAAAGAACAGTTAAATTCTCAATTAGAGGTTTTAAAAAATCAAAAAGAAGAAGCAATTGCCAATTTAAATAGCGAAAAAAATCAGCTAGAAGAAGTAAGGGAAAGTTTAGCAGATAAATCAACATATATTGATAATCAAAAAAAAGAAGAAGATTTAAACAAAGTAAAAGAGCTTGAATTAAAAATAAAAAATACTCAAAAAAGGAAATCAGAAATTATTGAGTCTATTACGTATAAAGCCGAGCAAGCTAAAGACTTATTATTAAATTCTGAAGAAAACTATACTGAGTTTTTATCAAAGATTAATGATATAACTAGTGAATTAAACACATTACCATATCAAAAAATGGAAGATGATACTCTATTAAAAGAAGAATTATGTCAATTAGAAAGCCGAAAAGATGAGCTGACTACATTAATTGAAAATAAAAAATATACATCTTCTGATATAGATGTTATTGAAAAGCGTTTAGAATATTTGGAAAGCAAAACAGTCTTAATTTCAAAAGAAATTGAAGCATACAAAGAAATTGAAAACTTAATTGATAACGGAGAGATTATTAAAACAACGGATATTCTTGTAGAATTACGAGAAAAAGCTAGGAATTATGAAGCCGTTTTTGCAGAGCATGACTTAAATAAAAATGAGCAAATAAATCAAGATTTAGAAGTAGAAAAATATAATCTTTTAAACGAAATAATTACTAATTATGAAAATGATCTACAAGACTTAATAACGTTAGTAAATAATATAAATAGCAAAAAGATTGTTGATTGTGAAAATCATCTAAAAAATATCAAAGAAGAAAAAGAATATTTAAATAAAACAAAATTATTACATAGTGATAGCATAAATTCAGTTGAAAAAGAAAAAGATCGTAAGGAATTAAAGAAAATAGCTGATAATATAGAAAAGCTTAGCATGAGATTAAAAATTGGCATAACCCCAAATCAAGTATTAGATCAAATAGAGATGCTATTGTTTGCAGGCGAAGAAAAAATAGAAGAAAATTCTGCTGTTAATGACAGCCCTAATGTTAACAAAGATATTATTAAAAATATTGAAATGGTTGATCAAAACGAAGAAACTGAAATAAATCCAAAAATAAATGACGAAGCAACACTTCAAATTGATGAACCAATAGCTGTGAATGAAGAGCCTAGTGCGAATAAACAATTAAATGAAGAAATTAAATTTACTTTTGAAAAGCTTCCAGATGATCAAACCACACCTTTGAATGAGATCCCTGAAGATATGATTATAAATCCAATAGCTCAAAATGCTGAAATATTTAGCGCTCCAAAAGACGAAGAACATCAAGACTATTCCTTTTCGCCATTAGATAATACTGGATTTATATCTTTTGATGACGCCTTAAATATTGCTAAAAATGAAGACAAATAAAAAATGTTTCGTTAAATTGAAACATTTTTTATTTGTCTTCATGGAATAATTTACTAAATAACAATCCCAAGTTAATAATACCACATATACCTACTAAAGCATAAATGATTCTAGTAATTGGTGATGTTGCCGTAAATAATGATTCAACTAAGTTGAAATCAAAAAATCCGATAAAGCCCCAATTTAATGCTCCAATTATTGTTAATGTTAGAGCAATTTTTTGAATTGTTTCCATTTTATCACTATCCTTTACTAGTATTCTGCATCATTTTTTTGATTTTATGTATGAATATTTTAATATTTTAAAAATATATTTAATTAGAAAAGGAATGTGGTTGATGAAAAAGTTTATATTGTTTAGTATTACAATACTATTGTTAGTCTGTGGATGTGGCAATTTTAATGAGCAAACAGTATTAAAAGAATTCAAAAATGATGTAAATAAAAGCAAGTCTTATATATTAAAAGGAAAAATGCAGATAATTAGCAATGAAGAAAAATTTGATTATACTTTAGAAGTAAATTATCTTCAAGACAATTATTACAAAGTAAAATTAGTAAACCAAACTAATAATCATGAGCAAGTTATTTTAAGAAACGATGAAGGTGTTTATGTAGTTACTCCATCATTAAATAAAAGTTTCAAATTCCAAAGTGAATGGCCAGATAATAGCTCTCAAGCTTATATATTAAATTCCTTACTTAAAGATTTAGAAAATGATAAAGAGCTAAAATTGGAAAAAACTGATGATAATTATATCCTAGCTGTTAAAGTTAACTATCCTAATAATAGTGATCTAGAATATCAAAAATTATATTTTGATAAAAAGATAAATTTAGAAAAAGTAGAAGTTTATAATAATGAAGATAATGTCGCCATAAGTGTGATTGTTAATGATGTGGATTATAAGGCTGGTTTAGAAAAAGAAGATTTTGCTTTAGATGATTTAATTGAACCGGGATGCTGTAATAAAGAAGAAGCTAATTGTGATAATCCTTGTGAAAAAGAAAGCGCGTGTACAGGAGACAATTGTGAAAACAAGCCAACTTCAAGTATTTTAGAAGATGTTATTTATCCTTTGTATGTTCCTCAAAATAGTTCATTAACGTCTAGTGAAAAAATTGATACAGAAGAAGGCAATCGAGTAATATTAACGTTTGCCGGGGATAAAGACTTCATTTTAGTCGAAGAAACATCTCAAGTAGCTCAAGAATTTGAAATAATTCCAATTTATGGAGATCCGCACATTTTAGCGTCTTCAGTAGTAGCATTAGGTGCTAACTCTATTTATTGGACAGATAATAATGTTGATTACTATTTAGCAAGTAATGATTTAAGCGGTGAAGAAATGCTTGCTATAGCTAGCTCTATGACCAATAGTGTTATAGTATCAGGTAGTAAATAAGGAAAGTAAAAAAGTTGCTTTCCTTTTTTGATATTGATATAATTATATATAGGTGAGGAAAATGGTAAAGATAAAAAAAATAAAAAGAGAAAATAATAAAAGTGAAGATGAACAAGAAATATCAAGATTTATCAAAATATTACTAATAGTAGTAGTATTTATATTAGGTATCTATTTTTTTACTAGTATAGTTGTAAAAAAAGAATACAACATAAAAAAAGATATTACCGAAGGACAAGTTAGTACTAACAGGATTATAGTAGGAAGTATTTTAAATCGTCCACATGAAGATTATTATGTGTTAGTATATAATTCAACTTCTAATAAAGCCGCTTTATATGAAACCCTAATTAGTGTTTATGAATCAAAAAAAGATAGTTTAAGAATTTATGCAGTTGATTTGAATAATCATTTGAATGAGAAGTATTCAAGTGAAAAATCAAATCCAATTGCTACTAAAATAGCTGACTTCAAATTTGGAGAAATTACGTTATTAAAAATTAAAGATAAAAAAGTAAATAAATATATTGAAGAATATGGAAAAATAAAAAATGAATTAGGTATTTAATATATAAAATTTTTGAATACCGCAGTAGTGAAAAAAGATGAACTAAAGTTTTTAACTACTTTTTCATCCAAACTGAATAATAATAAATGTGAAATAATTTTACACAAAAATAAAAAGAGCTTTTTATTTAATTGATAAAGCTCTTTTGTTTATGTTATTATAATTATATTAGGTGATAATATATGAAAAAAGTTAAAGGATTTGGATTATTAGAAACAATTATAATTATCTTAGTAACAGCTATAGCCTCAAGTCTGTCAACTGGAATAATTCTTTATAATAGCTATAAAGATACAGCTGGTATAACCTATGATGAAATGGTAAAAGATGAAGCACTAAAAGAATTTTTAGATGTGTATAGTTCACTATCCACAGAATATTACGAAGAAGTAGATAAAGAAGCTTTACTAGAAAGCGCAATTGATGCTATGACTAAATATTTAGGGGATAAATATACTACTTATCTAAATGAAGAAGAAAGAGTGTTATTAGAAGAACAATTAAAGGGAGAATATACTGGAATTGGAGTTTTAATTGAAGGAAATACCATTAAGCAAGTTTTTGATGATTCCCCAGCTTCATCTAGTGGTGTAAAAGTAGGAGATATAATTATCAAAGTAAATGGCGAAGATGTGAAAGAAAAAGACGCTACTTATATTACTAATGCCATAAAAAAACATTCTGATAAAGCAACAATTGTATTTTTAAGAGAAAATCAAGAAATTGAATTGACTATCGAATTTAAAAAGTTGGATGTTCCCGCTATAAATTATGAAGTATTAGATGAAAATATTGGCTATATATATGTCGATAGTTTTTCAAGTACTTTAACAAAACAAGTCAAAGAAGCTTTAATTAAATTAGAAGACCAAAATATTAAATCTCTTATTATTGATGTAAGAGATAATTCTGGTGGTTATTTATCGGCAGCTTATGATTTAGCGAGTGTATTTATTGAAGAGGGAAAAGTTATTTATTCTTTAGCAGATAGTAAAAACAAAGTTGCTTATGAAGATAAAACAGAAGAACATAAGACATATCCAATAATAGTTTTAGTAAACGAAAATAGTGCTTCTGCATCAGAAATATTAGCGGCCGCTTTAAAGGAGAGTTATAATGCTGTCTTAGTTGGAAAAACAACATATGGTAAAGGAAAAGTTCAACAAACAAAACAACTAAATGACGGAAGTATGGTTAAATATACTAGCGCAAGGTGGTATACCCCAAACAATGTATGTATTGACGGAAAAGGATTAAATCCTGACTATGAGGTAGATTTGACAATAACTTATGGAGAAAACAAAAAAATAGTAGAAGTAAAAGATACTCAATTATTAAAAGCACAGGAATTACTAAATAACTAATTCTTGTTTTTATTTGTTATTTTTTTGTTAATGAGTTATAATGGACAAGAAAGTGGGATCGTATGAAAAAAATAAAAATAGGTGATAGATTGACGATCCATTGTTATAAACATAATGGCCAAATAGACAGGACCTGTGATGAAGCTACTATACTAGATATCCAAGACGATTTACTAGTTTGTGCAAATTATAAAACTAAACTTACAGAAAACGATGGAAGAAGTCATAGAACTAATGAACCAGCAATAATATTTTTCTATACAAAAAAATGGTTTAATATAATGGCCCAATTAAAGAAAAAAGGATTATATTATTATTGTAATATTGCGACACCTTTTTTAATTGATGATGGGATTATAAAATATATTGATTATGATTTAGATTTGAGAGTGTTTCCTGATGGCGGTTTTAGGATACTCGATCGAAACGAATATAATTATCATCGAAAGTTAATGCATTATCCTCCCGAGATTGATTTAATAATTAAAAGAGAGCTAAATGAACTTATTATGATGAAAAAAAACAATACTGGACCATTTGATCGAAAAATGATTGCAATGTATGAAGAAAAGTACCGAATGTTAAAAAATTTTTAAGAATATTAAAAAAACACTTGCATAATATATAGAGTAAGTAGTATAATAAAGCCACTCTTTAAAAGAGAGGAATATGTCAAAAAAATGCTGATTTTAACCAAAAAAATCAAAAAAAGAAAAAAAACTAAAAAAATTGAAAAAAAGTGTTGACATTAAAACGGCAATTTGATATATTACTAATGCACTCAGGAAAAAGGGTGCGAAAATGTTCTTTGAAAACTAAGTAAAAAGTCAATTTTGAGTAGTCTTGATTAAACGAAAATAATAGATTTAAAATAAATCTTTTTTATTGAGAGTTTGATCCTGGCTCA
>JAFSEY010000012.1 GCA_017435485.1 Bacilli bacterium
ATTTCTACTCCATAACCATAATTGAGTATGAATATCAATTGGTTTATATTTAGTACCTTTAAAAAGTTCTTGCCATCTATCTATAACTATTTGTTGAACATTACTTGAATTAAATTCATCATCAGTTATCAAACCTAATCTATGAGTTGCTTTACACACGTGAGTATCTGGAGCAACTGTTAAACATTCAATGTTTTTATATCTTCTATCAGTATATTGATAAATTACATACATCCAATAATTACAAATCTTAGTTCCTGATAAATAAGGAAACTTCTTTTTATTTTCTTTTTGTATGAAGTCTCTAATCTTATTAACATCATTATCTAATTCATCAAATAGTTTTCGTATATCGCCATCAAATATCTCTACAAATGTATTACATAATGCTAACCATATTTCAGTTTGTTTTTGCTTTTGTAGAGCAACCCTATATTTAGTCAAAGCATATTGTACTTCTTCAAAACTTTTTTCTAAACATACTTTAGGATTAAAAACAAATCTTGTTTCCTCATCATTATACGTTTTTAAAGCACTTTCCCATAATGTATAAGAATTTCTTTGATAGTTTAATGCCATTGGTAAAGTGAAATATAAATAATTTTCTAAACTATCTTTTTCAAAATTAGGATTTGCATCTTCTGGCATTACTTCGCCACCAAGTTCGCCATTTTTATACATTACCATAAGTTTATCTACATTATCTAATATTGCTTTCTTATCCATTGCTACCTCCTAATAAAATTCAAGTTTTAAAACTACTTCAATTATACATTAAAATACAATTTTTTTCCATACTCCCTTGAAAATATCTAGGAAAATGATATAATGAATTTATCAGAGAGATTTAATCAAATCTTATAGTCTTAATTTCGCATACGTGTATAGTTAAGGCTCCAGATTGATACCAAACTCGAACTTTTATGGTTCGAGTTTTAATATACAAAAATTTATGTTAAAATAAAACATAAATTTAAATTGAATTGTCAATTTAGAAACACACTTGTAATTTGCCATAACAAATTACAATGTTTAATTAAAAAGGATGATTATATATATGGAAAATGGACAAATCAAAAAATTTATAGAACAAGTAAAATTAGAATCCACCTATAGGAAAATTCTAAAAATCGATATTATTTATCAACTAATAAACATTTTTAATGTTGCTATTGAGAAACAAAATTACTCTAGTGAAATAGAAAATCCATTAGAAATAGCTCTTCAATTTTATAAAGAGTATAATGTCCAATATTATAATACGATTATAGAAGGATTTGAGAATAAACGAATTGTCATTAGTCAGAATAGTGGAAAATCATTTACTGATACAGAAAATAACACAACATATATTAGATTATATGGAAATGATGGAGATCTTTTTATTATAGTTCATGAATTGGCCCATTTTATTGATAAAAATAGTAATCCTCAAATCATTCCTGACGAATATTGGTTTTTATCTGAAACTTTTGCGTTTTATATTGAAAAAAAATTAGAAAATTGGTTAAAAAGTGAAAAGTATAAAAACTTAATTTTTACTAGAATAAATAATAGAATGTACTTTGAAAGTAAAATGTTAAAAGCCATTGAAAATGAATTGAATTATGAAAGTTTATATAGACAAAAAGGAATAATTGAAGAAAGTGATATTGATATAGAAACAATTAAATCTATAATGCAATATGATGTTTCTTCTAATATTGTAAATTACTTATTACAATATCCAATAGCAAATGTTTTGTCCAACTTTTTAGTAAGTAATAATTTAATGCATGACGATAAATCATTTGTTAAAACCTGCTTAAATTTGGATTTGTATGAAGTATTAAAACAATATTCTCTAAAGCAGAAAACTAAAAAGCCAAATAAATAAGCTACCTATTCTTTCTTATTTTGAATTCGCTTTAAGAATTATTTAACTTTTGTTGAGATTTCTTTTGACACGCCACCTACTCGCACATCATGATAATAATTTTTCTATTCCTTTACAATGCCCGTTTCACAAACTCTAATTCTTTAATAACAGACGTATATTCGCCACTAATTGGTAATCTTCCTTTACAAAAACTATCTATAATAAAATCAACAATCTTATTAAGCTGATCTAAATTCTCTACAAACTTAAAATCACCATAAATTTCCTCACCAGTTTTTAATGATACAAATTTAGAATTGATAATTTTAATTTTGTTTATCAAACAAAAGAAACATATATTCTGAAATCTAATTTTATCACATAATCACTACCATTTCTAATGTATAATATGACATAGAAAAAAATGAATAAAGTCAAATATATTAGCCAATCGTTTTTTTGTATTTTTTCTTAACTTGACAATTTACTAATTTCATATATAATAAAAAACATTTTAAGGAAGTTGATTATATGGAAAAATATATTGATACAGATTTATGTAAAGAATGTGGTGGAGTTTGTTGTCAACAAAATGGTTGTATATTTTTACCACAAGATTTTGAAAAAATGACGTTTAATTATTTAAAAAATGAAATAGACAAAGGATATATATCCATAGCTGGTCAACCATTTAATGGTTTTTATGAAAATGGATGGTCATTTTTATTATATTTAAGAGCTAGAAATTGTGATGCTCCAATAGTAGACTTAATAACTTCTGGAGGACCTTGTTCATTACTAACTGAAACAGGATGTAAACTCGATGAAGAACATCGACCTACTTTAGGATTACTTGTTAAACCTACTAAAATTGGTGGACCTTGTGAAAAAATGTTTCCCCAAGAAGCTTTAATGTCTTGGATTAATTACAACGATGTTTTATGTCAATTAATTAAACACTATACCAAGAAAGATGTTGTAGACATTATTATTGAACAAACTAAAGAAAAAAGCCGAAGCATAAATAATAAAAGAGCATTAAGAATTGAATTAAAAGCTATGGAAGAACATTTATATTACTATTTATCAATAATGAATAATAATCCTTACTATACTTCACAAGAAGCCAAGAGAATGTTATCACCAAAATATTATTCATGGAAACCAAAAAATAATTAAATACAGTCACTTTTAATTGTTAATTTTCTTTGTTTATGTTATATTGAATATGTCAAGGCAACTTGAATATAATAAAAAAGGATATACCTAATTTTGCAAGGTTAGGTACAATCCTTATGAGGGTTTGCACACTAAAACTCAAGCGTTTTGAGCGTTAGCGTGCTTTTTTTATTTAAAAAGTATAATAAATACTAGAATAAATAAGAGGATTATTATTACAAATTGAGATTTTTCTCTATTTGTAATTTACTACCACCTCCTCCAATGTTTTTTATTGGAGTGCACCTAACGCTAATTAGATATATCAGAAAATATTATATATTAAAATATATTTAAAAAACAAATTACCAAAAAATCTTTTTTGTTATCATATTTAAAACCAAAATAATTTTACCTAAATAAGAAAACTTAGTTTTCTATAAGTTCTATTGTATCAATCTCCCTTTTTATAGAAATATTATAAAACTTTTTAAAAGCTTTATATAAGTAAAATGTATCATCAGTTCCCATCACTTCATTGGCTGAATGCATAGCTAATTGAGCTAGTCCAACATCAATAGAATCAACACTAACATGTCTAATGCTAAGTCCAGATAGTGTCGACCCAGTTGTCATATCATTACGTGATGTATAGTCTTGAAAAGGAACTTTAGCCTTACGACATACTTCTTTAAAGATAGTAGCAGAAACACTATCAGTCATTGTATCTTTTTCTCGAACAATTAAAATTCCCTTATTTAAAAACCCTTGATTACTAACATCACTTTTAGTAGGATGATTAGGATGAACTGCATGAGAATTATCAGCACTTACAATTAAAGAATTTTGTAATGCAACTGAAATATCTAAATTAACTTGTGCACTTACTCTTTTTAAAATATCCATTAAAAAACTAGAATCAGCTCCCTCTTTAGTCATACTTCCAATTTCTTCACTATTAAAAATACACATAATATTAATATTGTTTTCATTATCACTTTCCAAAAAACTCTTTAATGTGGCAAATGTACAAGATAAATCATCAATTCTTGGAGATAAAATTAATTCTTTATTAGTTCCAATATACATCGGCTTATCTTTACAATATAAAAACAAATCATAGTCACATATTTTTGTATTAGAATCTAACTTTAAATATTGTCTTAATAAATTCTTAACTATATCTTTATCATTATTTAAACTAATTATTGGAATTAAATCCACTTGCGTATTCAAATCCAAGTTAGAATTAGCACTATCATTTTGATGAATAGCTTCACTAGGAATTACACATAAAGTATCATTTAAATCAATAATCTTTTTTTGAAATTTATCCAACTTTTTACAAATAATTCTACCAGCAATCGATAAAGGACGATCCATCCATCCATAATTTAAAATACCACCATAAGGTACCACATTTAATTTCATATAATTATATTCATATATTTCACTTCTTGGTTTTAAATTAAATCCAGGAGTATCACTATGAGCACAAACTATGTTAAATCCATTACTATAATTACTCCCTATTTTAAAAGCAATTATAGACGCATCATTTCTAATAACAAAATATTTACCTGTTTTTAACTCCCATTTTTCATTTTCATAAAGTTCTATAAAATCATTTTTTAAAAGTTGCATTCTTATTTCTTTTATACAAGTAAACGAACAAGTAGATGTTTTAATAAAATCAAATAATTCTTTATTTAAGCTTTTCTTTTTCATATATATTCCTCTTTTTTATTATGGAATATATATTTAAATTTATAATTATTAAAATAAAAAAAGAATATATTAAAATATTCTAATTTTTACAAAATATCTTTATTTTTTAAGTATTCCATTTTTATCAAGAATTCTTTTTAAAACTTCCTGATTTTCAGGCATATCCCAACCATTATAACTATATTGTTCTAAAATTTTACAACTTTGCGTGCCATCACTTTTAAGATCAGGAACAATAAATAAACCTCCACCTGGTCTTTGGCCTTCATTTAAAAGACATCCACCCCAAGCTCTTTCTTTTCTAGCCGCTAAATATTCTTCTACACAAGCTTTAACAGATTTAATCGTTTTTTCCCGTTCCAATTTACTTCTAAATAATTTTAATAATTCCATTTTAGACAAAGATGAAATTTTTTCTTCATCATATTTTGCATACTCTATTCCATAATAATAATGTTCAGCAGCCTTATAATATAAGCAAGCACCTTTTCTACCTTCTTTAGAAAGATATATATCATTTTTATTACTTATATCCATACTATTTAGATTTTCTCGATTTGTTCTCATTCGCAAATAATAAAACATTTTACTTTTATCACTACTCAAAAAACCTTCATCTATAATTGCTAAATTATTTAAAATAACTTGTTCAATGTTATCTACTTTAGGTTCATCAAAATCACTTGGTAAATATTCGCACGGCGTATGATAACAACAAGGACTAGTACAACTTTTACACATTTCATAATTTATAACATTACTTGGTATTTCTCTTTTTGCTAACATAAGCATCTTTCCTTTGGGTAATATAATAATATTTTCAGCTTTAAAAAGCAATAAAAAAAGAACTCTAAATTAGTCCTTAAATTCATTTTCGTGTTCTTTAAAAAAATCATAATAAACTTTAACGTTGGCTAATTCTGTCCATTTTTTTACTTTAACTGGTACATCATCTAAATCATAGATTTTAGCGCCTTTTAAATTAAGTAAAAATGGCGAATGGGTCGAAATTATAAATTGACAGTTATAAAAACGAGCTGAATCTTCAATAAATTGTTTTAACTTCAGTTGGTTCTCTGCCGATAAACTATTTTCTGGTTCATCAAGTAAATATATACTATTTTCTTGTATTTCCTTTTCCCAAAACATTAAAGCTGACTCACCATTCGATTGTTCTATAAGATTGTTATTACCTAATCTTTGTCTAACAAA
Source organism: Bacilli bacterium (assembly GCA_017435485.1). Classification (GTDB taxonomy): domain Bacteria; phylum Bacillota_I; class Bacilli_A; order RF39; family UBA660; genus RGIG1752. Next base: position 5,957 of record JAFSEY010000012.1, read on the forward strand.
TTTTGACATTGTCATATGCTTTGATTCATAACTATTCTTTAACTCTTCATATGTATCGAAGTTAGTACCACTACTATTATATTTAAACTCCATATATGATTTACTTAATCTTTCTTTATTCTTATTAACTCCACTATTTATAGCTCTAATATCTAGTAGATATTCAAATACATCATCACTAGCTATTACCTTTACTTCAATAGGTTCTTCTGAAGACATTTCAAACTGACATTCATCCACATATAATTTAAAGTAAGATCCTTTATCAATAACACTTTTGCGTTCTGCCAACAATTTATCAGCTATAATGTTTAATAACGTTGTTTTACCTGAACCATTTCCACCATAAAATATCGTAATATTATCAAATTCAATATCTTGAAATTCTTTAACATAAAAAAGTTGTAAGGGATATTGATTATTAAATATTCTTCTTCGTTCTCTAAACCTTGCTAAATTATATTCTTGTTCTTCATCTAATAAAGTAAATGTTTTTAAATATATCATAACCTCACCAACCTACAACTTTATTATACAACTATCTCTACTAATTTGACAGCTATTGTTAAATTTATATATAATTATTTTAAATAGAGGTGAAAGTTTATGGAATTATTAGAAGTATTAAATTCCAATGGATATGCTACAGGTGAAATTTTAGATAAAGTTATTATTCATAATGAAGGTTTATATCACAAAGAAGTAGCTATTTTTCTAATAAATGATAATAAAGAAATTTTATTACAAAAAAGATCTAGTACAAAAAATATTCACCCCAACAAATGGGCATGGCATGGTGGTCATGTAATTGCCGGAGAATCTAATATCGATGCTATTATTAGAGAATCTAAAGAAGAATTAGGTATTAATTTATCTCCAAAGGATTTGCATAAACTAATTGAACTAAAAAAAGATACATTACCTAATAGACAATTCACTTATGCTTATTATGCTTTTTGTAACTTAAATGAAAAAGATTTTAATATTCAACAGGAGGAATTATCTGAGGTTAAATGGTATTCTTTTAATACTTTTAAACAAATGGTTTTAAACAATCATCCAGATATGATGTTTAGAAATAATGAAAACACTAATAAAATTATTAGTGCTTTAGAAATTATTCTTAATGAATAATGATAAACTTATAAATATCATTCCAACTATAAACTCTAGTTACTTTTTTATCTTTATATAATCTATTATATTTTGCATCAAAGCATAAAACTTTCATATCATTTTTCAATTGTTCAATATTTGAAACAGAATCCTCGATCATGATATCTATCTGATTATCTAAACAATCCTTTAATTTATATAAATTTGAAAAAACAATTTTGTCATAAAATATTTGATTTTTTTCTAACCAAGTAATTATTAACTGCTCCATTTTCTTTTGTTTTTCTAAACCATATTTTATAATTTGACTATCATAAGTTCTAGCCGTAATAATTATTATTTTATTGCCCTCTTCTTTTAATTTTTTAATAACACTTGCTGCATTTGATCTTACCGAAACATTTTTAGCATATTCAAACCAATATTTATCCCAAAATTGATGACTATCTTCTTTTTTTAAAAAACCATATACAGAATTCTCATTCATCTCTTTATTAAAACCTAAATTATTTTTTAATGTAAAATTATAACCTTCAGTCAATATATAATTTTCTAAGTCTGTAAGAACTCCATCTATGTCTATTCCTATATTCATAAAAATCTCCGCTTATTTCAATTTACTTTTCAAAAATTCTTCAAATACTTTCAAACCATAATTTGGATTATAGTAATTTGGATACTCATTCAAATGAGCTAATGCTATTTTAGCTGTCATTATTAAATCATTATTAGTTACATTCGTATTAGAATTTATTTTACCATGTTCAACTTCAATATTTATACCCTCTAAAAATTCTTGAGGAGTAAATTTATCAAAATTAATTTTTAAAATTGATGCTACATATAAAGCATCCTGTATATTAAACAAATTAATCACCTATATATTTTATGTTAAATAATTAAATTTTGTTTATCTACTTTTTTCATTTACTATATTTTGCTTTTTTATTTAAATTATCTATTTAAAATCTTCTATTTTGTAGTAATAATTCTTCTCATTATTTGGATCTACATAAATAATAATTTTATTTGGTTTCTTATTATTACTATTAAATGGACTATAATAATTTTTTAAATAATCTTCACTTTTAAAAGTACATTTCTTACCACTAGTATTTTTATAAGTACCCTTATAATATCCAAGATAATAACTTCTTAATGGTTTATATATTTCTAACTTTAAATTATCTATTTCTATTATTGTCCCAGTTAACAATAATTTTTTCTTTAATCTTAATTTTATTCCTTTTATAATAGATTTAGCTATTTTAAGTAGCATTATTGGCATTAAAATCATACAAATAGCACCTAATACCAAAATTAATTTATTATTATTTATAAAATAATCTAAATTAGATAATAATGCCCCAGCTAGTACAGATAAGCAAAATAAATATGACAGTAGCAAGCAACAATTCATATATATAGCAGGTACTAGTTTATATTTTACATAAAATAATACACTAATAATGATTGGGATAATTAACACTGCTACCAATATTATCAATAACCAATAATTCATAATAAGCCTCCTAATTTATGCATGAGTTTTTTCTTTATTATTAACTAACTCATTTTTTATAATCCATTTAATATCATCAATGGCTTTGTCTACATTAAATCTTCCATTACCTACGGGATAATATACTGCATAAAATTTATAATCTTTTCCTTTTATTTTTTTAGTAAAAAGCTTTCTTCTTACTGTACCAACTGTTATCTTTTCATCTAAGACTATCGAACTAACTTGATTACCAAATAATATAACTACTTTGGGATTTATAATTGTAATTTCTTCTTTTAAATATTTCAAATACTTTGCTAAAACTTCATCTGGTAATTCTCGAGCATCAAGTTGCGTACATTTTCCTAAGTTAGTAATAAAGTATTTATGTTTTTTAACATCTTCATAAACTTTTTCGGCAAACTCTGGTGTCCAATCTTTTCCTCTTTTAGCTTTTATTTCTTCATGTAATTCTTCATCTAAAAGTTCTAATTTATAAAACAAATCCCATATATTTTTCGTACCAATCCAAGGTGCTTTAAGCCCTTTCCAATCTTTGTTAGTTGCAATATTTCTTCCTGTTGGATTCATAAAAACAAAACATACATCAGGATTATCTTCTAATCCACCATTATATATAGAATCTAATTCCTTAGCTCCATACTTTTTTTGTAATTTGTCATATTCTTTATTTAACTCTTTTAAATTCATAATTACACCTAATTTAATTATACCATAAAAAAAGCTCAAATAATTGAACTTTATTTACTTAACTTTCTTTTATATTCTTGAGATAACTTTTCAAAGTCTCCATCTTTAGAAATTATTTCATAATCATGAGTTTGTCTAAACTTTGCCCGTTCTTTAGCCGGCAGCACTTTTATTTCTAAAGATTTATCAATATGTAAAACTCCATCTAAATGATCTAGCTCATGACTTAAAACAGTGGATTCAAATCCTTCAAAAACATCAACATGCTTTTCTCCACTAGGATCATAATATAAAACTTCAATTCTATATGGTCTTTTTACAAGTCCCATATTATTCATGCAACTAGCACATGCTTCCCAATATAAAGTTAATCCTTCCCTATTTAAAACTACTGGATTAATTAAAACTCTCTGTTCATCATAATTTTTAGCAACTTCAATGTCTATCCCAAATTGAAGATGATTAGCTATTTCCATATTAGTATTTTTTAAATAAATCATTCTTTTAGGAATTCCTAATTGAACAGCTGCCATCGCAAAACAATCAAGTTCTGTACAATATTTTTTTAGAGTTTGAATATCATCAGCTAAACTAGAATCATCAAAACTTACTTCCTCAGATATCTGTCTTAAATAAGCTTCATCATCTTCAATTGTAATTTGTTTCATAAAGATCTCCTCTTTTTAATTATACCACAAAAAAAGTTCAAATAAATTTGAACTTTATTAAATTTCTTTCAATGCAATTATTAAATATTTTTTATCATAATTAGCATAATCTTTATGAGTACTACAAGTTTGTAAAATCAAAATATTATCATTACTATCTAATTCTAAATCTATATCATAAAAAGAATACTTTTTTAAATTATTTAAATGATTTAAATATTCATCTTTTTCATAATTAATTTTCATGTAAGAATAATCCGTAGTAGCAATATAAACAGAAAATACTTCATATTTTCTTATTTTAGTTTTTGTTTTTATTTCTACATATTTATGTTCTTTTAAATATTCTTCATCATAATAATTTTCTAAAATAGCAAAAGGCATTTCATATTTAGACGAGTTATGACCATAAATTAATAACTTTTGACTATTATCAATATCAACTCGATAATCCAAAAAAATTGATCCCATAAAACTTTTAGTTTTATCTGGCAGGTGTTCTAAATAATAATCATTATCTTCAGCTTGCATTATTGGCACTTTATAATCAGTATTTAATATTTCTAATGTACCAACTACTTCATCATTATTATATTCTTCTTTTAAACTGGTTATCTCTTCTTTATAAACTTCTATATCTTCTTCGGCTTTATCATTTATTTTTAATAAATAGATATTATTAAATTCATTAATCTTTTTATCATAGTAAAAATACCCTATAACAGTTAAAGATACAACAAAAAGAAAAATTATTATAAATTTAAAATACTTCATATATCATCTTCCTAACCAATAAAAAGGATCATATGACCCTTTTAATTAATTCTTTTTCTAATTAATAAATAACAAGCACAAATAAATAACAGATAACTCATAATACTATAATTATTTTCATAACCTGTTTGAGGAGGTAAAATATCATCTTCAGATCCATCACCTTCACCTAAGATAATTTCATATACGTAAGTATACTCTTTAGTTTCAGATTCTAATTTATCTTTAATAGTTGTTAATTCTAATAAAATTGCATCACTATGAGTTAAAATATTACCTTGATAAACCGCTGATAAATAATAATCCGGAACAATTCTTTTATTAGCTTCAAATAACATTCCAATTTTTCCTTTAAAAATATCATCCTCTAAATTAACATTTTCAAAAGATAATAAATTATCATCCTGTGTACCAAAATCTTTAAATGAGTAATAATAGTCGCCTTGTTTTACGACATGATGGACTATAGCTTTACTTTCATTTAAATCATAATACAAACGAATCACTAAATCATTATTAGCTGGAACTTTTAAAGTTATATTTTCTGTTTTATTTTCATTATATGTATATCCTTCATAATCATTTATATCAAAAGTTACATCACTTTCATATAAAGCACTATAAATAACCGTATCTTCTTCAACTAAATTATATTTTCCCTCTAAATTTTCTTTATAATGCTCTACCTTATAAGAATACATATTTCTTTTATAACAAACATTAGCATTATTATTTTCTGTATCTATTAAAATTTGTTCCAAATCTTGACTATCATAAGTGAAACCTGCAAAATCCTTTTTATTTACATCAACAAGAGAATTATATTTAGCTTCACCTTGTTCAATTTCAAAAATATTTTCAATATTTCCCTTTTCAAAATGATTAATAATGTAATTATAGTTATTACTTTCATAATAAACTTTAATAACATTCTCATTTTCATTTGCTGCTACTTTTAAAGGAGCATTTTTAGTTTCAACATAGCTAAAACCTTTCTTTTCGTTCAAAGGATAATTAGTTATAACGTCATTATAATATGCACTATTTTTATAAGTTAATTCATTATCAATTTTTCCATCATAATAATATTCTACTTTATAATTAAATTTATCTTTAATATAATAAACATTTATAACATTCTTATTATTATCTTCACTTATAGTTAAAGGAATACTTTTGTCATCATCATTTGTTGTTACTTTTTCCAATTTATAGCCGGTAATATTTTTATCCGGATAATTTGTAATTTCTGTATTATACAAGGCACTTTTAGTTTCTGTCTTACTTGAATCAATCAATCCATCATAATAATAATTAATCTTATAATTATACGCTTTTTTAGTATAATAAACATACGCTACATTTCCAGAATCTTTTAAAACTATATTTTCTTTACTTTTACTATCATAATTATATCCTGTAAATGTTTGTTCATTTACACTTACTGAAGTATTATATTCACCACTACCATTTTCTATTTTTAAAATATTATTAATATTATCTTTTTCAACATGATAAATTGTATATGGGACTGGTTGTGCCCAAAAAACTTCAGGATTTTCCGAAATAGTTATAGTTTGCACACCTTTTGTGGCATGAGTATAACTAAAAGTAAAATCATTGTTTGTTTTATACCAACCAGTCGGTGAATCAGAGTTTATCTGAATACTAAATTTTCCAAGACTCGTTGGTGAAGAAGTAACCCCAAAATTGTTCTTTTTTAATTCTTTAGAGCCTCCATAAGTATTTGTTCCACTTAATTTAAAATTATTCCCAATTTCATCGGTTATAATAGGATTATTAGCAATTGAAACTGTAGATATATCGTCTTTTATATTATTAAACTCAATACTAAGATTTGTTTCTTCATATGAATTAACAATATGATAATTACTACTAGAACTAGCAACATTTGATAAAGTATCTTGGGCTAAAGCACGTTCGTTTAAAGAACTATTACTAGAATGTACATAGGTTAATTTATCAAAATGATAACCTATTGTATGGATTGTAATTCCATCATTTTTAACTGCTGTAGCTATTTCTTTAGTTTTTTCTACTACATTTGGAACTTGAACTATTCTTTCATCTGAATTGGAATTTCCTGCTCCTTTTGAATATCCATTTTCATCATAATAAAAAGTTGGAACTCCATCTGTTAATAAAATAATATGTTTAAGGCCATTTTTATCTTTAAGTAACTCTTGCGCTCTTTTTAGACCAGCATACATATTAGTACCACCACCAGTGTTATGATTAGTATCATAATCACCAAAATTAGTAATAGGCGCTGTACTAAATACGTCTCTTATATCTACGGTATCATTGTAGGCAATATTATCTCCACCATTAGCTTCTGATCTATTTCTTCCTCCAGAAAAACCAACAGCTGCCATATTTACCCCTAATAAATTAAATTTAGCCGAAATATCAATTGCCGCTTCCTCAGCATTTTCCCAACGGCTTTTACCATTATCACTTTTTAAACGCATAGAATACGATCTATCGATTACAAAAACAACATAAACAGGTATTTTTATTTGAGTTGTTGCTGTTGTTGTTGGTCCTGATACAAAAAATTCAACATCGTAGTTACCAGCACTATTTTTAGTAACTTCCTTTTTTACGGTAACTCCATTATCATCAGTTTTAACCACTGAAACCTTGTTTTTATTAGCAGCTATATAAGTCCCTAAACGTAAATCACCTTTATTAGCTCCTTGAGAAATATCTGTTGATGCTTGAACATAAGGAATGCAAGACAAAAACATCAAAATTGTTAAAAAAAGATTTACTATTTTTTTCATAATATCCTCCAAAATGTTTTTTTAGCTTTTTTATTTTATTAAAATGTAGTAAATTTGTCAATATACTTCTATTATAGCCAAATAATTCCAGTATAATACTATTTATCTTATGACAAAAAAAATATTGTGTTAAAACAATACTTATAAATTTATATAGTCATTTAATAATTTTTTTATTTCTTTTAAACTATTTTTTTCTAAAACTTCTTGAACTATTTTATTTTTACAATTTAATTTTAAAATGTTTTCATAATATTCTAACTTTTCTTCTACTTTATTTACTGTTTTAGATACAGCACTTTTAGAAACCTTATTATTATCTGCTATCTCACTTAAAGATAAATCATCAGCATAATAATCTAAAAAAGTAGCTTTTTCATTTTCTGTCAACAAATCTTGATAACATAAAAATAACTCATTATATAAAACAACTTTATCCATTACATCACATCCTTAATTTTTTTATTTATTCATCTAATCATTATTTATAATTTGCCAGTATCCACCTTTTGTTGATCCAACTCTTTCAAGAATATTATTTTTTATTAGTTTATTTAAATTATATTTCACTCCATCTGGAGTAATATTAAGTTTACTAGCTAATTCATTTCTTGTTATATTAGGATTTTTCTTTATGTAATCAATAATTTTTTGTTGATTATCATTTAATTTTACTTTTTTAATTTCTTGGGTAGTTTCTTGGGTAGTTTTTCTTAAAGCGTTATATATTACATCTAACATAAATTCAATAAATAAATTACAATTACCATTAATATGACAATTAGAAATTGATTCATAATATTCTTTTTGTTTTAAATATATTTCTTCTTCAATAGGTATATATTCAAAATTAGAATTATAATCTGTTAAAATCAAACTGACCCAAAATCTAGCCATTCTACCATTACCATCTGAGAAAGGATGAATATAAACAAAATAGTAATGAAATATTGAAGATAATATTAAAGGATGAATATTATTTTTATTTTGATTAATAAATATAAATAAATTTTTCATTAACGAAGGAACCAAAAGTGAATCAGGTGCTATAAAAATGATCTTATCATCTTTTTTTATCGCTTCACCATGATCTCGATAACTCCCATTATCATTACTAAGAAATTGCATCATAATATAATGAGCTTTTAAAAAATCATATTCTGATTTCCAATCATATCTATTTATATTTTCATATAATTCATTAGCATTTTTTACTTCTTGAATTTCTTTTCGTTTTCCTAACACTAATTTTTTGTTTATAATACTTGATACTGATTGCAAGGTTAAAGAGTTTGTTTCTATTGCAAGAGATGAATAAATTGATCTAACTCGAGATTTAATTTTCAAATTAGTTTTTTTGACATTATTTTCTATTTTTAAAGTCAATAACATTTTGTCGATTTGAGTTATTATTTTTTTATTTTTATCACTAATATTAAAAACAGGTTTAATTTCGTCAATATTCATTAAAAGACTCCTTTCTGCATATATCTATCAAGTTATTTTTAATTACATCACATCCTTAAATAATCCATAAATATAATTTTCGATATCAAATGTTTGTAAATCAGTCATTTTTTCTCCTAAACCGATGAATTTAACAGGAATATCTACTTCTTCTTTAATAGCTAAGACAATTCCACCCTTAGCAGTTCCATCTAATTTAGTTAATACAAGTCCTGTAATATTCGTAATTTCTTTAAATGATTTAGCTTGCATGATTCCGTTTTGACCAGTTGCTGCATCAATTACTAGTAATGTTTCATGCGGAGCGTTTTCTACTTTAGTAGCAATAACTTTATTAATTTTTTCTAATTCTTTCATTAAATTAACTTTATTTTGTAACCTACCAGCTGTATCAATTAAAACAATATCAACATTTTCTTTCTTGGCCATATCAAGTCCATCAAAGATTACTCCAGCTGGATCTGTATTATCCTTTCCAAAGAACAAACTGCCAGTTTTTTCCGCCCATAATTTTAATTGATCTACTGCTCCCGCTCTAAAAGTATCTCCCGCAATCATCATTACTTTTTTACCTTCATTTAAATACTTGTGAGCTAGTTTAGCAATTGTTGTCGTTTTTCCTACACCATTTACTCCTACCATTAAAATAACAGTTGGTCCATCTTTTTGCATATTAATTTTATCACTTAAAGATTCATTATTAACATAAATAATAAATAATTCATCAACAATAACTTCTTTTAAATAATCAGTATCAATAATATTTTCTTTTTTAACACGACTTCTTAATCTTTCCATAAAAGAAAATACTGTTTTAACTCCAATATCAGCACTAATAAGTAGATCTTCTAATTCTTCAAAATATTCTTCATTTACTTTAGTATACTTAATACCTAAGACATTTAATTTAGATATAACTTCATTACGAGTTTTTTCAAGTCCCTTGTCATATACTTGAACTACTTCTTCTGTACTTTCTTCTTTTTTCTTACTAACTAATTGTTTAAATTTATCAAATAATCCCATAATACCCTCCAGTGTCAATCAATTTAAAGTATAACACAAAAAACTGGACAAATAAACCACAATAAGCTATAATGTAATCAAGAAAAAAACTTTATTTTTTTTATTTGAAAGGAAGAATTATATGCAAAATAGCAAAGATATTACGCAAGTAATAGCTCTTGGAGGACTAGGAGAAGTCGGTAAAAATATGTATGTAATTTCTCATAATGAGGAATTATTAGTTATAGATGCTGGAGTTATGTTTCCCGAAGATGAGTTATTAGGTATTGACTATGTTATTCAAGATGTTACTTATTTAAAACAAAATGAAAATCGCATTAAAGCTTTATTTATAACTCATGGACATGAAGACCATATTGGAGGAATTTCCTTTTTACTTCAAAGCGTTAATATTCCTGTTATCTATGCTCCTAAAATTGCTGCTGATTTAATTAACAAAAAACTTCAAGAAAAGAATATTAAATATGAAAATATGGAAATCATCACGAAAGATTTAGTAGTTAATTTTAAAAATTTTAAAATTGAATTTGTTAACACTACTCACTCTATTCCTGATTCATTTGCCCTAGCTATTCATACTCCAAATGGTGTAATCTTTGAAACAGGAGACTTTAAATTTGATTTAACACCAATTGGACCAATGGCTGATATCCATAAAATGACTGAAATCGGGAAAAAAGGTGTTAAATTATTACTTAGTGATAGTACAAATGCTTTATCAAGTGGATTTTCCAAAAGTGAAAGTTGTGTTGATGAAACATTAAATGACATTATATCTAGTCATCATGGTCGTGTAATCATTGCCACATTCGCATCTAATATTTATCGTATTAAACATATTGTTGAAACTTGCCGCGTTAATAATCGTAAAATAGTTACCTTTGGGCGCAGCATGGAAACAAGTATTGACTTAGCAGTTAATAATGGACTTATCAAAGACAAATCAGTATTTGTTGAAAATAATGTAGCTAAAGACTTAAAGAAAAATGAAGTATGTATTTTATGTACTGGTTCCCAAGGAGAACCTCTAGCAGCTTTATCAAGAATAGCTAATGGAGTTCATAAACAAATTAGCTTACTACCTGATGACTTAGTTGTTTTCTCATCTAGTCCAATTCCTGGAAATGCTGCTAGTATAAATCGTATTATTAACAAATTATATTTAAAAGGCGTTAAAGTTTTTACTAATAGCGAATTTAGTGATATCCATACTTCAGGACATGCTAAACAAGAAGAATTAAAATGGATGCTTCGTATTATTAAACCAGAATACTTTATGCCAATGCATGGTGAATATCGTATGTTAAAAGAACATGGAGATATTGCTGTTAGTTGTGACATTAATGAAAATAACATCTTAATCTGTAAAAATGGTGATGTTGTTGAATTATCTAAAGATGGCGTAAGAAAAAATGGTACTATCCAAGCAGGAGACGTATATGTTGATGGATCACGAATTGGTGATGTAGGTAGCGTTGTAATTAAAGATCGTAAATTAATGAGTAAAGATGGTATTTTAGTTACAATCTTAAACATTAATCCAATGACTAGAAAATTATTAATAAAACCAAATATTACCACAAGAGGATTTATCATGGTAAATGAAAATCCTGATCTAATTAATAAAATTGAACATAAAGTTAATGATATAGTTGTTAATTATCTGCAAAAAAATACATATAGTTTTACTGATTTAAAAAATCAAATAATTTTAGAATTACATCCATATATAAATGAACTTACTGGAAGAAGACCTATTATCTTACCAGTAATTATGGAAGTACGCGAAGGCATATAAAAATCATCAAATTTTGATGATTTTTTTATTAATTATATTGATACCATAAGTTTACTTATTGTATAATTATTTTAGGAAATAATCAGTTGTTTGAGTGTCTACCTCCATTCTATTTTAGGAAGGAGGTGCTATGGTGAAAAAACGTGAATACGTTTGTAAAGTATTATATTTGCTAGCCATAATTTTATTCCTTCTATTAATGATAATAGTTGTAATAAAAAAATGACACTTAAGTCCATGACTTAAATGTCTACACAATAGTTTTCAAGGTAGACATTCAACTTCCAAACTGAATGTTTCCTCTTTTTTATTTTATGCAAATTTCCTTGCTTACACACTAATATTATCATAGAACTAATATTTTTACAATATGTAAAGTTATTTACTATATTTTTCTAAAACTTTTCTTATTCCGATATAAGGAAGCAAGGCACAATGTTTGCGATTATTTTGTTTATAAATATCTTCATAAACTATTGCTTCATTTAAAAGCTCTCTATTATATTCTTTTTCATTAACCATATTATCAAAATTATCAATATATTTAATGGCTTCACTTATACTAAGTCCAATTAAGTTATTTATCATAATCGATGTTGAAGAAGTACTAATCGCACAAGCTTCCCCATCAAATTTTATATCTTCAATAATACCATCAGTCACTTTAACAAAGATATCAATATTATCAATGCAAGATTCATTATTAGAATTTACTTTATCATAACTATTGTCTTCAATCTTTATTTTATTTTTGGGATTCAAATAGTTATCCATTATAATTTCTCTTTTTACTTCTGGATCCATTATAACATCTCCTTTAATATTTTATCTTTATTAGAAAGCAATTCTACTAACTCATCTATTTCTGATTCGGTATTATAAAAATATAAGCTTATGCGTATTGAATTTGTTACCCCAGTTGTTTTCTTAATAATCTTAGCACAATGATTACCTGCTCTAACACAAATATTATATTTATTCAAATAATAAGCAACATCCTGACTAAAAATCCCTTCTACATTAACGCTAACAATTCCACTATCTGATTCTAAATTTATTATATCAATATGAGGGATTTTTATTAACTTATCAATTAAATATTCTCGTAAATTATGTTCGATTTTACTAATTTTATCCATCCCGATATTGGTTAAATATTTAATAGCTTCTCCAAAGCCAATTACTCCTGCAATATTAGGAGTTCCAGCTTCTAATCTAGTTGGCAAACTCTTTAAAAAGACTTCGTTTTCTGAATCAAACGATTCATTCATTCCCCCACCCATATTAATTGGTTCTAATTGTTCTAGTAAAGCTTTTTTCCCGTAAAGAACTCCTACTCCAGTTGGACCGCACATTTTATGAGCCGAAAAAGCCAGAAAATCAACATCTAAATCTTGAACATCAGTTTTTTTATGAGGTATACTTTGAGCTCCATCCACAACGACAAAGATATTTCTTTCATGCGCTATCTTAGCGATTTCTTTAATTGGACGCTTATCTCCTATTACGTTTGTAATTTCAGCTAAAGCAATTACTTTAGTTTGAGGAGTGATTGATTTTAAAACATTGTCTATCGTTACATAATAATTGTCATCCACTGGAATATATCCAATTTTACATCCAATTTTTTTTGCTAATCTAAACCAAGGAAGTACATTAGAAGCATGCTCACTAGTTGTGATTAATATTTCATCACCAGCCTCTAAATAATTAGCAAAAAATCCATTAGCAATCATATTTAAGCTTTCAGTTGTACCAGAAGTAAACACAATCTCTTCTAAACACTCCGCATTAATAAAATCTTTTACTAAATTACGCGTATTTTCATACTCTAAATCAACTTTATAAGAAATATCATAATCTCCTCTGTGCGTATTAGCAGAATAATTTTCATAATAATCATTCATTTTCTCTAAAACACATTTAGGTTTTAAAGTAGTAGCTCCATTATCTAAATAAATAATATCTTTATCTAACATCGGAAAATCTTCTCTATTCATTTAATCACCTCCATTAATCTATAATTTTTTGTATTTCTTCTTTTATCTCTAATGGAAATATTCCTAAAATAAATCCATCCTTAAGTAATTTTGTAGCTTCTAAATCGCTTATCCTTTTATTATTTAAATAAAACAAATCATCTTTATTAACATTACTAATTGTTACATTATGATTAGCTTCCACACTATTACTTAATATTTGCATATTAGGTTCTATTATTAATTTATTATCATTTAGATTAAGACCTCTTAAATCTTCTAATAAAACATTACTTTTTGTGTTTTTCCTTACATTCCCATTAGCAATAATATGCGGATTACCAAATTCATTTACTACTCTTAAATAAACATTATTACTACTATCATCGGCATCCATATTAACATCAATAGTATAATTAAAATCATTAACATTATTTAATATTGCTTCTTTAAATATACATTTACTATTTTTATTCTGATTAATTATTGTTTTAGTATTTAAAGGATTTTTTCTTAATCTATAATAATTTAAAGAACTATTAGCATATAAATTAATAATTAAATCACTATTTCCTTCATAATCACATATAGTACATTGACCACTTATATTTATAATACTTTCTTTATTACTATAAGTAACTTGTCCAATAAAATTTTCTATTAATAATTCTTTATCTACTATCAATTTATTCATTTTTATCTTGCCCACTAACTAAATTAGCCTTATCAATATTACTATATCCATTTTTTTCAATATCTAAAGCTAAATTTAAATCGCCCGTTTTAACAATTTTTCCTTCATCTAAAACATGAACAAAATCTGGAGTTAAGGAACTTAATATCTTTGGATGATGCGTTACAATTAAAATACTTGGTTTATACAATTCATAATATTCTTTTAAAGATTCACTAACTAATTTTAATGCATCAACATCTAACCCAGAATCCAATTCATCTAAAATAATAAATTTTGGCTTTAACATCCACATATGAATAAGTTCAAGTTTTTTTCGTTCTCCCCCACTCATTCCAACATTAATGTCTCGGTGAACATATTCTTTAGGTAAATGAAGTTTTTCACAAATACTTTCTAGTTCTTTACTAAACTCAAAAATATTTGTTTTAATTCCTTTAGCTAAAAGACTTGCTCTTAACATCTCGGCAGTTGTTACACCCTCAATTGCTAAAGGATTCTGGTTTATTAAATAAAAACCCAAATTAGCCATCTCATACGTACTTAAATTAGTTATATTTTCATTATTATATAAAATATTACCATTTTGAATTTCATAAGTTTCATCTTTTAATAACACTTTACAAATGGTACATTTACCAATTCCATTTCGTCCCATTAAAACATGGATTTCACCATCATTTATTTTTAAATTAAA